>CAZNKC010000410.1:0-1631 GCA_964573315.1 uncultured Verrucomicrobiaceae bacterium | reverse complement strand
CGCACGTCCGGGTCTGTGAGGGAGCCAGCGGGCAACCGCTGGCTCTACTCGGCGGGTGCAAATTCTTGACAAAGAAGCCTTCGGTGATTTGGGCGATGGGATTGGCATGTGAATTCTGGTGAGCGTTTTACGGTGACGTGGCAGTGAAGCGCCGGGACGCTTGAATTATGGACTCTGGCTGGATTTTGATAACGCTATTTTCTTTCTGTCAAAAAATTGCACGCTGACCCCGTTTCCCCCGGAGGATTGGCTGGAAGGCATGGCGCGGGGTTGGGAGCGAGGAAATGGAGAGGAAAAAAGGACATGGCATCAGGCATTCAAGGAGGCCAAAAGTGGGTGCCTTAACGGAGAGCATCCGCCAACGGGAGGGAATTTGAAGCTTCTCCCCAGCGGTCCCTGCCGGCAGAGACGACGGACCGGGAACGCCGCGCTGCCCCGATCATGGGAGCGCTGGCGGACGAAGAGCGAACGGATTTTCCGGATTTTTCGCTTCATGCGGACAAAACTCTCAAAAAGCGGCTTTGATAACAAGAAAAAAATCAGAAAAAGTTTGCGGTCATTCATAGAGCTTGACTCCGTCAACGCGGATGGAAGCGAATGAGGACGAATGTCCGCGGATGGGGGGATGAGTTTGCGCGGGTATTGGAGTTGGAGCTTTAGCCGATCATTCCATGCGCTTCACCGTTTTAATGATCGCCTAAAGGCTTGACTCCAAACTCCAACGACGGGCTTTGCCCGCTGCTCCGTGCCGGTCACTTCTTTTCCTCAACGGACATGCCGCTGGCGTGTTTGAAAGCGTAGAGCACGCCGTCGTCCGCGCCGATGACCACCCACTGGCCGGCGACGGCGGGCGAGGCCTTCACCGGCGCGCCGATCTCGTAGCTCCAGACTTCCTTGCCATCCTCCAGCCGCACGAGGTAAAGATAACCGTCGTCCGCGCCGACCACGACGTGCCGCCCGGCGCAGATCACCGCCGAGCTGTCGATGCGCGCGCGCGCGCGGAATTCCCACACGCCTTTGCCGCTGACGCGGTCGATGCCGTGCAGCCGCTTGTCCCGCCCGCCGGCCACCACCCAGTTTTTGTACACCGCCGGCGCGGCGTAGAATTCAAAGTCGCGCTCGCCGTACTCCCAGACCTTGGCGCCGTCCGCCATGTTGTAAGCGCCCACGCGGTTGCCGTAGTGGGAGACGTAAATGACGCCGTCGGCGATGGCCACGTTGTTGCCGATGTAGAAGCCGACCTCGATCTGCCGCACTTCCTCGCCGGTGACGGCGTCGTGGACGTGCAGCACCGAGTCGCAGCCGCCGAAGACGACCATGCCATCCCCCACGGCCGCGCCGCCGTTGATGTAATAACCCGTCTCCGCCGCCCACTGTTTCTCTCCGGTGGCGGCGTCCAGACTGTACACGGAGTAATCGTAGCTGCCGATGAAGACCCGCGCGGCGTCCGAGTCCGGCGGCGTCCAGACGTTGGCCGCAGCGTGAACCTCGCCCTCGGTCTCGAACTTCCACACTTCCTCGCCGGTGGCCGCGTTCCAGGCATAAACGATGCCGTCCTGCGCGCCGGCGATGACTTTGTCTCCGGCAAAAGCCGCCGCGCCGTCGATGGCGCCCTGCGCGCGCGCGGTCCA
>CAZNKC010000409.1:0-1671 GCA_964573315.1 uncultured Verrucomicrobiaceae bacterium | reverse complement strand
CCAAATTCAAAGACAGCTACCGCCAAGTCATGAGCGCCGCCAAGAAAAGCGGCAAGCCCGTCATTCTGGTGTTTTCAGCCGTTTGGTGCCCGCCCTGCCAAGCGATGAAACAGGAAGTCTATCCCAGCAAGGCCGTCCAGCCCTTCCACGACAAGTTCGAGTGGGCTTATCTCGATGTGGATGACCGGGACACCTTGGAACCCGCCCGCAAATACGGCGTCCAGCCCATCCCGCACTTCCAGTTCGTCGATGCCGAAGGCAATACGATCGACCAGATGCTCGGCGGCGCTCCGCCGGCTGCGTTTGCGGAAAAACTGCAAAGCGTGCTGGCCAAGGCCGGCAAAAACGCCGGCGCCACTGCGGCCAACTGATCCCGTCGTCTGATCTCAAATCATCTCCGGCCCGTCTCCAGGCTTCTCACTGGACGGCGGGCCGTTTTTTGGATTGAATGAGCGCCGATCATGAAATCCATCAAGCTTGCCGTCTCGCTCTTCCTCGCCACCGGCGTTCTCACCTCGTACGGCGCGCCGCCTGATGCCAAGCGCATCGTCTTTCTCGGCGACAGCATCACTTACAACGGCGGGTACATCGCCCTCACCGAGGCCGCGCTCATCGTCCGGCAGCCGGAGCGCGAGGTGGAAATCCTCAACCTCGGCCTCGCCAGCGAGACCGTTTCCGGCCTCTCCGAGGAAGGCCATGCCAACGGCCAGTTTCCCCGCCCCAACCTGCACGAGCGCCTCGACCGTGTCCTCGCCCAAACCGAACCGGACCTCGTCATCGCCTGCTACGGCATGAACGACGGCATTTACCACCCGCTGGCGGAGGACCGCTTCGCCGCCTACCGTCGCGGCATCGAAAAGCTGCGGGGAAAAGCAGCCGCCGCGGGCGCATTCATCATCCATCTCACTCCGCCCGTGTTCGATCCGCTGCCGATCCGGGAGCGTCTGCTGCCCGCCGGGCTGGACGCCTACCCGAAGCCCTTCGCCGGCTACAACGGCGTGCTCGACGCCTACTCCGACTGGCTTCTCGCCCAAGGCAAAACCGCCGGCTGGCAAGTCATCGACCTCCACGGCCCGATGAACGCCGCCCTCGCCGCCGCGCGCGCCGCCGATCCCGCCTTCACCTTTGCCAAGGACGGCATCCATCCCGATCCGGCGGGCCATCTGGTCATGGCCAAGCCGCTGCTGGCCGCCTGGGATTTGGTCGTTGCCGAAGACGGCTCACCCGATCATCCCAACGGCCCGGCCATCCTCGCCCTCGTCAAACAAAAGCAGGCTCTCCTCCGCGATGCCTGGCTCACCGCCACCGGTCACCAACGCCCCGGCGTCAAACCCGGCCTGCCGCTGCCCGAAGCGCAAGCCAAAGCCGCCGAACTCGACGCCGAAGCTCGGCGTCTCGCGAAAAAGTAGCTCAGGCATCCTGCCTGAGACGAGTGGTGCAGGCTTTCAGCCTGCAAGTAGCATGGGCATTCTGCCCGTGACCAGTCATGCAGGCTTTCAGCCTGCATGTGTGGGAGAAGTTGTCCTTCCACCCGCGAGCAAATGAGCTGGAACAGAGTCCCACCCTCCGGGACAGGCGGTTACAAACCGCCTCTCCTTGTTGTGGTGCAGGCTTTCAGCCCAATACTGTTCGGTTAATATGACTTGCGCACGATTACAATCCTAATTTTCC
>CAZNKC010000408.1:1391-1689 GCA_964573315.1 uncultured Verrucomicrobiaceae bacterium | reverse complement strand
CCCATCGCTTGGCGAGGGCGTTCCAGGTCCAGACGCGGCCTTTGTTGTTTTTGATGAACTTCGCGGCTTCATGTCTCGGCACACGGCAGAGTTCATCGCGCGAGGGGCGCGGGGCTTCGACGGAGGGGAGGCTGTCCTTGGGCACATCGCGCCAGTAGAACTGCGCGTCGCTGTCCTCGCCGTCGCGGATGTAGCGGGAGATGTCGAGATCCTGGCCGCAGAGGTCGGGGGTGGTGTCGAAGAGATCGATCAAATCCCGGCGGCGGATGACCGGGCGGACGACGGGCTTTTCGGGAAC
>CAZNKC010000408.1:644-1381 GCA_964573315.1 uncultured Verrucomicrobiaceae bacterium | reverse complement strand
CGCTGATGCTGGCGAGGCTTTGCGGTCCGGCATCGGTGAGAGAACGCATTTGGGCGTCGGCAGCCTGGAGTTCCTCGGGAGCATAGGGCAGGCAGAGGTCGCCTTGGTCCTGAATGGGAATCCAGATGACTTTCGCGTCATCCAGATCGCCGCGCCGGTTGCAACGGCCAAAGCGCTGCACTAGCGAGGACCAGGGCGCCAACTCGGTGATGAGAAGCCGTGCGGAGACATCCACGCCGGCCTCCACGGCCTGCGTGGCGATGACGATACGATTGCCGCTGCCAAAGAGCAGCTTTTCATGATGGGCGCGATCCTGCCGGCGGAACCGCGAGTGAATAAGAGCGACGTTCTCCGCCGGGAACAGCGGCGGCAAGGTCTGCCTGCCTTGTTTCCTGGGAGCCGTCAACGCGAGGAAAAGCTCGCGGGCGCGCGGCACTCGATTCACCACGACCAGGGTCAAGGCGCCTTCCTTGTGTTCCGCTTGAATGAGCGCGGCAAGCTGTTGGGCGTGGTTGTTCTTGGCGCCGGGCGTGAGTGTATAGGCGGCCCGCTCCACGGGTTTTTTGGCCTTGATGAGCCTGCCCACGGTTTCGGTCTGCTTTTCTGCCTCACTGAGTTCAAGACGCGGCCAGCCCTGCGGGGGCGCGGGGTGATCGACGGTTGCCAAGCGTGTGTCCGTGAGGGTGGCGCTCATCCACCAGGTGTGCGTGTTTGTCCCGCTCGCTCGGAACGCTTGC
>CAZNKC010000408.1:0-634 GCA_964573315.1 uncultured Verrucomicrobiaceae bacterium | reverse complement strand
GGAGAGGAGCATGTCTTGGGTGCCGATGAGGATGGCGGGCTTTTCGGGATGCAAGTCCCAATCTTCGGTGTCTTCGCCGCCCATGAGGATGACAGGAGAGTGGGCATATAGCCATTCCAGGTCGTCAATGACCTCTTTGCTGAACTGAATCCGGCCTTCTTGATGAGCTTTGATGAGATTGGCGATCCATTTTCTCGCTTCATCCCGTGTCTGCTCCACGAGCGTGCGCATGGGCAGGCAATAGACGAGACGGCGGGGCCAGGGGTGCTTGAGAGTTGAGGGTTGAGAGTTGAGAGAAGGAGCGCCGACACGGTTCCAGAGCCATGCGAGCACTACGGCGGCGGTTTTGCCGAGGCCGGTGGGGATGGCGATGAGGCGGGATTCGCAGGGGCCGGATTGAGAGAGCCAGTCAGCATCCCCCTGGGCTTCCTTGCGTTCCCCGCAGGCGAGGCGCTTTTGATAGTCGTAAGGCAGGCATCCGTCTTCGAAGGCCGCGGAAAAGAAACTGGGGAAATCGATGGGCATGGTGTGGGAGGTGAACGTGAAATTGGAAATAAGGGTTAAAAATGGAACCAGGGATTTGTGCGCATCTCGTCGAAGCAGCCTTGCAGGGTCAGTTCGTCGCCGAGGACAA
>CAZNKC010000407.1:0-1704 GCA_964573315.1 uncultured Verrucomicrobiaceae bacterium | reverse complement strand
TCATCGTGGTTCAAAAGCGCCTGCGCCAGCACCGTCGCCGCCGCCAGCCTTGCCGCATCCGCTCCCTCCCCCGCCTTCGTGTTCCCCACCGCGATCAAAGCCGCCGCTTCCTCCGGTTGCCGCTCGAAGTGCGCCAACTGCTCCGCCCACAGCCGCCCCAAAATCTCCCGCTCCCGCGCGTCCGGTTTCCGGCTCAGACAGCGCAGCATGCCGCGTTCGATCATCTGATCCACGTCGCCGCCCGACTCCTCCAGCAACCGCTGCCCCAGCACCCGCGCCGCTTCCACGAACTGCGTGCCGTTGAGCAAAATGAGCGCCTGCAACGGCGAGTCCGTGCGCTCGCGCTTGGCGCTGCACACCGCGCGGCGCGGCGCGTCAAAGGTCAGCATGGCCGGCGGCGGACTGGTGCGGCGCCAAGTCGTGTAGAGGCTGCGCCGGTAGAGGTCGTCGCCCTCTCCCGCTTTGAACGGCTTGAACGCCTCCACCAACTCATACGGATTCACCGGTGGGCCGCCGATTTTTTCCTTCAACAAGCCCGCCGCCGCCAGCGCGTTGTCGCGGATCATCTCCGCCGGCAGGCGGAAGCGCGGCCCGCGCGCCAGCCATTCGTTGTCGGGATCGTTCTCCATCACCTCGCGCTCCGCCGCGCTGCGCTGCTGATAGACCCGGCTCATCACGATAGTCTTGACCAGCTTTTTCAAATCCCAGCCGCTCTCAATGAACTGCAAAGCCAGTCCGTCGAGCAATTCGGGATAAAGCGGTTTCTCCCCCTGGCTGCCGAAGTCCTCCGCCGTCTTCACCAGCCCGCGTCCGAACAAACCCTGCCACACCCGATTCACCGTCACTCGCGCCAGCAGCGGATGATCCGGCGCGGTCAGCCATTGCGCCAAGCCCAGCCGGTTCAGCGGCGCGCCCTCCGGCAGCGGCGTTAGCGCGGACGGAACCGCCGCCGGCGTCTGCTCACGGCGTTGATCGTACTCGCCGCGAAACAAAATAAACGCCGGCTTCGGCTCCGGCAGCTCCTTCATCACCATGATCTCCTTCACCCCTTCCGCGAACGCCGTCAGCTCCGCGCGCGCCGTTTTCAGTTCCGCCAGCTTTTCCAGCGCCGCCTCATTCCGCATCGCCAGATGTTCGTCCAAAATATCGTTTGGTATGGAGCTTGTCTTTCTCACCTGCTCATGGCACCCCTCGACCTCCAACGCCGTCAATTCCCGCTCAAACACCCGGAAGTCATCCATCTGCCCGCCTTTGAATCCGCGATCCCGGAACCGTTCTCCCAAAGAAATGTTGTCCCCGCCGCCGCCCTTGATGTCCTTGGTCAACGCGTCTCTGACGACCTCCACCCCGGCGAGCCGGCCATTGACAAAAAGCCGCAAGCCCGCCGCCCGGCTGCTGCCGTCGTTCGTCACCACCACATGCGTCCACTCGTTCACCGGCAGCGGCTCCACTGCCTTCACCGAGATCGCATTCCCCGGCCAAAAATGAATCAGCGACCACTTCAACCGCCCGTCCTCGATCAACAACTCATAACCCCGGCTCGCCGCATCCGTCCACGCCCGCGACCGGTGAAACACCACCGCCCGCTCCTTCACATCCGGCGTCTTCAACCACAGCGACACACTGAACGGCTCGTGCCGGTGAAAATTCCCCACCGGCAAATCCACCGGATCATCCCCCGTGAAAGCCATCACCTTGCCGCCG
>CAZNKC010000406.1:0-1725 GCA_964573315.1 uncultured Verrucomicrobiaceae bacterium | reverse complement strand
CAACTCCAGCGTCGATCTCGCGGCGCGTTTCAAGGGAATGGACGGGCCGCCCGGCGCCTTCAACCTGAATCTGGATATCACGGGTTACGACGACGCCCGCACCCAGCGCATGCTCAGTGCCGTGATGTCCGGCCAGCCGCGGCCCATTGTGCAATTTCTAACCGAAGAACTCGGCGAAGCCTCGTTTGAATTCAGCTTCACCGACGCCGAAAAAACCGAAAACGGCATCTCCATCGAGCGCAACCCCAACCCGCCCGCCCCGGCTCCGAACGCCGATCCCGACTGAACCATTTTTCCCAATTTCGGAACAAGCTGCCCGCCGCCGGTATCGACGGCGGACAGCCATCCGGATGAACCAAACCAAAACCGACAAACCCAAAAAGCACAAACCGCACCAACTATGGCAACCAAAATCACACCCCTTGGCCGTCGCGTGCTCGTGAAGCGCTCCGCCAGCGAAGAAAAAACCGCCGGTGGCCTGTTCCTTCCCGACACCGCCAAAGAAAAGCCCCAGGAAGCTGACGTTCTCGCCCTCGGCACCGGCAAGGATGACGAAGGCAAAGACGTGTCCACCCTGTTCACTGTCAAGGTGGGCGACAAAGTCCTCATCAGCAAATACGGCGGCACCGAGGTGAAAATCGACGGCGAAGACCACCTCATCATCAACGAAACCGACATCCTCGGCATCGTCGCGTAAGTAGCTCAGGCATCCTGCCTGAGAAGTGTCATTCAGGCATTCTGCCTGAATGCCGAGTCCATCGGGCATCCTGCCCGGTGGCCCCGCCCCAGGCAGCCCGCCACACCACCATCAACCCCAAAACCCTGAAACATCCAAAGACAACATCATGGCTAAACAATTGAACTTCGATGAAAACGCCCGCCACGCCCTGCTGCGCGGCGTCAGCAAGCTGGCCCGGGCCGTCAAGGCCACCCTTGGCCCCGCCGGCCGCAACGTGATCCTGGAGAAAAAATTCGGCTCCCCCACCATCACCAAAGACGGTGTCACGGTGGCCAAGGAGATCGAGCTTCCGGATCCCTATGAAAACATGGGCGCCCAGCTCATCAAAGAGGTCTCCAGCAAGACCTCCGACGTCGCCGGAGACGGCACCACGACCGCCACGGTCCTGGCCGAATCCATCTACAGCGAAGGCCTGCGCAACGTCACCGCCGGCGCCAACCCCACCAGCCTCCAGCGCGGCATCCTCAAGGCCACCGAGGCCATCGTGGAAAAACTGCGTGAAATCTCCACCCCGGTGACCGCCGCCACGGAGATCGCGCAAGTGGCCACCGTGTCCGCCAACTGGGACACCGAGATCGGCAACATCATTGCCGACGCCATGGACAAAGTGGGCAAGGAAGGCACCATCACCGTGGAAGAAGCCAAGTCCATCGAGACCACGCTGGAAGTCGTGGAAGGCATGCAGTTCGACAAGGGCTACATCTCCCCCTACTTCGTCACCAACGCGGAGACGATGGAGGCCACCCTCGAAAGCGCCTACATCCTCATCCACGAGAAGAAGGTCAGCAGCATGAAAGACATGCTGCCGCTGCTTGAAAAAGTGGCGCGCTCCAGCAAGCCGCTGCTCATCATCGCCGAAGACGTCGATGGCGAGGCGCTGCAAGCCCTGGTCATCAACAAACTGCGCGGCACCCTCAACGTCGTCGCCGTCAAAGCCCCCGGCTTTGGCGACCGCCGCAAGGCCATGCTCGAAGACATCGCCATCC
>CAZNKC010000405.1:0-1729 GCA_964573315.1 uncultured Verrucomicrobiaceae bacterium | reverse complement strand
TGGTTTTGGACTATCAACACTCAACTACCAACCATCAACTCGGTTTTTAGGGTAACCGGCGCACTCCAAAAACGCTGCCGCGATTCTTGACCTTTGACCTCCCTTGACACACCCCTCAACCCCCCTAGCCTGAAACCATGATGAACAAATGCTTTTGGCTGAAAAGCTTGGCCGCCGCTTGCCTCTGCGGCATGACAGCAGGAGCCAGCGCCATGGACGAACCGGGATTCGACGACCAAGGCCGCCTGCGGCTGCCGCCCTCCGCCCAGCGCGCCGGTGACGCCGGGCGCGGGCGTGATTACCTCATCAATGGCGACTACATCGGCAGTGGCATCCCACTGGCGCTCTACCGCACCGTGCGCGGCAGCTCGAAGCGCAACGAACTCCAGCGCACCGGGGAAAATGCCACCCTGCCGCCCGGCGCCACGGCGGTGCGCGCCGCCAACGGAGAGATGGTGGTGACGGCGAACTGCCTCGCCTGCCACGGCCAGCAGCTCCGCGGCAGCTACATGCTCGGCCTCGGCAACAGTCTGCGCGATTTCACTGAGGACAGCAGTGCGACGGCGAACTTGATTGACCAGATGCTGCGCTTCGGCGGACCAAGCCAAGAGGCGGCGCGGGAGGCGTTCGCGCCGTTTCGCGACGTGATCCGCATCATCAGCCCGCACATCCGCACGCGGGTGGCGGGGACGAACCCGGCGGTCAAGCTGGCCTATGTGCTGGCCGCGCATCGCGACTCCCAGACACTGGAATGGAGTGAGGAGCCGCTCATGCCGCTGCCGCCCGCTGATGAAGTGATTCCCAGCGACGTGCCCGCTTGGTGGCTGCTGCGCAAAAAGAACGCCCTTTATCACACCGGCATGGGCCGGGGCGATTTCGCGCGCACCATGATGGCCTCCAGCCTGCTGACCCTGCGCGACGCGTCCGAGGCGGAGGAGATCGACAAACGCTTCACCGACGTGCTCGCCTACCTGCGCACCCTGGAGCCGCCGCCGTATCCCGGCAAGGTGGATGCGCGGCTGAGCGCGCGGGGCCGGCAGGTCTTTGCCCGCCGTTGCTCCAGTTGCCACGGCAGTTACGGGGAAAAGCCGGAGTATCCCAACCTGTTGGTGCATGTGGACAAGGTGGGCACCGATCCCGAACTGGCCCGTTCGTCGGAGGCGGCTTACCACGCCCAAGTGCGCGGTTACAACGAAAGCTGGTTCGGCCAGGGGCCGCACGCCGCGCGGTTGCGGCCGGAGCCGGGTTACGTGGCCCCGCCACTCGACGGCGTCTGGGCCACGGCCCCTTATCTGCACAACGGCTCCGTGCCCACCCTGGAGGCGATGCTCGACTCCAGCCTGCGGCCCAAGTTCTGGCGGCGCAGCTTCCAGGCCCGCGACTACGATCTGGAAAAGATCGGCTGGCGCTATCAAGAGGAAAACGCCGGTGGCCACAAACACATCTACGATACCACCCTCCCCGGCCACTCCGCTGCCGGTCACACTTTCGGAGATGCCTTGCAGACAGATGAGCGGCGCGCGCTGCTGGAGTATTTGAAGACGTTGTGAGGGGAGTTAAATCTTGCCGGCCGGCGCCGCTGCCAGCCGCCAGGGCTTACGCATGGAGCAGGCAAGTATTGATATTGATGGAGATTATGAATTCCGGCGTTGGTGGCTGCGGAGAGACGTGCGGTGTTCTATCTTCAGCGTGAATCGCACGATCCTGGCGCGGAGTTGACACGCTGGAG
>CAZNKC010000404.1:0-1735 GCA_964573315.1 uncultured Verrucomicrobiaceae bacterium | reverse complement strand
TAGGACTGCGTTCCAGAAAGGCCATAACAACCAGCGTGCTTTGCTGCGCGTGGAACGCGCTGGCTTCCTGAAAGGTAAGCAGCGGCGAGACATGATAGGTGCCTGCCGGATCGAGGATGACGACACGCTCCTTTTCCTTCAGTTGCCGGATGAGCAAGTGAGGCTGCACCAGCGCCACGGCGACGGCGAGGCCGGCGAGAGCGAACCAGAGCAAGGCCGTGCGGTCCTTGTCCACGAAGATGCGCGTCGGTGAGAAACGCGGCTTCGCGGGCCGGTTGGTTTTCAGCGGGACGGACGTTTCCCGGAGGGATTCAGTGGAAGATGGAGTCATGATGATTTGCGTTTGGGATTGCGGGATTGGCCGACGAGGGAGGCGGCCTTTTTGTCGTTGGCCGGGTCTTTGGCGTCATAGGACTGGCTGGACTTCGGCGGCTTGCCCCAATCGACCGCGCTGCGAACCAGACCGGACATGCCGGATGATCCACCGCTGCCAGGCATGGAGGCGGAGCCAAAGGCGAGCGCCCCGGCTCCTGCCGCGCCAGCAAGGGCTACCGGAGATGCCGCGCCGCTGGCGGCAAGGGTCGCTCCACTGCTTGCGGCGTTGTGGACACCAGACCGCGCCGCGCTCCAGCCACCGGCGATCAAGGCGGTGCCCGCGTTGATGCCTTCGGTAATCATGCTCTTGATGACCAGTGGCGCGGCGATGGTGCTGAAGATCATCCACAGCCCCGCCACGGCGACGGCGAGCAGGTTTTTCAGTTCCTCCATGCCGGTCGCGCTGACGAAGCTATCCTGCGCCATCATCTCCAGCAGGGTGTCCGTCACCAGCGAGGCAAAGCCCCAGCCCAGCGGCCACATGAGGATGCCCACGGTGGTGAGCATGAACCGGAATCCGATGTGGGAGAGCGATCTGACGGCGAGGAAGCCGATGAAGATCGGGCTGGCCGCGAGAGCAAAGGCCAGCGCGATGTTGTAGATGACATCAGCGATGAAGACGACAAACTTGGCGATCCATTGAATCGTCCACAGCATCGCGGTGATCAGATTCTTAAAGAGCTGTTTTTCGGACAGATTGAAGATGGTGTGCCAAAAGCCGCCTTCCTCCGCCCCGTCGGCTGACGCGGCGGTCATGGATTTGTATTTCTCGTAAACCGCACCGGGGTCTGCCTCCAGGGTGTCGTAAACCAGCGAATGGACGATTTCCTTGCTCTGATCCATCCAGTTGCTGATCTGCGAGACCACCACCACGATCACGATGGCGCTCACGAGCGCCCGCAAATACATGGTGCCGGAGCGGTTGCCGTTGCTGATGTGGCTCCAGAGGGCGAAGACCAGCAGCACGAAGGTGATGGGCAGGAGCGTGGTGAACATCAGGTCCACCTTCCCGTCGAGATTGGTATAGAACTCGTTCATGGCTGTTTGCCGGGTCGGGGTTTGGGGTCAATGGTGAAGAGCTTGTCCAAGGCTTGTTCAGCCTTGCGGAACTCCTCGGCGTCCGCCGTTTTGTCCTGACTGTGGGTCAGCGCGCGGGTGACATACCCGGCGAGGAATGAGGCCAGCAGGGCGACGAGGAGCAGCATGAGAACGACGGGCTTCATGGTGTCAGCGGCGGGTGGGAATGGTCATGAGTTCATCAAGCTGCCGGGTGGTGATGCTCCACTCGGCGGCATCCTTCTCCCGCTGCGCCTGATCCTGCTTCTCCTCATCGTTGCGGTTCAGCGTGTCCTGCACCGTG
>CAZNKC010000403.1:0-1768 GCA_964573315.1 uncultured Verrucomicrobiaceae bacterium | reverse complement strand
CGGCTCTCAAGAAGACCTGCATGAAGATCGCACTGGATGTGATGGGTGGCGACCACGCCCCGGCCAACCCCGTTGGCGGGGTGAAGCTCGCGCTCGCGGAGCTGGCCGGCATCGAGAAAATCTACCTCGTCGGCCAGGAGGACCGCATCCAAGCGGAACTGGCGGCGCAGGGCGTTTCCAGCCCGAAGCTGGAGATCGTCCATGCCGCCCAGATCGTCGATATGGCCGACTCCGGCCTCGACGCCGTGCGCCGGAAGAAAGACAGCTCCATCTCCCGCGCCGTTGATCTCGTCAAGGAAGGCCGCGCCGACGCCGTGGTCAGCGCCGGCAACACCGGCGCCGCCGTCACCGCCTCCCTCATCAAGCTGCGCACCCTCAAGCACGTCGAGCGCCCCGCCATCGCCTCCCTCATGCCCTCCCTCACCCGGCATTGGGTGCTCATCGACGCCGGAGCGAACCCCGACAGCGAGCCCTTCCACCTCCTGCAAAATGCCATCATGGGCGCCGCCTACGCCCGCCACGTCCTGCGCCGGCCCAACCCCAGCATCGGCCTCATGTCGAACGGCACCGAGGAGGAAAAAGGCAACGCCCTGGTCAAGGAAACCTCCAAGCTCCTGCGCAAAACCGCCACCCTGCGTTTCATCGGCAACATCGAGGGGCACGACCTCTGGAACGAGCCGCCGGACGTTGTCGTCACCGATGGCTTCACCGGCAACGTCCTGCTCAAGACCGCCGAAGCCCTGGCCCACGCCATCTTCAAAATGGTCAAGCGCGAGATCATGAGCACCGCCCGCACCAAGCTCGGCGGCCTCCTCGCCAAACCCGCTTTCAAAGCCGTGGACAAGCAGACCAACGCCGACGAATCCGGCGGCATGCCCCTGCTCGGCCTCAACGGCATCACCATCATCGCCCACGGCGGCGCCTCCGCTTACGCCATGAAAAACGCCCTGCGCATAGCCTGCGAAACCATCGACCAGGGCGTCACCCCGCACATCGAGGCAGCCGTCTCCGAATACTCAGCCACTCATCATGTCCACGTCTAAACCGCAGCCGCAACAGCAGACCCTCTGCGCCTCCAGCATCATCGGCACCGGCAGTTACACCCCGGAAAAAGTCCTCACCAACGCAGACCTCTCGAAAATCGTCGATACCTCCGACGAATGGATCACCAGCCGCACCGGCATCAAAGAGCGCCGCATCGCCGCCCCGGAGCAAGCCACCAGCGACCTCGCCTCCGAAGCCGCCCGCCGCGCCATGGAGAACGCCGGCGTCACGCCGGAGGAGATCGATCTCATCGTCGTCGCCACCGTCACGCCGGACATGTTTTTCCCCTCCACCGCCTGCATCGTGCAGCGCAAGCTCGGCGCGGGCAACGCCGTCTGCTTCGACATCAGCGCCGCCTGCTCCGGCTTTCTCTACGCCCTGCAAGTGGCCCGCCACTTCCTCAACGCCGGCTCCCGCGCCACCGCCCTCGTCATCGGCGCGGAAAAACTCAGCTCCCTCGTCAACTGGGAGGACCGCAACACCTGCGTGCTCTTTGGCGACGGCGCCGGTGCCGTGGTCATCCGCGCCGTTGATCCCGCCACCCCAGCGCCCGGCCGCGTGCTCTCTACTGTCATGGGCAGCGACGGCAACCTCGCCGACCTCCTCAAAGTCCCCGGCGGCGGCAGTGCCATGCCCATCACCCCGGAAAACGCCGCCTCCCGCCCCAACACCATCCACATGGAAGGCCGCGAGACCTTCAAGCACGCCGTCACCCGCATGGTCG
>CAZNKC010000402.1:0-1768 GCA_964573315.1 uncultured Verrucomicrobiaceae bacterium | reverse complement strand
GCGAGCGCGGAAAGAATGGCGTGCTCACGCCCGCCCTTGCCAGTGACCAAAATTTTCATGGGATTCACGCATAGCGGGAAGCGGCAGCGGCGCAAGAGGCAGTCACAGCGCAGCTCCGAGTGGCACTCGAAGCCGGGGGCGGGGGAAGGAAGGAGGGGTAGGAAAATCTATGGCAGGAAAATGATTTCAATTGAACCGCGGATTGCACCGATGGCACGGATTGAGGGAGGACTCTCAACATTCGCGTTCATTTGCGGCCACTCGCGTTAAACCCATTTTCCTGCCACAAATTTTCCTACCCCAAAAACGGAACCGCTCGGATTCGATTGCCAATCGAATCTACCATAACCGGCGGCTCAACCGCTGATGCTGGTCACAAAATCAACTTTCCCACGGCGCACCCGCCAGAGGTAAATCTCAAAAACCCCCCGCTCATCGTCACCGAAAAAACCTTGCCACCCTCCATCTCCCATCCTTCTATCTCCCCTCTCCGGCGCGCAGCGCCTTCCACCCTCATGTCCAAAACCCTCATCATCGGAGCCGGCGGCGTTGGCCGTGTCGTCACCCACAAATGCGCGCAACTCCCCGGCGTGTTCAGCGAGATCATGCTCGCCTCCCGCACCAAGTCGAAGTGCGACGCCATCGCCGCCGAGTTGTCACGGCCCATCCTCACCGCCGGAGTCGATGCCGACAACGTGCCCGAGTTGACCGCGCTGCTGAAGGACTTCCAGCCCGAGGTCGTCATCAACGTCGCCCTGCCCTACCAGGATCTCGCCATCATGGACGCCTGCCTCGCCGCCGGTGTCCACTACATCGACACCGCCAACTACGAACCGCGCGATGTCGCCAAATTCGAGTACCACTGGCAATGGGCCAACCAGGACCGGTTCAAAGACGCCGGCCTCACCGCCCTGCTCGGCTGCGGCTTCGACCCCGGCGTCACCAATGTCTATGCCGCCCACGCCTTGAAGCATCACTTCAGCCGCATCGACACCCTCGACATCATCGACTGCAACGCCGGCGACCACGGCAAGGCCTTCGCCACCAACTTCAACCCCGAGATCAACCTGCGCGAAGTTACCGCCAATGGCCGCTATTGGGAAAACGGCCAATGGATCGAAACCAAGCCGCTGGAGATCAAGCGCAGCTTCGATTTCCCGGACGGCATCGGCCCCAAGAACATCTACTGCCTTTATCACGAGGAATTGGAAAGCCTGACCAAACACATCCCCATGCGCCGCGCCCGCTTCTGGATGACGTTTGGCGACGAGTACATCAAGCACATGACCGTGCTGGTGAACGTCGGCATGACCCGCATCGACCCGGTGCTGCACAAGGGCGTGGAGATCATCCCCATCGAGTTCCTGAAAACCCTGCTGCCCGAACCCGGCACCCTCGGCTCCGATACCAAAGGCAAAACCTGTATCGGCAACTGGATCGAGGGCACGGGCAAGGACGGCGAGTTCAAGCGCCTCTACATCTACAACATCAAAGACCATCAGGACTGCTACCGCGAGACCAACAGCCAGGGCGTCAGCTACACCACCGGCGTGCCCGCCATGATCGCCGCCAAACAACTCCTCACCAATCCCGCCGAATACCGCCAGCCCGGCGTCTGGAACCTGGAGCAGCTCAACCCCGACCCCTTCATGGCCGATCTCAACGAGCACGGCCTGCCCTGGGTGGAGACCTTCCCCACGACGACGCTCCCCGGTGAATAAAGTGGGGCCAAGCATGGCAAGAATTTCACTCACCCTCTCTCCTTTTT
>CAZNKC010000401.1:0-1781 GCA_964573315.1 uncultured Verrucomicrobiaceae bacterium | reverse complement strand
AACGGCGTCCAGACCAACCACGCCGTCAGCCATCAGTTCACCGCCAAAGTCGATCCTTACGTCACTCCCGGCGATCCGCAGAGCGGCCTGCTCCCCGGCATCAACCCCGATGGCCCCGGCGAGGAATTCAGCGGCGACCGCAAAGTCCAGGCCTACAACTTCCGCATGTGTACCACCGACGATCCGCAAAACCGCCGCGACTGGGAAAAGCCCGCCAACTACGACGAACGCTGGTTCGAACTCGCCCTGCGCAACATCGAAGCCGGCGACCACCGCATCAACTGGGCGCCCGCCTGGATGCCCAACCGCAAGACCGACACCAACAACAAAAACGCCATCAGCACCGACTTCATCGGCATGAACTGGGACTACGCCGAAGCTGATTACGAGACCCGCGCCCAAATCTGGCAGGCCCACGTCGATTGGCAAAAGGGCCTCATCTGGACCTACGCCCACCACCCCCGCGTGCCGGAGCACATCCGCGCCGAGTACCAAAAGCTCGGCCTCGCCAAGGACGAATTCCCCGACAACGACAACTGGCCCCGTCAGCTCTACGTCCGCGAAGTGCGCCGCATGGTCAGCGACTACGTCATGACCGAAAAGAACTGCAAACGCGAGGAAGTGATCGAGGACAGCGTCGGCATGGGCGCCTACAACATGGACTCCCATAACATCCAGCGCTACGTCACCGCCGAAGGATTCGTCCGTAACGAAGGCGACGTTCAGGTGCGCTCCCGCCCCTACCCCATCAGCTTCCGCAGCATCCGCCCGAAGGCGTCCGAGTGCGTGAACCTGCTCGCCCCCACCTGCCTCAGCTCCAGCCACATCGCCTTCGGCAGCATCCGCATGGAGCCGGTGTTCATGGCCCTCGGCCAAAGCAGCGCCACCGCCGCCGTCCACGCCATTGAGCAAAACACCACCATTCAAGGCATCGACTACGCCCGCCTCAAAGAGCGCCTCCTGGCCGACAACCAAGTGCTCGACTTCGAAAGCCCGCCCATCCCGGAAGTCATCCGCTTCACCAAGGAGCAGCTCGGCGGCATCGTCGTCGATGACAACGATGCCGAACTCACCGGCTTCGAATCCTCCGCTCGCACCATCTCCGGTTTCACCGACGACGGCTACCGCCACGACGGCAACGAAAACAAAGGCCAGCAGCGCGCCCGCTTCCAGCCGGACCTGCCCAAGGCCGGCAGTTATCGCGTCGCCATCACCTACGTCCCCAACGCCAACCGCGCCACCAACATCCCCGTCACCATCCACCACGCCGACGGCGCCGAGACCCTCACCGTGAACCAGCGCCGCGCGCCCAACGAAAAACACAATCTCCAGCCTCTCGGCGTTTTCCGCTTCGAAGCCGGCAAAGCCGGCAGCGTCGAGATCAGCAACGCAGACACGAATGGCTACGTCGTCATCGACGCCGTGCAATTCGTTCCGCTGGAGTAGCGGCGGCCCGTGGGGCGAGCCGCTGGCTCGCCGTGCGGACGGAGACGGAGCGCGACCGAGCCGGTCGCACCACCGAGCGCGCCGCCATCTGCTCCATCCGCCAAAAGTGGCGCAACCATCCTGGTTCCACGGCCAAATCTCCTTGTATCCACGCGAAGAGCACCTTTCTTTCCCAACGGAATGAAAGCTCCCCTTCACAATGAGCACTTTCGGTGTGCCACGCCCCCACGCCTGCAGGCATCCCCGGAGCGCACGCAGCCTGCCTGCCTTTGGCATGGTCCCGCGTGCTCTTTCCGGCGTCCCGCCGGAAAGATTGAGCGCAGCGAACACGCAGG
>CAZNKC010000400.1:0-1797 GCA_964573315.1 uncultured Verrucomicrobiaceae bacterium | reverse complement strand
AGGACGAAGTCTTTGGACTGCGCGCAGCCCTGCTGCCGCTTTCCCGCAGCCAGCCTTGCTGGCAAGGCGTGCGGGGAGAACTTTTTTTCGTGTTTGGCGAAATCCACCCCCGGCAGCAGGGCTGCCAACGCCGCAAAGCGGCAACAGGGTTGCCGCAGTCCAAGGAGCCGGGGACTTGGCTTTGACGGTTGACGGAAGGACTGAAGGGCTTCCTTGTGAAAAATGGCGGGAGCACTTTTTTTCATGCGGTCGGCGGTGTGCTGCGCGGGTCTTTCGATGATCGCCGGTGCGGCGGAGTTGAAGCCGGTGCCGTTGGAGAGCCGGATCACGGGCGTGCAGCCGATGACGGGCATCGTGCTGTGGGCGACAAACTCCGCCGCCAAGTCGGACGCGATCCGGTTGGAGTTTTCCTATGTGAAGTATTCGGATGTGGTTTCCAAGCGCGGGCAGTATGACTGGAGCGTGGTGGAAAAGTTGCTGGATCAGGCGGCGGGGCGCGGGCATCAGATGGTGCTGCGGCCGCATTACGTCTATCCGGGGCGGGAAGCCGCGGCGCCGGATTACATCCGCGAGCTGCCGGATTATCGTGAGACGCGCGCCAAGAGCGAGGGCAAGGACACGACTTTTTGCGACTGGTCCCACCCGGAATTGCAGGAGTTCACGCTGGCTTTTTACAGCGAGTTCGCCAAGCGCTACGACCGCGATCCGCGCTTGGCTTTTCTTCAAACCGGGTTCGGTTTGTGGGCGGAGTACCACATCTATGACGGGCCGATGGAGCTTGGGAAAACCTTTCCGAGCAAGGAGTATCAGGCGCGGTTCGCCCGGCATCTGGACAAGGTGTTCGAGCACACGCCCTGGAGCATTTCCGTGGACGCGGCGAACGCGCGGCGGACGCCGTTTGCCGGGGATGCGGATTTGCTGGCGCTGAATTTCGGCGTTTTTGACGACTCGTTTTTATGCAAACAGCATGCCCGCGAGAATCTGCCGGACTGGGAGGCGCTGGACCGTGAGCGCTGGCGGCGCGCGCCGGCGGGCGGCGAGTTCAGCTACTACTCCGATCACGACCAACAGCACGCCTTGGCGCCGAAGGGACCGCATGGCATTCCGTTTGAAAAAGCGGCGGCGGACTTCCATCTCAGCTACATCATCGGTGACGGCCAGCCGAAGCACGCCTCTCCGGAGCGTTTGCGCGAGGCCGGCATGGCTTGCGGCTACAAATTTCACATCACCCGGTTCCTTTCCGACCCCGGCCGCTCCGAAGTGACCGTGGCCAATCGCGGCATCGCGCCGATTTATCACGATGCCTTCGTGGCGGTGAACGGCGTCCGCGCGGATCGCTCATTGAAGGGGCTGCTGCCGGGCGCGAGCCTGGAACTCGCCATCCCGGCGGGGGGCGCGGAACCGGTTTTGGCCATCGAGTCTGATCGCCTCGTGCCGGGGATGAAGATCGAGTTTGAGGCGTCGCTCAAGTGAAAGCCCGAAAGGGTCTCTGTGCCTCTCTGTGCTCTGTGGTGAAAAAAGGATTCGCACGGAGGGCACGGAGGAACACAGAGGTTTTGTAAGGGCCTCCGAAATCTGAGTTTTGCCGTCTTGGAGGGCTGGCGGGGGCATGAATCTGACCTCAAAGTGACAAAATCTTCGACAAACTTCGCAACCCACTGATAGGCTGGGATTAATTCTCTCCCCAGACAACCATGGCCAGGACCTCAACTCCCGTCAAAAAACCGCTCAAACCGGCAAAAAAGCAACCCAGCCGCGCCGCCAAACCGGCGGCGAAATCCACGCCCAAACCGGGAA
>CAZNKC010000399.1:0-1835 GCA_964573315.1 uncultured Verrucomicrobiaceae bacterium | reverse complement strand
TCAGGCATGACTTTCGCCCGCCGAAGCGGATTTGGCAAGGATGGAAGCTCGGATATCGGCGGCGCGGAGGAGGCCGATGGCCTTGAGGTAGTGGCCGAGGATGTCGTGGAGTTCGAGATGGTCGGGCATGGCGGTCATTCGGCGGAGGGGTGGTTTTGCTGCCAGAGGGCGGTGTCCTGTTCGATGAGCTTTTGCAGGCTGTCAGTGGATGGCAGGGCGCTCAGATAACGGGAGACAAAGAGCTGATGGTCAAGCCCGGCGGTGGCATAGTCCACGCGGGCTTGGTTTTTATCGGCGCACAAGATGAGGCCCACGGGCGGCTGATCGTCGGGCTGCATGACCTGATTCTTCCAGTAGTTGAGGTAGTAGTTCATCTGGCCTGCGTCGCCGTGCTGGAACGGGCGGACTTTGAGGTCGATGAGCAGGTGGCAACGGAGGATGCGGTGGTAGAAGACGAGGTCGAGGTAGTCGTGCTCATTGCCGATGGTGACCCGCTTCTGCCGGGCCTCGAAGCAGAAACCGGTGCCGAGTTCCAGGAGGAAGGACTGCAAGTGATCGAGAAGGGCTTTTTCGAGGTCTTTTTCCAGATAGTGCGGCTTTTCAGCCAGCCCGGTGAATTCCAGGATGTAGGGATCGCGAATGAGGTCGGCGATCAGAGGCGGGGCTTCCGCGGCCTGCTGGCGGGCGTGCTCGATGACGGTTTGTTTATCGGTGGAGAGGCCGGTGCGCTCGTAGAGCAGGGAGCCGATCTGGCGCTGGAGCTGGCGTTTTGCCCAGTTCCCCTTGAGGCACTCGTTTTCGTAGAAGGCTCGCTTCCACGGGTCATCCAGGCGGATGAGTTCGATGAGGTGAGTCCAGGAGAACTCCAATACTTTGGCGGCGGGCAAGGGGGATGGGAGTGACGGTGCGGATTCGCCTGTCACCGACTGGTTTTTTTCCGGGGTGACCAATCCGGCAACCAGTGGTTGCCGGATGTGGAGCCTGGAGGCCAAAGCAGATTCGGCAACCGCCGGTTGCCGAATCTGGGGATACACCTCAAAGAACCGGCGAGTGATGCGGAGCATGCTGACTCCGAGCCCCTTGATGCCCCGCGATGCCAGATCGGCGGCCAGCCGCTCCAATAGCCGGGTGCCGTAGGCCGCCCTGTCCTCTCCCCGCTGCTCGAACTCGACGAGATAAGCACCGTAGAGCCAGTTTCTCAGCACGAGATGGCGGTCCACCGCCCGGGCCGCGCTCTGCTGCGCGGACTCGTGGAGGTCACACAGATTGGAAAGCAAGTCGTGGTAGTTCATGGCTTGGCAGCGGCGAGGATGGAGGCGCGGATGTCAGCAGCGCGGAACAGTGCCTCGAAACAGGCGAGGCGAAAGGGGCCGTAGTGCTCCAGGAGGCGCAGGCCGCCACCAGCGTGCGCATGGGCAGGCGATAGACGAGGCGGCGGAGCCAGGGGGAGTTGAGGGTTGAGAGAAGGGGTACCGACGCGGTTCCAAAGCCAGGCGAGCACCACGGCGGCGGTTTTGCCGAGGCCGGTGGGGATGGTGATGAGGAGGCTTTCACAGGGGCCGGATTGGGAGAGCCGATCAGATTCGTCCTGACCTCCATTGCGTTCGCCACAAGCGAGCCGCTTTTGATAGTCGTAGGGGTGGCGTTTGTCCTCAAACGCGGCGGAGAAAAAGGCGGGAAAACCAGGAGCGGGCATGGCGTGGGGGCTTGATCAAAAATGGAACCAGGGGTTGGCGCGCATCTCGTCGAAGCAGCCTTGCAAGGTCAATTCGTCGCCGAGGACGATCCATTCGTCATTGTGGCGGCGCGCCCAGAGATTGAAACGGTCGGGGCCG
>CAZNKC010000398.1:0-1839 GCA_964573315.1 uncultured Verrucomicrobiaceae bacterium | reverse complement strand
GGTGTCCGCCAAATGCCGCCGCATCCCGGCGACAAGCGCCGGCAGCGCGTGCGCATAAATCCCAACGAGCAGCTCCGCCGTGGAGGGCGCGTTTTGGATTTCCTGAAAAAACACATCCAGATGCGGGTTGGGAATTTTTTCCAGTCCCAGCGGCGGCGTGCGCATCTCCGCCACGCGCTCGCGCATGGCCGTGCAATGCTCGGCGCAGTAGTGGGAGTGCAGGCTGAAGGCCATCTTCAACTCATAGACCGGCTCCGCCGTCAGCCGCGCCTGAAAAATCTGCATGAGCCGCTTCAGCGCGAAGTGGTAGCGCTTCACCCGGTCCACACAGGCGTCGATCGACAGCCCCGGCTTCGCCGCCTCCGCAAACGTGGCGATGCCCGCCAGCGGCGGCAGCCCGTGCAGGGGGCGATAAGCGGACAAGTTGGTTTGGATGTCGTTCGTGTTCATGATGGCGGCATTTTGCCAAATCCGCCCGCGATTGCCAATCGGAAACGTCAGGAGGATAGGCTTCCCAAGGGGGAGGCGAGCCAAGCCGTTATTCTTCTTCCCGAAGCAGTGCCCGGAAGCCAGCCTGGATGAAATGCCGGTCGGCGGTGAGCGCATCGTTGATCCGCAATTCGTGCATCGTCGCAAACGAGATGCAATCGGTAAGCGACCAGTCTTTGTCCGGCCGGTTCTGGAAAAGGTTCATGCCCGCGCGGAATCCCTCCTCGGTTGGAGGCAGGAGCAGCGCATCCTCGCGCGTCGAGAGCGATTCCATGAGGCTGATGAACAGCGCGCGGTTCCGTGCCTCGCACAACGCGTCACCCACTTCCGCCAGCACCCAAAACGTGGTCACCAACAGCCCTTGGTTGTCCCGGCTGCGGCGCATCGCCTGCCGGTGCCATTCATCCGAAGCATTCAGCAAAGCGAGAAAGTAGGAAGTATCGGCAAACCTCATGCCTCGCGTTTGGCCGTGCCGTGAAGGTAATGGTCATGCTGCTCGGACAGATCGGCGGGCAGTCCTTCAGCCTTGCCCGCGAGTTTCAGCAGCGCGCTCCACACGGTGTCCGAATCCTGCCGGGACGCGTCAGCCTCCGCTTGCTGCGCGGTCTCAAGCTCCAGCAAACGCTGCTGCAACCGCCCACGGTCCGCTGCGGACAGCTTTGGCAGTTCGGCCAAAATTTGCATCGTACTCATGTCGAATGAATATCATGCCAGCGGCAAGTTTGCGAGAGGAAAAATGGGCCACCCCGGCTCGTCAACAGAACCACCGGCAGTCACGCTTTTTGCGCGTACCCATGCGCCTTCGCCGGCCAAGCGGCGGCGAACAGCAGCGAGCCGAGCGCGCTGGCGATGACGATGCCGAGCAGCCCGGCGCTCCAGCCGTGCTTGTCCACCAGCCAGCCGAGGCCCCAGCCGGAGAAGATGGTGCTGGCGTAACCGAAGATGCCGGTGAACCCGGCGGCGGTGGCCGCGCCGCGTTTGGTGGCGAGATTGGCCACGGCGATGCCGATCAAGGCCTGCGGGCCGTAAATGAAAAAGCCCGCCAAGCCGAGCAGCACGGTGCTCGACACCCACGAACTGGAGTCGAGCTTCCAGAAGGCCAGCATCGCCAGCCCCGCGCCCACCATGTAGATCAGGCAGGTTCGCGCGCCGCGCCCGCCGAAGACGCGATCCGTGGCCCAGCCGGCGATCAACATGCCGATGACGCCGGAAATCTCGAACACAGCCACCATCCAGCCCGCGTGCTGCAATTTGAAACCCTTCATCTCGCTCAGCAGCGTCGGGCCCCAATCGAGCACGCCGTAGCGCACGATATAAACGAAAAAATTCGCCAGCGCCAGCAGCCAGATG
>CAZNKC010000397.1:0-1840 GCA_964573315.1 uncultured Verrucomicrobiaceae bacterium | reverse complement strand
GGGTTTGTCTGGGAGCGCCTTTATAGGCCACATTTTTTGAGTTTTGGCACTAAAAAACAAGAAGAATGTGGCTTTGTCTGAAAATTTGTCGATATTTCGACAGGAATGTCACTGAGGCAATGAATACGCAGCCAAAGCAACCTGAGAAGCGGGAACCGGGCGACCTGCGGAGACCTGCTTTGGCTACCATTGAACTCTCGACTCTCAACTTTCTTTTTCGCATCAACATCTCCTGGTCGCACGAATCCAAAGCTGCGCCAAGCGCAGCACTCCAAGAGGCCGCGGCACCATTGCGTGGCTCTGGCCGATTCGCGTGGGTTTCCTGGAATGCGCCGTTTTGCCGGATGAGCTGGCTTGCCCTTTCCTCAATGGCGGATTTTTCGCGCCTTATTTTTTGGCCGGCTCGGAGCCGGTGTCAGGGCTGGCCGGTTCGGTGGTGATGTACCAGTTGAACTGAGGGACGGCGGTGAGTTCGACCCATTGATGGGCGCCGTCGTCGCGCCATTGGATTTCGGCGAGGACGTAGGCGTATTGGGTGCTCCAACTCAAATCACGGCGCAGTTTTTCGGCGAGCGGGGTGTCTTTGGGGACAAAGACGGAGACTTCGATGTCCTCCTGGGGGGGCTGGATGATGAAACAGTCTTTGTTTTCGAGGTCGGGCACGTCGCGTTGGAAGTAATGGCTGCGCTTGATGCTGACGTGGAAGCGGCCGGGGCCTTCGCGGTAGCCTTGGACGAACTTGAAGAGCATGTTGTCCTTGAATTCGATGAAGGCGATCCAGTCGAGATTGATGCCTTGTTTGGTTTCCTGGAGCATCACGGGAATGGGGTAGGTCCACTCCGGGCTGGCGACCATGAAAACGCTTTGCATGCCGCCGCCGACCTCGGGGTTGGGGTCGTGGCGAATGAGGCCAATGCTGGTGACGGGGATGGGGGTGGGCGGGGTTTGGCCGTAGTAGCGCTGGACGAGGGCGTTGATCTGGGGATCGCCGATGCCAAGGATGAATTTGCTTTTTCCTTCAAGGGTGTCGGCGGCGAGAAATTCGAGGAGAGCGTCGGCGGCGGGTTTGGCTTCGTCAGGGACGGTCAGCGCCGCGCTGGGTTCACTGGCGGGCTTGCCGGGGCCGGCAGCGGGGACTTCGATCAAGGATTTCGGCGAAACGGGAGGCGGAAGAGGGAGGGGGGAGAGGTCATCCGGGAGGGCTGGGGTCGCTCTTTTGATTTCCATTGGGGGTTCCGTGCCATCCGGGGTTTCCGGGGCGGGGGGAATGGCTGGGATGACGGGGGCGGGGGGCTGGGGAGCAGGATCTGCCGGGGCGGGCGCAGGTTCCGGTTGCGATTTGGGCTCTTGTTCCGGTTTTGGTTCCGGCTTCGGGGGCTCGCTGCTGGTGGGCGGCGGCGGATCGGCTTTGACCGGCGGCGTTTCTGGAGCTGGAGGCTCGACCTGCGGAGAGGGTGGATCAAGCGGCCCGGCTTGGGCGAAGTAACGGTGGTAAAGTGCAGTGAGCCGGTCTTTGCCGACATATCCGAGAATGGCGAGGCAGCTAAGCAGCAGGATGAGGGCGATGCCGCGTTGAAGAAAATGGGAGCCGCGGCCGGGTTTGTTGGGAAAAGGCGGCAGGGGCTGGCGCGGTGCTTCTTGAGGCTGGGGCGGCGGCGGGGCTGGTTCGGCACGCAACCAGGAGGCGGGAGGCGGGGCGGCGGTGTCCGGCGGGGCGGCGGTGGCGGGCTTGTCCACGGCGGGATTCAGCACGCTGGAGAGCAGGGAAGGGGAGCTATCCGCCGCGTGGCTTTGCCCGCCTTCCAAGACCGGCAGGACCGGCGCACTGGGGGGGGATTGG
>CAZNKC010000396.1:0-1895 GCA_964573315.1 uncultured Verrucomicrobiaceae bacterium | reverse complement strand
GCACGTTGGCGTTGTCGAAGCCCTGCAAAAAGCCGTGCTGCTCCAGCGCCGTCTGATTGAAATAAAGCGCCCGCCGCGGGCTGGCGGCGTTTTTGGCCGGATCGACCGTCGGCCCGCCGATGTGAAGGTCAAGCCGGCCCGCGACGCGCAGCAGGCTGTCGCGCACCACTTGGCTCTCCATGCGCCGCGTGTTCATGCGCCAGTAGAAATGATTGTCCGGGTCCGCCGCCAGCGTCGCCGCGTCCGCGCCGGCGTTGGAGGACGAGCGCGCGTAAAGGTCTGACAGCATCATCTCCCGGTGCAGCGCCTTGATGCTCCAACCGCCCGCCACGAAACGCGCCGCCAGCGTGTCCAGCACCTCGCGCAAAGCCGGCTCCGGCGCACGCCGGCCAAAGTCCGTCACATCCTCCACCAGCGACGCGCCAAAGTGCCGCAGCCAGACCTGATTCACCAGCACGCGCGCGGTGAGCGGATGGCGCGAATCCGTGAGCCAGCGCGCGAAAGCCAGCCGGCGGCCCGTGCTCGTCTCCGGGTAACGCTGCACCGCGGCATTGCCCGGCTCGTCCGGCCCCTCCTGCGCCTTGAACGACACCCGGATCAGCGCGTACTCCGTGCCCGGTTGCCCGGCGCGCTCCGCGGCCTTGGCCAGCGCCGTTCGTGCATTCCCCAGTGTCTTTTCCGCAGCCGCTTTTTTCTTGGCGTCCTTGCTGCTCAAATCCGCCGCGCCTTGCGCCTTCATCACCGTCATGTGCGCCGCCAGTTCGCCATGCCGCGCGTTGAGCGCCGCCGCTTTCGCCGCCAGCTCGAGATTTTTCGGTTTCCGCTCGGCGGCGTACACCGCGCGCAAAACTTGCGGTTTCAATTTCGCCGCCGCCAATTCCGTCGTCGCCAGTCCGATCCCCTTTCCCGCCGTCCGCGCCGTCTTCAGACGCTCCCGCGCCGCTTCGATCTCCGCCCGCGCCGCCGCCAAATGATCCTCCAGCACAAACGGCCGCAACACCGGACGCGACACCTCGCGCGGCAGCGCCACCGGCTGCGGCGCGAACGCATCCCCGTCCCAACTCAACACCGCCGGCACGCCCGGCTCATGCGCGCGGGACTTGTCCTCGTTCGATTCCTCGCCGCGCACATGCCGCCACGTCGGGCGGTCGAGGTGCAGGTCGAAGACGCGCGGCAGGCCGTCCTTTTCAAAATCCGTCACCCCGCGCACCGCATCCAGCCGCACATGCATCGGCTCGAACACCGCCCGCAGCCGGTAGTACTCCGCCTGCTCCACCGGATCGTATTTGTGATCGTGACACTTCACGCACTGCATGGTCAGCCCCATGAACGCGCGGCTGGTGTGCTCGATCACCGAGTCCAGCCAGGTCGTGCGGTTGAACAGATAATAATGCCGAGCCAGGAAACCCGTGGCCCGCAGCCGGTCCTCGTCCTGCGGGCAAATCTCGTCCGCCGCCAGCATCAGCCGCAGCATCTCGTCGTAGCCGAGGTCCGCGTTGAGGCTCTCGATGATCCAATCCCGCCAGTGCCAGATGTGCTTCTGGCTGTAGCGAAGCTGCGCGCCCAGCCCGTGCCAGTCCGCGTAACGCCACACATCCATGAAATGCCGGCCCCAGCGCTCGCCGTATTGCGGCGTCGCCAGCAGGCGATCCACCACCCGTGCCCGCGCCGCCGCCGCGCCGCCCGCTTTCACCTCCGCCGCAAAAACCCGCACCTCACCGGCGGCAGGCGGCAGCCCGGTCAAATCCAGATGCGCCCGCCGCAGCCACAAACCCGGCTCCACATCCGCCTGTACTTGCAACCCGCGTCGCGCCAGACCGGCGGCGATCAATTCATCCAGGGACTTGCCCGAATCCTTCGGCGGATGGTAGGCCCAATGCGTTTTCGGATCCGCC
>CAZNKC010000395.1:0-1902 GCA_964573315.1 uncultured Verrucomicrobiaceae bacterium | reverse complement strand
GACGGAGCGCGGGTGCCCTCACCCGCAGTCGAAGGCGCCCCGCCTTCGACTCCGAATCGGATGGCGCAGCCACTCGATAAAAAATGACGCTGCGCGTGGGGGAACGGGCAAGAGACGGGGGCGCCTCTTGCTACGGGCGAGGGCGCCCGTGCTCCTTCACCCCCCACTACAACGCCGGATTGTCATAACAATGCCAGGTGAAAAGAGCCACCGCGCCGCGATGCGGACGCCAGCTTTCCGCCATCTCCCGTGTTTCTTTTTCACCGGGCCGTTGGTCAAGACCCAGCAGGCGATGCAAGCCCGCTTGCACGGCGAGATCGCCCGCCGGCCAGATGTCCGGCCTGCCTTCGGCGAAAAGCAGATAAATCTCCGCCGACCAGCGGCCGATGCCCTTGACGCGGGTGAGTTGGGAGATCGCCTCCTCATCCCCGGCGGGAAGCGCGGTGAGGTCGAGCGCGCCGGTGGTCACCAATTCGCACAGGCTGCGGGCATAACCCTGCTTCTGGCGGGACAGGCCGCAGCCGCGCAGTTCCTCGAATTCAGAAGCAAGCAGGCGCTCCGGCGGCAGGCCCTTGCCGAGAAACGCCTCCAGGCGATTCCAGATCGATGAAGCGGCGGCGACGCTGACCTGCTGCCCGACGATGGTGCGCAGCATCGTGGCATAACCCGCCGGGCGAATGCGCGGCTCAGGATAGCCAACACGTTTCAACGCACGGGCGATGGCCGGTTCCCGCGCCGCAATCGCATCCAAGCCTTCGCGTATGGCATCCGCGCCAAGCCCCATGACCTTCAACTTCTTGACCTTTGACCTCATGACACCTCCCCTTCCCTCTCCAGCAACTCCCGCTTGCGCTCCACGCCCCAGCGATACCCCGAAAGGCTGCCGTCCTGCCGCACCACGCGGTGGCAGGGGATGGCGACCGCGAGCGCGTTGGCGGCGCAGGCTCCGGCCACGGCGCGCACGGCGGCGGGCGTGCCGATGCGCCGCGCCACCTCGGTGTAAGTCAGCGTTTGGCCCGGCGGGATTTTTTCCAACTCGCGCCACACCCGCTGCTGAAACGCCGTGCCGCGAATGTCCAGCGGCAGGTCCAGTCCGAGACGCGGCGCTTGCACGAAGCCGGCCACTTGCGCCACGACGCGCTCGTAATCGCGGTCGCCGCCGGCCAGGAGCGCCTTGGGAAAGCGATCCTGCAAATCCCGCACCAGCGCCTCGGGATCGTCGCCCATGAGGATCGCGCACACGCCTTGCTGCGAAGACGCCACGAGGATCGCGCCCAGCGCGGATTCGCCGATCGCGAACCGGATGGTCTCGCCCGCGCCGCCGGCGCGGAAGCGCTTCGGTTTCATGCCGAGCATCCCGGCGGACTCCGCATAGAAACGGCCGCTTGAGTTGTAGCCCGCCTCGTAGATCGCGTCCGTCACGCTGCGACGCTTCGGCAGTTCCTGGCGCAACCGTTCGGCGCGCTTGGCCTTGGCGTAGGCTTTCGGTGTCAGGCCCGTGATGCGGGTGAAGACGCGATGAAAATGAAACCGGCTCATGCCCGCCGCGTGCGCCAGCGCATCGAGGCTCGGCGCTTGCTCCGACTGTTCGATAACACGGCAGGCGGCGGCGATCTTCGCGGCGTGTTCCTGCTCCAAAGCCTGACCGTCCGGCTGGCAGCGCTTGCACGCGCGAAAGCCCGCGCGTTCGGCGGCCTCGCGGGCCGGGAAAAACCGCACGTTCTCCCGCCGCGGCAGCCGCGCCGCGCACGAAGGCCGGCAATAAACCCCGGTGGTCGTCACCGCATAAAAAAACACGCCGTCCGCCGCGCGGTCACGCCGCGCGATGGCGGCGTAACGCTCGTCATCGGTGGCATAGCGGGTGGGTGCCAGTGCTGTTGAAGGTTCGGATTTCGTTTTCAT
>CAZNKC010000394.1:0-1911 GCA_964573315.1 uncultured Verrucomicrobiaceae bacterium | reverse complement strand
CCGCGCATCCAGCACCGCCTGCGCCTTGAGCACCGCCTCCGCATCATTGGCCTGGATGCAGGCGCGCAAGGTTTGCTGTTCCTCGACGCTGAACGGCGCGCCCAAAAATTCCATCGCCTCCATCAAGCGCCCCGCGGCCGCCAGAAACGGCTGCGGTTCCACCCCGCGCGCCGGAGCCGCCGCGATGACGAGAGCAAGGCCGGCTTGGAGCCAAATTTTCATGCGGAAGAAACGGCGCCGCATGTCTCCGACTTACTGCCGCCGTCCCTCTTTCACGGCATCACGGCCAATCCTTCCGCTTCCGCAACTTCGCGCTGGCGATCATCGAAGCTCAAAAAATCCGTCTCGCCCAATTCCAAGGTCAAAGCGACATGCAGCAAGTCCAGCGAACGCACCGCAATCCCACGGGCATGCCGGCGGCTCAGCCGTTGCGCCCGCTGGAACACCGCAGGCCAGTCCACTGGCGGACGGGTGTAGCGCCCGCTCGTCAAGCTGTTCCGCAGCAACTTCATGGCCCGCATCGCCTGTCCCGGTCGGATTCTTCGGGCGGCAAGATTGCGGCGAATGGCATTGGTGATCTCCAGGCGGTGCAAGGCGGTGAATGCCAAAGACTCTTGCAAAGACTGAACCACCGCCGAAGCAGCCATCGTTTCCGGCTCCCGCAAATAAAGCTTCAACAGCAGGCTGGAATCCGCGTAAGCCATGAGTCAGAAACGATCGGCACGGAACGCCTCCAATTCTTCGGACGCCCCCACGATCGGTTCAGGGAAAATTTCCTCCAACTCCGCCATATGTGCCGCCCAATCTTTTGCGAACAAAGCCGGCTTTGCCGTGTTGTCCTTATGGGCTTTTTCAGCAGGCGGCACCAGCCGCGCCACCTCGCGGCCATCCTCAACGATGGCCACAGTGTCGCCTTGGGCCGCGGCGCTGATCCAGGCGCGGAAATTCCGGCCCACCTCTTGAATGGTCGCTGTGCTCATGCGTGAAACTTAACAAACAAAGCGGACCGGGGCAAGACGGCAATCCGCGCGCAGGAGCACGGGCGCCCTCGCCCGTCGCAAGAGGCGCCCTCGCCTCTTGCCCGTTCCCCCACACGCGCAGCGTCACTTTTTTATCGAGTGGCTGCGCCAGCCATGAAGGGTTGCAGGCGGGGGCGTCTGCAACAGCGGGCGAGGGCGCCCGCGCTCCGTCTCCCACGCGCAGCGTCATTTTTCAGCTTGGTACTTTTCACTTTCAATTCCCCCGACTTCCGGCACACTGGCAAGCCCTTGATGCGACAAAATCTCAGCCTCAACACGCCGCCCGTCGCCCCTCCCCGCGCCGGGACGGGCTCTCCCCCCTGCATCGCCATCGTCGGCAACCCCAACTCCGGCAAAACCACCGTTTTCAACCTCCTCACCGGCCTCCGCCAAAAAGTCGCCAACTACCCCGGCGTCACCGTCGAGAAAAAGATCGGCGAGTGCTGGTCCCAGCACGGCAAAAAGCTCCGCCTCATCGACCTGCCCGGCGCTTACTCGCTCAACGCCCGCTCCCCGGACGAAGCCGTCCTGCGCGACGTGCTCCTGGGCCGGCAGCCGGACACGCGCCGGCCCGACCGCGTCGTCTGCATCGTCGATGCCTCCAACCTCGAGCGCCATCTCTACCTCGTCACCCAGGTGCTCGAACTCGGCCTGCCCGCCATCCTCGTGCTCAACATGACCGATGTCGCCGCCGAGCGCGGCCAGACCATCGACGCCACCGCCCTCTCCGAGCGCCTCGGCATCCCCGTCGTCCCCATGCAGGCCTCCACCGGCCAGGGTCTCGCCGAATTGAAAATCGCCCTCAGCCGCGAAGACCTGCCCCTGCCCAAATGGACCGCCCCGCCGCTGCCGGATGCCGTGCGTGAGGCGCTGGAAAAAGCCCGCACCCACC
>CAZNKC010000393.1:0-1913 GCA_964573315.1 uncultured Verrucomicrobiaceae bacterium | reverse complement strand
GCAGTTCCAGCACTTCCGTGCGCGCCGTTTTGTCGCGTCCTGTCTTAACGTCCACGCGCCAGACCGCGCCTATTTCATCGAGCGGATAACCGCCGTCCCAGTCCGCCATGTAAAACGCGCCTTCCGGCCCCCAGGCCATGCCGATGCCCATGATGCCGCGGTTGATCGTCACCTCCGCGGTTTGCTCGAACGACGCGCCTTTCGGTTCCAGCGTCAGCGCCGACAGCTCGCCGGAGGGGAATTGGTTCAGCAGGAACTTCCCGCGCAGGCTGGCGTTCAAGGCCGCGCCCGGCTCCCATAGAAAACCCGCCGGTCCGTTGCGCGACATGGCGACCGGCGGCAGCACGAAGAGCGGCTGCCCCGGATGCGGCAACTGCCAGATGCCCTCCCGCATCCAGCGGCTGTCCTTGCCCATGTATTGATGGCCGCAGCGCCAGCCGGAGTCGCTGCCTTCGACGATGTGAACCACGCGCTCTTTTTCGCCGGTCATGTCGGCGTCGTTGTCCACGCCGAGCAAATTTCCCCAGGCGTCGAACGCCACTTCCTGCACGTTGCGCAGGCCGCGCGCGAAGACTTCGAACCCGGCGCCGTCCGGTTCCACCCGCAGCACGCAGCCTTCGTGCGGGTAATAAAACTGCCTGCCCTCTTTGCTCGTCACGTTCACGCCTTTGTCTCCGATGCTCCAGTAAATGCGTCCGTCCGGCCCGAGGCGCGGCCCGTGCATGTCGTGCCCGGCGTAGGCGATGTGCATTCCGAAGCCGTGCGCCACCACCTCGCGCACGTCCGCCACGCCGTCGTCGTCGGTGTCTTTCAGCCGCAACAGGTCTGGCGCCACCGTCACATAGACCCAGCCGTCATGATAGAGTACGCCCGCGGCGATGCCCGTGACCTCGGTGTTGAAACCTTCCGCGAATACCGTGATGCGGTCCGCCGTGCCGTCGCCGTCTTCGTCGCGAAGCTGGTAAATCCGCTCGCTGTGAACGGTCAGGTCTTTCCAGTCGATCGATCCGTCTTGGTTGTGATCCTTCAAGCCGCCGCGCGGCGCGCGCAGTTTGCCGGGGGCCAGCACGTCATGATAAAACGCGCGCTTCGCCTCGACGCTGTCGAGCGCCACGTCGTCCGGGATCCAGTCGCGATGCTCGCGGATGTCCAGGTCCGCGACCTTGCGCCGGGTGGTCGCGGCCACATAGACGCGCCCCTGCGGATCCACGGAGACGGCCACGGGGTCGGGGACGTTGATCTTGCCGGACCATTTGTGGAGATCCAGTGCCGGGGTGTCTTGCGCCAGCGCGGCGGCGGCGCTGAGCGTGAAGAGGCTTGTGAGAGAGACAGTTCGGGGCATTTGGGTTTTTAGCCTTGTCTTGTTGGGGGTTCAAGCGGGTCTCGTTGTGGGGTGGTGGTCAGAAGGTCAAGGGGTCAAGGGCGGGATGCGCGTTTTGCGCCAGGGCTTACGCATGAAAAAAGCAGCCGTTGATCGTTCGTTGTGCCTTCAGCGTGACCAACGCGGTCATCACGCTGAAGAGGGAATGAAAGGAGACACCGCAGAGATTGGATGAGCGCAGAGAAAGGTTTTCGGAATCAACTCTCTGCGCTCATCCGATCTCTGCGGTGTTGCATTCAATCCGTGATTCTTCACGATTTTACCCCTCGTGATTATGTCTTTCCCCCTCCTTTTCCGGGGTTTCTGAATGTCCATAAATACTCTCTCGCTTCATGCGTAAGCCCTGGTTTTGCGAGAATGCCTGTATGACACGGTCACAGGCTGGAAGCCTGTGCTACTGCTTGCGCCATGTTTTGACCACCCCCGGCAGGTTCACGCAGTAGATCAGCGCGGCGAAGATGTGGGCGTCGAAGTTCAGGTTCATGAGGCGGCTGATGCTCAGGTGGAGGGCGATGATCGCCAAGCCTCCGGC
>CAZNKC010000392.1:0-1965 GCA_964573315.1 uncultured Verrucomicrobiaceae bacterium | reverse complement strand
CGGGTGGGGCAGAGCGTACTGGACTACCCCTGGAGCAGTGTGGCGGGCGGCTACGCGCTGCCGCCGAAGCGGCGGGCGAAATGGCTGGACGCGGCCAGCGGTTTGAAGGCATTCAACCTGCCAGACACGGTGGCGGGGCGCCGCCGGATGGTGGAGCGGTTGGACCGGCGTGCGGTGAGCGAGGAGATCGAGAGTTGCGGAGTGCCGCCGTTGCGTGAGGAGGTGGATGCGCGCAGCAGCCATTTGAGGCGGGGTTGGTACTGGGGCACGCAAGCCTTTGGGGAGGCGATGCGGAAGCTGGCGGAGGCGATGATGAAGCAGAAAGAGCCGAAGTCACGAGGCTACCGGAAGCATGAGGTGGTGAGGGAACACGGGCAAAAGCAGGCGGAGACATGGTTGTCGCAGGGGCTCAAGGCGGGCGGGTTGAAGTCCGCCGATCTGGAACGCGTCAAGGGAACCGATCCGCGCAAGGTGTTGTTGGCGGACTTGCTGTGGAGGCGGACGGTGGTATCGCAGCAATGGCTGGCGGAGAAGCTGGGGATGCGGAGTGCGGCGAATGTGAGCCAGCAGTTGCGGCGTTTTGAGAGGAAGCGGGCGCTGGCTGCGGTTCCTGAGCGGTTGAAACAGTTTTTGGAAGAAGTCGAGGGAGCGAAGTCATGAATGCGTCTATTTTGTCAAAAAATTGCACCCTGACCCCGTTTCCCTTGACCCCGTTTCCCTGTCTCCTGACCCCGTTTCCCGTTTCCCCCTCGGTTTGGCCGTCACTTGTTTTTTGCGGCTGGTTCTGGCCGGTCCTCGAATTCGGGCAATCAAGATGATTGCCCCACTTTGAGCGGCGAGGTCACCCTCAACGCTGTCTCCGCAACAAAGTTCCCAGCAGCGCGACTCCGGCCAGGATCAGGCTGCTTGGTTCCGGCACGGTGATGATTGCCTGGATTGCCGCCGCGTTGGCGCTGATGCTGGAGAAATACAGCGCGGACGGTTGCGCGTCGGGGAGGTCGGCGGGGATCAAGGTCCAGCCGCCTGCGTCGCTGCCGACGTAGAAGCCGCGCATGTCGAGCATCGCCGCCGAAAAATGACTGTTGTCGCCGATGACGTTGTTGGTGTCGAAGAAGCCATCGACGGCGTAGTTGATGCCGGCCAACTTCCATACGCCGCCGTCATTGACGAAAAGCCCGCCGCCGGAGTCGCCGACGGACAGTCCGGCTTCGAAAAGCGTGGCGTCCGGTCCGCCAAAACTGGCGGTCAGCAGCGTGCCCGCGCCGGAGCCGGTCGTGCCGGTGAGCAGGTTCGTGCCCCAGCGCGCCACGCCGGCGAATGTCGTGTGCTCCCAGCCCACGGTGTCTCCGAGTCCGTTCAGCACCGCGTCTCCGCGCGGCCCGCCGCGTCCGGTCAGCACGGCTTCGTGTCCGGTGGCGTCGCCCAGGTAAAGATCGGCGTAGTCGGTGAAGGTTTCGGTGATCTTGTAAACTCGCAGATCGCTGCCCGCGATGTCCCAGTATCCGAGCCCGTCGTTCGCCGCCGTGTCCACCGAGTAAGCGGCCGCGCCGCCGCCGGCGAACAGTGAGTCCTGGATGAAGGACGAGCCCTGGACGCCGAAGTGCTGTGCCGTGATAAAGAATTGCGGGGCGATGGCGGCTCCCAAAAAGGAGCCGTAGTAGCCGAGGTATTGCCAGCCGGAATCCTCATAAACTCCCGTGGGCGCTGTCGTGTTGAAGCCGGGATCGTCGCTGTCCACAAACAGAACAGCGCCTGCTGGCTGGTTGAGGAAAAAGCCGCTCAGCGACGCCAATGCCAGCGCCCGCAAGCGAACGAGCCTGCGGGAGAAGAGGGTTGGCCTGCATTTTGACATTCCTCAATGTACCAGATATTCCGGCAATTTCCATCGAGAATGGTCGCGGGATGGGTGTTCCCAGGGCTTCGCGCATGGAGCGCACGCAGCCTGCCTGCCTTTGGCATGGTCCC
>CAZNKC010000391.1:0-2046 GCA_964573315.1 uncultured Verrucomicrobiaceae bacterium | reverse complement strand
TTCCGCCGAATTCGATGGCATGGAGTGCCCGGAAAGCCATCGTCGCGAGCTTGATTCCCGCTGGGCGGACTACCTCGCCGATCCCGCCGCCGCCATGACGGTGGAAGCTTTCAAAAAATCGTTCCAGGCGCGGCGTGGATAATCCGATCCGAATTCTTCCGCCCGTTCTCGATGACTTGGTGGAAGCTTGCGACTGGTATGACCGCGAAGCGTACCCAGGCTTGGGCGAACGTTTCGAACAAACTTTTTATGCCGCCCTGGACACCATTCAACAACGCGGCGGCTCATTCAGGAAGGCGCATGGCAGCTTCCGCAAGTTGTTGCTCAAACCCTTTCCCTATCTGGTCTATTTTCAGCGGCATGAAAAAACTTGGATCATAACCCTGGTCATTCACGCCGCGCGTGATCCGCAGCTTCGTGACGAATTATTGACACTTCGTCGATTCGATTGAGTCCGCCCCGCTCATCCCGCTTGCCCCCGCCCCCGGCCTGTGGCATGGAGGGGTGCCCCGCCCGTTTTATGGTCACCAAACTGCTGCACACCCGTTACCGCGTTGACGATCTGGAAAAGACCGTGAACTTTTACAAGGAGGTTCTCGGACTGGAGGAGGTCAAACGCCACAAGTCTCCGCGCGGCTCGGAGCTGGTCTTTCTCAAGACGCCGAACAGCGACGAACTCATCGAAATCTGCTCCTTTCCCGCCAGCGGCCCAGTCAGCTTCTGCCCGGACCTCACGCATCTGGCCTTCGAGGTGGAGGACCTCGCCACCTTCGCCGGGCACGCCGCGGCCAAGGGTTATCCGCTCTCCGACGGCCCCACGGAAAGTTCGAGCGGAACTTTCGCTTTCATTGACGCGCCGGAGGGGTATGAAATAGAGTTGATTCAATACCGTAAGTAAATCCTGCCGCATTTGCGCCTCCTGACCTGACCCTAATGGAATTTGACTGGCTCGACGTTTCCTTCGATCTCACCGTTGTCCCGCCCAAGGACATCGAGGAGACGTTCGAGGATCCCTTCTCCCTGAAACTGCTGCCGGACTCCCACGAGGACGCCGGCAGCGCGCGCTACTACAACCTGGGCAAGTCCCTCACCGGCAACGGCGTCTTCAGCGTGTTCTGGACGGACGGCAAGCGCTACCGCGTCATTTTCTCCCGCGCCATGACCCAGGTGGAGAGCGACTTTTACGAGCGCAAAAAAATCGAAGACCTCTAATTTTTCTCTATTCTCATGGCCGAACTCTCTCCCGATCTGCCCGTCATCCGCGCCTGGAAGGACGTGCCTGCCTTCGACACGGACGAGGACGAATGCGCTTTCTGGGCCGGGCATCAGATCGACGCCCGGCTGATGCAGATGTCCATGCACCGCCCGGACGTGCGGGAGAGCACCACCATCACTCTGCGCTTCGATCCGCGCATGTTGAGCCGCATCAAACGCATCGCCCGCCGCCGTTACCTGAACTACCAGAGCATGATCAAGCAATGGCTCAGCGAGCGGCTGGAGCAGGAGTTGCGTGATTGAAACGGCAGGCAACGGACGGCAAGACACCACGCCCGCGGGAACGATGCTGAGACGCTTGTGGAACCATCCGGCCTTTTGGGTCTTTGGCGTGCTGACTTGGGCGGTGGCGTTGTTCGTGCTGTCCTCGCGGTCCACGGCGGGCGGGATGCCGGCGATCCCGCATTTCGACAAGGTGGTGCATTTCACTTATTTCGCGGCGGGCAGTTTGTGCCTGGGCCGGCTGCTGCGCCTGCTCGCGCCTCACTGGCGCGCGCGCGCGATCATCTTGACCTGCGTCGCCTTCGCTGCCTTGGTCGGTGTGCTCGATGAGTTTCATCAGTCCTTCACCCCCGGCCGCAGCGGCAACGACATCGGGGATATGATCGCCGACACCCTCGGCGGACTCTGCGGCGGCTGGCTGGCTGGCTTGTTTGGGCGTAAAAGCGGCGCCCCCGCCGCTTGAACCGGTGAAGGGAGGCGCCCCGCCTCCCTCCCGCAGACGGCGAGGAGCCCGGAGCGCACGCGTCCCGCGTGCTGCGTTCGGCGTCC
>CAZNKC010000390.1:0-2051 GCA_964573315.1 uncultured Verrucomicrobiaceae bacterium | reverse complement strand
CTGGCCCAGGCGAAGAAACACAAAGCGCCGAGCAGGACGCGGGTGAGGCGGGGGGAGCGCGGCGGCGCGGTCTTGTTGGAGGGGGCGGGCTTGGACACGGTTCGTTGGGGAATGAGAGAGGGGGTGAATGAGGGAAGGAGAGAATCCTGTATTCGATTTTACGGCATCCCACAAGGGCAACGGGAAATCTGAAATGACAAAATCATGACGGGTGCAATCACAGCCTTCCAGATGATTGGCAAAGGCAGGCGGAGGCAAGTAAGGCGGACGTGTCGTCCGCCCTGTCCGGCGGGCTTCCCAGCCCGCCGCAAATTCCGGTCCGCATGGGCAGCGGGCTGCAAGCCCGCTTGACGAGGCGGACGACACGTCCGCCTTACCCGTCAATCAGCATAAAACACCAAGTGAATGATCTTCCAGCCGGCGGGGGTTTTGATGAGGGAGAAGTGGTCGATGCCGGTACTGCGCTGCGCGCCTTTGACGAGCGTCCAAGGCACGCGGGCGAGGGCGGCGCGGTCGTCCATGAGGATCTCCATGCTACCGGCGGTTTCCGTCATGGGCTCGGGCGAGGTTTTGTGGCCGAGGCGCTGGCCGTGGAGGAAGTCGGAGAGGGTGTCGGTGCGCGGGTTTTCGCCGCCCTCCGGCAGCCAGGTGACGCGGGCGGTTTCGTGGAAGCAGGCGGCGTAGCCGTCCATGTCCTGCGCGGACCATGTGCTGAAGTAACGCTCCAAAAAGGCGCGCACGGCGGGCTCGCCGGGATGCGCGGGGGCTGATGAGCGGCCGCCGCAGGCGGCGGCGATGACCATGAGGAGCAGGCTTCCCAGCAGGGGCAGGGCGGTGCGTTTCATGGCGCGGGGATGGGGCGGATCAGCCGAAGGATTCCTCTTCGAGGCCGAGGAGGGCGATGATGCGGTTGAGGTCATCGACGCCGTAGTAGTCGATCTCGATGCGGCCTTTTTTCTCCGAGTGATGGAGGCTGACGTTGGTTTTGAGGTGGCTGATGAGTTTCTGCTCGACGGTCTCGATGGCGGAGGCGAACTCGCCGCCGGCGATCTCGGGCTTGGGCTGCGGCGGGTTGAGGACGGCGTGGACGAGCTTTTCGGTGGCGCGCACGGAGAGGCCTTTTTTGACCACTTCGGCGGCGGCTTTTTCCTGCTCCTTGGGCTGCTTGAGGCTGAGCAGGACTTTGGCGTGGCCGGTGGTCAGCTCGCCTTTGGCGACGCGGTCCTGCACGGGGGAGGGCAGGTCGAGGAGGCGGATGGAGTTGGCAACGGTGGCGCGGTTGCGGCCGACGCGCTGGGCGATGTCCTCCTGCCGCATGGAGAAGTCCTTGGCGAGCCGCTCGTAGGCGCGGGCCTCTTCGATGGGGTTGAGGTCTTCGCGCTGAAGGTTTTCGATGAGGGCCATCTCCAGCACCTCTTTGTCCGTGGCCTCGCGGGTGATGACGGGGACTTCCTTGAGGCCCAACTCGCGGGAGGCGCGGAAGCGGCGCTCGCCGGCGATGAGTTCGAGCTTGCCGTTGACGGGGCGGACGATGAGCGGCTGGATGACGCCATGCTCGCGGATGGAGTCCATGAGTTCGGAGAGCTGCGCGGCGACGAATTCTTTGCGCGGCTGCAAGGGGCTGGGCACGACCTGATCCAGCGGCATGCGGCGCACCACGTCGCCGGGAGCGGGCTGCGCCAGTGCGGGCGGACGGGCGACGCCAGCGATGGCGGGAGATGCGGAGATGAGGGCGCCGAGCCCTTTGCCGAGTGCTTGTTTTGCCATGGGAGGGCGAGATTAAGCACGCTGGCGGGTGGAAGCAAACGCGGATTTGAAATCCAAAGCCCGAAATCCGAAGTCAGCGGGCTGCGAGCGTTTTTTCGACAAGATGGACAGGATTTTTACAGGATTGACTGGATGAGAGTTGAAAGAGGGAATTGATTCGGATTTCGGGCTTCGGATTTTGAGCTTGGCTCTTATCCGAATCATTGCTGTCACGAGCGGGACCGTGCCTGAGGCAGGCAGGCTGCTCGCGACACACACAGCCGGGACGGGCTGTGTTACACCTC
>CAZNKC010000389.1:0-2072 GCA_964573315.1 uncultured Verrucomicrobiaceae bacterium | reverse complement strand
GGTCAGGGAGCCGGGAGTCAAAGGTCAAAAGAGCCGGCTTAATACCGAAAACTTGAAACTCGTGGCGGGATGATCGGCTCAAGCCTTTACTCCAACTCCGATCCCAGCGTGCGCAGCCGGGCGTAGGCTGCTTTCACCACCCAGCCGGTGGCGGCGAGGGCGGCTCTTGCCTGCTCGGGCGTGGCGCCGGTCAGCTCAGCCACCATGCGCGTGGCGCGGTCGCGGAGTTTCACGTTGGAGGGATTCAGATCGACCATCAAATTGCTGATGACCTTGCCGGAGCGGACCATCGCCAGGGTGGAGATCATGTTGAGCACGAGCTTGGTCGCCGTGCCCGCTTTCAGCCGGGTGGAGCCGGTCAGCACTTCCGGCCCCAGGTCCGGCGCGATGACGCGACGCGGTTTCCAGCTCTTGTCGCGCAGCTTGCGCAAGGCGTTCCGAATCCCCGGATTGAAACATAACAACACGGTGAAAGCGCCGCGCCGGTTCGCCTCGCGCAGCGCGCCCCAGACGAACGGGGTGCGCCCGCTGGCGGCGATGCCGATGACTACATCCCTCTTGCCGACGCGGCGCAGCTCAATGGCCGCCGCGCCCGCTTGGGTGTCATCCTCCGCTCCCTCCACCGCGCTCCACAGCGCCTGCCTGCCGCCGGCGATGATGCCCTGGACCTGCTCGCGTGGCGCGCGAAAGGTGGGCGGGATCTCGCTGGCGTCCAACACGCCGAGCCGTCCGCTGGTGCCGGCGCCCACATAAAACAAATGCCCGCCCGCGGCGAACGCCGCCGCCACCCGCCGCGCCACTTCCGCCACGGCGCGTTTTTCCTTCAGCAGCGCCGCCGGGAGACGCGCGTCCTCGTCCAACATCAAATCCACCGCCTCTTCCACGGAGAGTTGGTCCAGACACAGTGAGCGCGGGTGGCGTTGTTCCGTGGGGGAAGCCGCCAGCAGGCGTAGATCGGCCAGCTCCGGCGGCAGGGCCAGATGTTGGAATCGCTGCCGCACGGGACTGTGCGCCGGAGCGGGCGCGGTCACGGTTTGCCGCCGCGCCAGCGCCACGGCGCCGCGGACGGACGGCTGCTTCAGCGGCGTCATTTTCGCCGCCTGCGCCCAGGCGCGCAGACGCCGGCACACGGCGCGCAGGAAGGACTGATTTTTCAGCAGCACGCCGCCGTTGAAAACGAACTCCAGCGGCCCGGCGGGGCGCGGACCGGCCAGTTGCTCGGCGCAGGCGCGGGCGTCCTCCGCCAGCATCGCCGCCGAGTCCGCCAGCAGCCGCTTGGCCAGCGCGTCGCCCGCCGCCGCTTGCGCGAACACCGTCACCGCCAAGTTGCCGATCTCCGTTTTCGAGGCCTGCACCGACCACGGGATGAGCTGCTCCGGCTCGTTGAACATCAGCGCATCGAGCAATGCCGCGCCCAGCCGCCCCAGCCTGCCGCGATGATCCAGGTCCGCCATCACCGCGCGCAGGGCGCGCAGTCCGATGTCGCACGCGCTGGCGCGGTCGCCGATGACATGGCCGCGGCCGCCCACCTTGGCCGTGCGTCCATCGGGCGCGCGGCCGAAGCAGCAGGAACCGGTGCCGCTGAGCACCAGCACGCGCGTCACCGCCCCGCGCGGCGCGGGAGCCGCCGCCAGCGCCGTCTCCAGATCGTTCGTCGCCACGCAGGGCGTGCGCGGCCACACCCGCGAGGCCGCGCGGCGCAGCCGCTCCGCGTCCGCCGCCGTGCGCACCCCGGCCAGACCGATGCCCACCGCCGCGGGCGCGCACGGCAGCCGCGCGGCGATGTCGCGCAAATGCCATTGCAACTCGCGGTCCGACATCAACGGCAGCACCGCCGGCCCTGCCACGAACTCCGTCAGCACGTTCCCCTCCGCATCCTCCAGCCGCACCGTGGAGCGCGTGCCGCCGCCTTCGATACCCAAGAAGGCGGGCATGAGGCTGCTATTGGAAGAAGCGCGCGGCATGAGCCTATCGTCCGCCGGAATGCGCGGCGTTCAACCGGCAAACGCGGGACGACGACGGAGCGCGGGTGCCCTCACCCGCAGTCGAAGGCGCCCCGCCTTCGACTCCGA
>CAZNKC010000388.1:0-2074 GCA_964573315.1 uncultured Verrucomicrobiaceae bacterium | reverse complement strand
TGTGATTTTATCCGGCTCCCGGCTTGAACGAACGCCGGGACGGGTGAAAGAACAGGGCCATGAAACAGACTGACATCCATTTGACGGGAATCACGACCTACCTGCTGCCGACGGTGCTGCGGGTGCCTTTGAAATTCGGGCCGGAGACGGTGACGAGCGTGGTGTGCCTGCGGGTACGGGTGGAGGTGGAGGACGCTGCGGGCCGGCGCGGCGCGGGCTGGGGGGAGACGCCGTTGAGCGTCTCGTGGGTGTGGCCGGGGACGTTGAGCGTGGCGGAGCGCGCGGCGCGCATGGAGGCCTTTGCCGCGCGGCTGGCGGAGCGTCTTCTGGCGAGCGGGTTGCGCGGGCATCCGATGGAGATCGGGCACGATTTCATGGAGGGGCCGCTGGCGGCGCTGACGGCGGAGTTCAACGCGGAGAGCGGCGGGGAGCCGATGCCTTATTTGGCGTCGCTGGTGGCTTTCAGTGCGTTCGACATCGCGATTCACGATGCCTACGGCGTGTGTCACGAGGTGGATGTTTACAAGACGTACACGGCGCAGTGGATGAATCGCGATCTGGCCGCCTATCTAAGCGCGGAGGCGGCGGATTTTTCCGGGCGTTATCCGGCGGATTACTTTGTGGAAAAACCGGAGACGGTGCTGCCGGTCTGGCATCTGGTGGGCGGGGTGGACGCGCTGGAGCCGGAGGATTTGACGGGCAACGAGCCGGACGACGGTTACCCGGTGCTGCTGACGGATTGGATCGAGCGCGACGGTTTGCATTGCCTGAAGGTGAAGCTGCGCGGCACGGACGCGGCGTGGGATTACGAGCGGATGCGGCGCGTGGGGCGCATCGGGCTGGCGCGCGGCGCGCGCTGGCTGAGCGCGGACTTCAACTGCACGGTGAAGGAGCCGGAGTATGTGAACGCGATCCTCGACCGCCTGCTGCGCGACGAGCCGGAGATTTACGCGCGGACTTTGTATGTGGAGCAGCCTTTCCCGTATGAGCTGGAGGAGCATCGCATCGACGTGCGCTCGGTGTCGGCGCGCAAGCCGCTGTTCCTGGATGAAAGCGCGCACGATTGGCACTTCGTGAAGCTGGGGCGCGAGCTGGGCTGGTCCGGCGTGGCGTTGAAGACTTGCAAGACGCAGACGGGAGCGCTGCTCAGTCTGTGCTGGGCCAAGGCGCACGGGATGCCGCTGATGGTGCAGGACTTGACGAACCCAATGCTGGCGATGATTCCGCACGTCCGGCTGGCGGCGCACGCGGGCACGATTCAAGGTGTGGAGTGCAATGCGATGCAGTTTTATCCCGAGGCATCGCTGCCTGAGGCGGCGGTGCATCCGGGGTTGTTTCAGCGTCGAGCGGGCGTGGTGGACCTGGGGACGCTGGGCGGGCCTGGGTTTGGTTATCGCGTGGAGGAGATCGAGCGTGCGCTGCCGGAGCCAAGGAGCGGCGCTTTGTAAGCGCCTCCATCGGAGGGCGGGGCTCTGTTCCCGCCCACTTGTTTGCGGGCAGCGGCGGTGCGGAGCTTTTCGTGTGGCGCCTCTGCTCCGCGCCGCCTCCGCCCGCGGAAAAATGGGCGGGAACAGAGCCCCGCCCTCCGGGAATGATTCCGCCCGGGGAAAGTCGGCGTTTGTCGGGGCGTATTTCACCGGTTGTGAAGCTTCTCCTCCCGGTGCGCGGTGCTTGTTTGTTTCCCGTGCTGATGCTCGTGTCAGCTCCGGGAGGCGCGGCGCGGGGTGCGGACTATGAGAAGGACATCAAGCCGCTGCTCAAGGAGCGTTGTTTCGCCTGCCACGGCGCGCTCAAGCAAAAGGCGGGGCTGCGGCTCGACACGGTGGCGTCGATGCGTGCTGGGGATGTGCTCGCTGCCGCTGACGGTCACGCGCTGCTGCTGGAGCGGGTCATGACCGCCGACTTGGACGAACGGATGCCGCCGGAGGGCGAGGGCGCGGCTTTCTCCGAGGAGCAGGTGGCGTTGTTGCGCGACTGGCTGGCGGCGGGCGCTCCCGGCCCGGCGCATGAGGCGCCGGAGGCGGATCCGAAAACGCATTGGGCCTACCATCCGCCGAAGGATTCGGGCAAGTCC
>CAZNKC010000387.1:0-2097 GCA_964573315.1 uncultured Verrucomicrobiaceae bacterium | reverse complement strand
TTCTTTTGAGTGAAAGCGCGAAGGTGCCTCAGTGCTTGTATTCACAGACTTTTTCCTGCGTTCCTGCCTTCCTTATTTTCGTTTATAGCACCTCTTTGGTTCCGGCTTGGCCGGGTTGGGTTAGGACGCCGCCGGGCCGCTGAAAAAATGCGCCAGCGCCTCCATCATGCCCTCGCTGGCGGGACGCTCCGAAACAAAACCGCCGTGGCCGAGCACCTGGCTTTTGATCGGCGGCAGAGCGTTGCCGGGGCAGGCGGTCTTGCGTGCGTATTGGGGGTGGAGCATGGAGAGGTCGTTGTAATTGTCCCCGGCGGCGAAGACATGTTCCGCCCGCAAATCAAGCAAACGCGACAGTTCCCCCAGCGCGCTGCCCTTGCTGTAAGCGGTGTGGGCGAAGCGCATGTAGATCGTGTTGCGCTGGTAGCCGATGTCCGGATGCGCGTGCCGCTGGGACTCGATCCAAGCGCAGATGCGGTCCATCTCGTCGTTGCTGGCGGCGATGATGCCGATGTCGCCGCTGGCATCGTGAATGAACTGGGCCTCGGTGTGCTCCTCCAAGAAGCGGCGCGCGGCGTCGAAAAAAGCCGCGTGATCGCGCACGAAGCGGTCGTGGGCGCGGCGCGCGCGCGCGTTCCAGGAGCCGAAGTCCCGCCAGCGGCGCAGCAGTCCGGGCCGGTACACGTCACACTCGCGCACGATGAGGTAATCCGGCTCCATGAACAGGCCGTATTGGGCCAGTCCCTGCAGGGTCTGCTCCAGGCTGCGCCCGGTGTTCACCACCCAGGCCGCGCCTTGCGCGCGCAGTTGCCGGATCATCTGCCCCAGCCCCGGATGAAACACGGGGTCCGCCTCCGGCAGCACCAGGGTGCCGTCGAAGTCGAAGCAAAGCAGAAAGGAGGGTTTGAGTCCGGCCATGAGCGAAAGCGTTCATTATGCGCCCCGTCAGGCGGCGCGCCATCATTCTTTGCGTGGTTCTTCCGCAAGACGCATGGCGGGAGAGGATGGCATATCCACCGTGGAAATGCGGCCGCGAATGGGCCGGAACGCATGGCGGTCCGCGTCGTAACCGTAGGCACGCAGGATGCCGCCGCCGAGTCCCGCCGCGATATCGGCGGGCAGGCGGCATTCCCAGCCAAAGTAATGCTCGCGCTGGCGCAGCCGCATCCATTCGTTTTGAAAAAAATCATCCAGCATGTGATGCGCGCCCAGCGCCACCCAGGTCTCAGCTCCCTCGCCTGATCTGAAAGACAGCGCCATCAGGGACGGGCGCGTGTCCCAACCACCGTCCCAGCCGCAATAGCCACGCACCAGCCAGGAGCCGTCCGCGAGCACTTCCAGCGAGGCCAGCCGCCCCTTCGCATCCGCCACCGGCGACAGTCTCTTGGCCGCGGCCACCTCGCCGCTTTCCAGCATCGTCACCCCGCGCAGGCTGCGGCGTTCCTGCAAAAAGCGCGCCAGCTCTCCCGCGCTGTTCACCTGGGAAAGACCGCCCCAAAAAATAAAGCGGTCCAGCGGCAATATCTTGGCGAAAGCCAGACTGCCGCGCAGCGCCCGCATCCGTTGATGCTCCGCGCGCAGCCATTGATAACCATCCGCCCAAGCCAGCACGGAGACGACTCCCACCGCCGCCAGCAGCGGGATCGCCGCCGCCGATCCCGCCCACCGCCAACGCGGCCAGCAGCCCGTTTCCTCCAGCCGCCGATGCGCCAGCAGCAGCAGCCCCAATACCGCGAGACTGGTGAACACGGTGAAGGCGATGTAGCGATCATCCAGCGCCGCCACCATCGAGTCCGCCATACGCCCCCAGCAAATCAAGAGCACGTTTGCACCGCCGTAACCGGCAAAAGCCAGCCAGGGCCACAGCCGCCTCAGCAGGTCCGCGGAGAATCCGCCGCAGCGCGCCAGCGCCAGCAGCGCCGCCGCCCCCGCCGCTACCCATGCCGCGCCCGCCCAGGCCGACTGAGTCACCGGGTCCAAAGAACTGCCTTGCCCCCAGCCGCGCCCGATCAGGATCAGCAGAAACTGAATCACCCGGCCCGGCTCCGCCAGCAATCCCTGCAAGCGCCCCTCCGCCACGGGAGAGGCGGGCGATGGGAT
>CAZNKC010000386.1:0-2108 GCA_964573315.1 uncultured Verrucomicrobiaceae bacterium | reverse complement strand
CACCGACCACAACGTCCGGGAAACCCTCAACATCGTGGACCGTGCCTACCTCATCTACGAAGGCCAGGTCAAGCGCCACGGCAGCAAGGAATTTCTCGTCAACGACCCCGTCGCCCGCCAGCTCTACCTCGGAGAAGACTTCACCATGTAAGGCGCGCCCGCCGCGCCTGGAATCACACCGATTATTCAACCCCAAACCCCAAGGAGGAAACCCACCATGCAAGTACACAACGTCAACCTGCCCATCGTCGTCACCGGCCGCCACGTCGAGATCACCGAGGCCATGCGCGACTACGCCCACAAAAAAGTCGAAAGCCTCCACCTCGACTACCCCCGCATCGTCGAAGCCAAAGTCATCCTCGACGTCCAGCAGCGCAGCCAGACCGCCGAGATCATCCTCTTCTGCGCCAACCACATCGTCATCGAGGTCAAATCCACCGCCGAGGACATCTATGCCGCCATCGACGAGTCCCTCTCCAAGATCGCCCGCCGCATGCGCAAGTTCAAAACCCGCATGTTGAAGAGCCACCGCCCGCGCAAGAACGGCAGCATCCGCCACATCGAGGAGAAAGTGTACGACGAAGCCTTCATCGAGACCGAAGCGGACCACGTCGAGCACTCCTACGTCCACCACGAGCCCTACCGCCTGCGCCCCCTCTACCCCGACGAAGCCATCGTCGATCTCGAACTCAGCGAGCGCCCCTTCATCGCCTTCCACAACCAAACCACCCACAAGCTCGCCATCGTCTATCGCCGCAAAGACGGCGAATACGGCATCATCGAGCCCGACGTCCTCCCCTCCGAGATCAACGGCAACTAGTAGCTCAGGCTTTCAGCCTGTGACGTGTCATGCAGGCTTTCAGCCTGCATGATCCGCACCCACCCTGCCGCGCCACCTCCACCCGTGAAAAAGTGGGCGGGAATACAATCCCGCCCTCCGGGGAACGTAGCCCGGGCATTCTGCCCGTCCCATTCAGTCGCCTCTCGATCCCCCGCAAAAAAACCGCCCGCTCCCACGTTCATTTTCCCACCATGCTGCGCCCCATCCTCGCCCTGACCCTGGCATTCACCGCCACCCTCAACGCCCAAACCCCCGCTCCCGCCGCCGCGCCTGCAAAGGCCAAAGAACCGGAACTCGTCTGGCACGAAGCCGGCGCCGGCTCCTGGGACGTCGAAGGCCGCGCCTGGGCGGATGAAAAACGCCACCGTTACTTCGACCGCCTGCCCGCCTCCGCCGAAGGCCAAGTCACCACCAATGTCTGGAACCTCAGCCGCAACAGTGCCGGCATGGTCGCCCGCTTCAAGACGGATGCCGACAGCATCTGGGTGGATTACAAACTGAGTTCCGACCGCATCGGCATGCCCCACATGCCGGCCACCGGCGTCAGCGGCGTGGACCTCTACGCCCGCGACGAGCAGGACGGCGGCAAATGGAAATGGGTGCAGGTCACCAAGCCCGCCAAGCAGGAAGTCCGCGCCGCCCTGATCAACGGCCTCCGCCCCGGCTTGCGCGAATACGCCGCCTACCTGCCGCTCTACAACGGCGTCGAAACCCTCTCCATCGGCGTGCCCGCCGGCGCTCAATTTGAAAGCCTCGCTCCGCGCGAGGACAAACCCGTGGTCTTCTATGGCACCTCCATCACCCATGGCGCCAGCGCCTCCCGCCCCGGCATGGTTCACACCGCCATCCTCGGCCGCCGGCTCGACCTCCCCGTGCTCAACCTCGGCTTCTCCGGCAACGGCAAAATGGACACCGCCGTGGGCGACCTTCTCGCCCGCGTGGACGCCGCCGCCATCGTCATCGACTGCCTGCCCAACATGCAGCCCGACCTCGTCCGCGAGCGCGCCGTGCCGCTGGTGAAACAACTCCGCACCGCCCATGCCGGCACGCCCATCGTGCTCGTCGAAGACCGCCGCTTCACCAACGCCTGGATCACCCCCGAAAAAGACGCCTTTCACGACGCCAACCACGCCGCGCTCAAGGAAGCCTATGAATCCCTGAAAAAAGACGGCGTCACCAACCTCCACTACATCCCCGGAGACGCTCTCTACGGCACCGACACCGAAGGCGCCACCGACGCCTCCCACGCCAGCGACCTCGGCTTCAT
>CAZNKC010000385.1:0-2113 GCA_964573315.1 uncultured Verrucomicrobiaceae bacterium | reverse complement strand
CGTAGAGGGTGAAGCCGAGGGCGGCGTAGCCTTGGGCGAGGCGGACGACGTTGGGGCGGTCCACATCAATGCTGGCCTCATGCAGTCACCTTGGTGCGTTTTCGCGCCGCAGGCTTCCTGCGGCGGGCGGGACGGTCTGGAATGGCCCAGAGGAGATGGTTCACGTTGCCGAGGAAGCCGACGAAGTCATCGTCGTAGATTCCGGCCGCTTTCATGCGGACGACGAGCGCGGCCTTCTCTGCCGGGGTCATCTTTTCGATGGGCTTGGTGAGTCTCATGACGGCATTTTAACGGAAAGGGGGATTATTGGCAACTTGAACTTGGGTCATGGCGATGCCCGGGCCAGGAACTCCGCCGCGAAAGCGGCGATTTCCTTCTTCTGCATCTCGAAACGATCTTCCACAGGCCGTTGAAGCTGCCGCTGGTAGAAAGTGGACGAGTCTTTGGTCGCCTCTCCCCATACCAGCGGACATTTCAAAGCATGCGCAATCATGCAGACTCCCTGGAACAGGGCAAGCCCGACGCCACGGACATTCACCTTGCGGCCTGAGATGCCGGGATGCACGAACATGAAATCGAGCATGAGGTGATGACACCAGGTGCGGCGAACCATCGCGCCGCCGAGGCTGGCTGGAAACCAGCCGGAGGTGACTTTGAGGTGGAAGCAGTATTCACCCTCGGGACCGGTGGCGATCAGTTCACGCAACTGATCCAGCGAATGAGCGATGGTGTGAGTGGTGCGGTAGTGCCTCCAGCGTTTGGCGGCGAGCATGGCAAGCTCGCGTGCATCGGCGGCACGGGACTGCATGGCCGGCGCCTCGATCAAAGTGCGAGGCACCCTCCAGCGTGTGGTCGCGATCACGTCGTCATGGTTGGCAAAGTCGAGCATCGCGCTGGCGGGTTCCTCATCAACAAAGACAGGGAACGTGATGGGGATGATGGCCGGGGTGCGTGGCATGGCTGGCGGGAGATATGTGAATCTTACGCCGCAAATTGCGATTGGCTACTTGTGATACTCCTGCAGCGCTCGCACCTGCACCTCGCTTCCTTGCAGCGACTTGATCGCCTTCAAGGCCGCATCCGCTCCGCGGAGGGTGGTCATGATAGGGATGCGGTTTTGCATGGCGGCGGTGCGGATTTTGATTTCGTCTTCCCGGGGGTTTTTGCCGCTGGGGGTGTTGATGACGAGGGCCATGTCTTTGTTTTTCATCAGGTCGATGACGTTCGGGCGCTGGCCGCTGGAGAGTTCACGGCTTCGCGGGCACGAGGCGCTTTTGCGTGCGGACGACGCGATCTCCGTATTCCTTCTCGCGTTGGCGGAGGTAGTCACCGATGCGCTTTTGATCATGGCCGAATTCGGCGCTGATCTGGCGGCGTATATCGCGGAGCCACTCAAGGCCGTCCTCGTGATGTGATTCTGGAGCAGTCTTCATGGCAGTTCTTCGAGAAGTTCAGGCAGCCGGTTTCCGTTGGGACTGTGTTCATGCTCCGGTCTTCACTGCTTTCCGAGGTGCTGGCTTCTTGGCGCGGACCGGCTTGGCGACGAAGAAGCTGTTCTTGTTGCCGAGGACTCCGGGGAAAAGTTCCTCCCCTTCGGCGTCCTTCCGCAACTCTTTCATGAGTTCGGCTTTTTCCTCAACGGTGAGCAAGTGCAGCGGTTTTTTCATGGTTGAAGGTAGCTATGCGCGCGGTGCGATCAACCGGTTTGTCTCCTGGATTCGAGGCTTGAGGCGAACTCACGAATCGCCGTTCTTTCAATGGCGAACATGTCCTCGACGATGCCGCCGAGGTGATACTGGTAGAAGGGAGCGGAATCCTCCGTGGCCTCGCCCCACACACGTTTGCACCCCAGCGTGCGGGCAATGAGGCAAATGACGCGCAGCAGATTGAGGCCGATGCCTTGCACGTTCACCACCCGTCCGCATATCTGCGGATGGGCGAACAGAAAGTCAATCATGAGGTGATGGCTCCACGTTCTGCGTACCATCGCCCCGCCAAGGCTGGCGGGGAACCAATCGGCGGTGGCTTTGAGATGAAAGCAATATTCGCCCCGTGGGTCGGCGGCGATCATTTGCCGGAGTTGAGCAAGACTGAGCGCGGCAGCATCCGTGTC
>CAZNKC010000384.1:0-2115 GCA_964573315.1 uncultured Verrucomicrobiaceae bacterium | reverse complement strand
ACATGCTCGGCGGCATCACTTGGACCGCGGAGGCGCGGGTGCGTTTGCCGGAGGCGTTGCGCTACGATCCCGCCGCGGATGAATGGACGCGTCTGACGGATTTCCCCCTGCCGATGTCCGGCTGGGAGGCGGATGTCTATAAAAACCGCTATCTCATCGTCATCGGCGGCGCCGGCGCGCGCTGGAACGACGTGCCGTTTGTCTATGACACGAAAGAAGACCGCTGGCTGCGCATCCCCAACCCGCTGCCACCGGGCGCCCTGTTCAACGACCCCGGCGTCTGCATCATCGGCGACAGGATCTATGTCGCCGGCGGCGAAGGCTCCGGCGGCAGTCACTTCAACCACTTCCTCATCGGCAAAATCAAACCCAGCGCGGCGAATCCAAAGCCTCCAGCCATAAAGCCCTGATTTCAAAGGCAGAAAAGTCCATGCCAAGAAGATTCCAGCCCCCAACCTCTCAAAAAATTTTCCTGCCATAGATTTTCCTACCCCCAACCCTTTTCATCCCACATAGCCCTTTCAACTCTACCAACCATGAAACCCATCACACTCCTTCTCACCTGCCTCCTTGCCCTCGCCAGCTCAGGCACCGCAGCGGACCCCGTGGACATCGGATCACGCCGCGAGCTGCTTGTGGACGAGCATCTCATCGCCCGCATGGACGGTGTGGCTCTGAAAATGTATAAACCCCAAGCGCAGGACGTGGCGCTGATATGCGACGCGCCTTGGGAGGGCAACACCTCCGGCTATTTCACCCTCTTCCGGGACGGCGATATCTTCCGCTGCTACTACCGCGGCTCGCACCACGATGAAGCGGCGAAAAAAAGCGCGCATGAACTGGTCGCCTGCTACGCCGAAAGCCGTGACGGCATCACCTGGACGAAGCCGAATCTCGGCCTCGTCGAGTTCAACGGATCGAAGGACAACAACATCATCCTCATCGGCGAAGGCTGTTCCAACTTTTCCCCCTTCAAAGACACCCGGCCCGATTGCCCGCCGGAGTCCCGCTACAAAGCCCTGGCGAGCACCGGCGACGAATCCACGCGCAAATTAAATCCCAGCCTGCAAGCCTACCACTCCCCCGACGGCGTGCGCTGGACGCGGATGCGCGAAGAGCCGGTCATCCGCGCCGGCTCGTTCGACTCCCAAAACATCGCCTTCTACGACACCGAACTCGGCGCCTACCGCGCCTACTGGCGTTACTTCACCGGCGGCTACACCGACGAGCGCGGCTGGAAACCCTCCGGCGTCCGCGCCATCCGCACCGCCACTTCCAAAGACTTTCTCACCTGGGAAAACCAAGCCGACCTTGCGTACGGCGAAGACGCGCCGCCCGTGCAGCTTTACACCAACGCCGTGCGTCCTTACGCCCGCGCCCCGCACCTGCTGTTCGGCTTCCCCACGCGCTACCAGCCGAAGATCAATCAGGTCGAACCCGTGCTCATGACCAGCCGCGACGGCGTGAACTTCAAACGCTGGGAGGAACCGCTCATCCCCATCACCGCACCGAAGGACCGCGACGGCAACCGCAGCAACTACATGACCCTAGGCATGCTGCAACTCCCCGGCAACGACCGCGAACTCTCCGTTTATGCCACCGAGGCCTACTACAGCGGCCCCGGCAGCCGCATCCGCCGCTTCACCTTCCGCGCAGACGGTTTCGTCTCCGCATCGACCGCCGGAAAAGGCGAACTCGTCACAAAGCCCCTGACCTTCGCTGGAACAAAGCTCACCCTGAACCTCATCAGCCAAGGCGAAACCCGCGTCGAAATCCATGACGCCGGCGGCAACCCCATTCCCGGCTTCGCGCTGGAAGATTGCGCTCCGCTGCAAGGCGATTTCATCGACGAAACCGTCGCTTGGAAAGGCGGCAGCCTCGCCGCGCTCGCCGGAAAACCGGTGCGCCTGCGTTTCGTTTTGCAACAAGCTGATCTCTTCGCGTTCCAGCTCGCGCCGTAGCCATGTAGATTCGATTGGCAATCGAATCCCAGCACCCAAAAACTTCGATTGCCAATCGAAGCCACGAGCAGACAGGGCATACGCATGGAATAAGCGAGAATTGATGGGGATTCCAAATTCCGGCGTTCGTGGCTGCGGAGAGACGAGCGTTGTT
>CAZNKC010000383.1:0-2128 GCA_964573315.1 uncultured Verrucomicrobiaceae bacterium | reverse complement strand
AATGTTCGCCTTTTTGCGGCCTCCCGCGCTTCTGCCTCCGCCTCCTCCAGCCATAGTCTTATAAAATCGGGGTTTGTCGGTTTGTTAGGTTCGGATGAAACCGCGGTCAGCCCGGCAGGGGATCGCTCAAGGGCATGGCTTCTCCCTCATCCGGCGGCGGGCGCCTGTCACCCAGCACGCGGTCTGGAGTTTTCTCAGCAAGGCTGGAAGGCGCGGGCTTCGCGCCGATCATCGGTGGCTGCTCGTCATCCAGGCGCTGCCGCTCCTGGGCGACCTGCTCCGCGACTTGGATCAAGAGTTCCAGACGCGCCGTGGCCGTCTCCAAATCCTTTTGCGCCTCCTCGATGCGCGCGTTCAGATAGTTGTAAGGCAGCAGGCAGAACAAGGCGATGCCCAAGCCGGCGGCGGTCGCGATCAGCGCCTCGGAAATCCCGCCCATGACCGCCGTGGGATTGGCGTTGTCGCCGCTGATGGCCTGGAACGAACCCATCATCCCCGTCACCGTGCCGAGCAGACCGAGCATCGGCGCCAGGGTGATGACGGTGTCCAGCACCACGAGGCCGCGCGTGAACCGCTTGATGGCCGTCTGGGATGAATAGACCAGGGCGCTGTGCAGCGACGCCTCCCGGTGCTCCAAAGAGTATCCAAGCGCGCGCACCACAAAGTCCTTGGTCGTCTTGCTGATCGCCACCGCCTCGTCGAGATCATGACGCTCGCAGGCGGCGAAGAACTGGTCCAGCTTCCGCCGGCTGCGCTTGCGGTTCTCGTTCAAAATGAAAAACAGCCTCTCCAGCACCACGGCAAACGCCGCGATCGACGCGGCCAGCAGGGGCCACATGATCCATCCCCCGTGAATGAAAATTTCGATCAAATTGAACTTCTTCACCAGATCGCTCAAGGCGGCGCCCTTGGTTGGGTCAAAAGCCAGCCAGCCTTCGGATGCGGCGACCACCTCTTTGACGCCGGGGCGGTCCTCCCCCTTGCCCGCCCCAAACAGCCCGGCCGCCCAATGCAAAAACTTCTCGTGCGGCTCCCCCATCTCCCCGGGCAGGGGAAGCGGCCTGATAAGCGGATTGGGAGAAGATGCCTGTTGAATCGCCAATCCCGACACGTCACCGAACTCGGAGGCAAAAAACGCGGCGGGGCCGACGACAGCGAACGTTCCGTTCATCAGATTGCCTTTCAAATCCACCGCCTGCCCCGGAAACCGCGCCCCGCCCACCATGTCCTGCAGCCGCACCACAGCGGATTTCACCGCGGCGATCTGGCGGGCAAATTTATCCGTCGCTCCGAGGTCCAGGTTTCCCATCGCCAATTTCGCCTCCTCCAGGATGGGTTTGTAACGTGGCGCCTCACCGGAGAACAGCCGGGCTTCCAGGCCGCGCACGAACTCGTCCAAAATGCTCGCCAAATAGGCATTCTCCTCGCTCTTCAGCTTCACGGAAGACTGAAGATTGGTGTTCTCAAGTTGCTTCAAGGAAAGCGTGCGGTCAACCTCCTGCGCCTGGGCGCGGCGCTCGGCGACTTGCAGTTCGAGCCGGCTCAACGTCTTGGAAAGCGGCAGCGTCTCGCTTTCAATCAACGCCCTCAGTTCGGCGAGCTGCTGCTTGGCGGCCGCCACCCGCGCGCGGCCGCCTTCCATGATGTGTTCGAGCGGAGCAGATTCCGCCTGCTGCGCGCCGAGGGAGTCTGCCGTCACGCCCGCTCCGGCAAGGAATATCAACAGAAGCGCGGCGGGCATCTTCATAACGAAAAGCGTTTTCATGGTTCAGTCCAAATGGACGGGCAAAAAGACAAATTTAGGTTTGCTCTTGGTGCTTAGCACCGCGAGCATGTCCGCGACGGGATGGCTCAGTTCATCCATGCGGGTCCACTCCCACTGGCCGTTCACGGGTCTGCCCATGCCGGCGAAGTTGCGTTCGGCATTCACGAAATAAGCCTGGGCAAGCCCCACATACAGCGTCTCCACCTCCGTCGCCGGCGTTCCCGGCAGCTCACGCACCTCCGCCAGCACGGTAACCTCGCTGTTGGCCTTGTCCGCCTCGTTCAAGATGCCCAGGATGTTTTGATAGCGTTCCGCGAGCGACACTTTCGTGTTCCCGGGATCGTCCGGCATCCGCTCGTAGAG
>CAZNKC010000382.1:0-2129 GCA_964573315.1 uncultured Verrucomicrobiaceae bacterium | reverse complement strand
TTGGCGTCCACGAGGCGGGCGAGGGTGTCTTTGTCGAGGCCGAGATCCTGCTGGGCGTGGGTTTGGATACGGGGCAGGGTGACGGTGGAGCCGCAGAACTGGCCGTTGGGGAGGCGGGCGACGAGGTCGGAGCCGACGGCGATTTCCCGTCCGGCGAGGTGGTAGCTGCCGGGGCCGAGACGGGCGGCGGAGATGGCATCGGTGACGAAGATGGCGCGCTCGACGCCAGCGCAGCGGAGGTAGTTTTTCAGGGCGAAAAATTCGACGTGGACACCGTCCGGGATGAAGCAGAGCCAGAGGCGGTCGTGCAGGGAGAGGGCGCGCTGGATGAAGTTGTCATGGCGGTGAAGCTGAAGCGGGCAGCCGTTGCCGAGATGAGTGACCATGGACAAGCCGTGGCCGATGGCGGTTTCCAGTTGCTCCAAGGTGGGATCGCAATGCCCGGCGGAGACGGTGATGCCGGCGGAGGCGAGAAACTCGGTGACGTGAAAATGCTCGTCATGCTCCGGGGCGAGGGTGACGAGGCGGGCGCGTCCGGCGGCGGCATCGAGCAGGCGTTTCATGTCCTCGATGTTGGCCGGTTTGACGGCCTGCGGCGGGTGCGCGCCGACGTAGCCGGGCAGCGGGGAGATGAAGGGGCCTTCCAGGTGAAAACCGGGGATCATCTGGCGGGCGAAGCTGTCCTGCTCCAGCAGGCTGACGAGCCGCTGGAGGCGGGCTTCCATCGCCGGGATGGTGTCGGTGATGAGGGTGGCGAGGATGGCATCCACGCCGTCTTGGGCGAGGCATTGGCAGGCGTGGTGCAGAGCCTCGGCGGTGAGGTCGTCGGAATTGAAATCGGTGCCGGCGTAGCCGTTGACTTGGATGTCGAAGGGTTTCATCGCCGCATTGAAGCGGATGATGCGGGCGGACTCAAGCCGGAAAGGCGGGCTGGGCAAAACTCCAACGCCGGTCTTGTCATCCCGGCTCCCGTGCTTAACATGGGGGGTGATGAAACCTATCCTGCTCCTTCTTCTGGCCGGTTCCGCCGGGTTGCTGTGCTCCTGCGGCTCCTCCCGCGGCTCCGGCCAGCCGACGTCCCTGACTCATGCGCAACGCTACGACCCCGCCACCCGCGCCTGGGTGCCGGCCAACAGTGTCACCGTGAGGTCCGCCTCATTGCCGCCGCACGCGCTCGCACCCGAGAAATCCAGCGAGTCCGCCAAAGTGCTCAATGCCGCCACGTCCGCTCCCGCGTCAAGCGAGGCGGCGGGGGCCGCGCAAGACCCCGGCAAGCCCGGCTTCATGAAACGCGCCACCCGCGCCGCCACCAGCCCGCTGCGGCTGATCGGCATCGGCAAGGAAAACACTTGATCCGTCTCGCGCCGACCGCGTCATTCCTTCCCGCCGCGCCATGCATGCTCCCTCCTCCTGGTCCATCCGCGTGGTGCAGGCCGTCTTTTTCGCGCTGTCGGTTTTCATCGGCATCGTGGTGGCGAGCGGCCTCCAGCATCCGGCCTGGATTGGCGCGGTCAGCGGCGCGCTCTTCATGGGAGTACTGCTGGTGCTCGACCGCGCTTTCGAGCGCTTCTCTATGCGCGAGTTCTCGCACGCCACCTTTGGCCTGCTCATCGGTCTTTTCTGCGCCTGGCTGGTCACTCGTGTCGGCATCTTCCAGCTCGCTTGGTTCCAGGCCATGGATGACGGCTCGTCGCTGTTCAACATCATCGAGATCATCATTTACGCCACGCTCGCTTTCTTCGGCATCACCTTCGCCCTGCGCAGCGAGCGCGACCAATTCGCCCTCGTCATCCCCTACGTCCGCTTCCGGCGCGACAGTTCGGAAGGCGAGCCGCTGCTGCTCGATTCCAATGTCATCATCGATGGCCGGGTCGGGCGCGTCATGGCCAGCGGATTCCTCACCGCCTCCCTCGTGGTGCCCCGTTTCGTGCTCGATGAATTGCAGCGTCTGGCCGATTCCCGCGATCCTTTGAAGGCCGACCGCGGCAGGCGCGGCCTCGATGAAATCCGCAAGCTGCGCGAGACGCCGGAGATCGAACTCACCATTCACGAGGAGTTGCCGCGCTCCGGCGATGGCGAGGTGGACGCCATGCTCGTGGCCCTGGCGCGCGAACTCAACGCGCGCCTGC
>CAZNKC010000381.1:0-2131 GCA_964573315.1 uncultured Verrucomicrobiaceae bacterium | reverse complement strand
AGTCACTAACGCGGCACAAGTCGCTTATTTTCAGTCTATCAACCATCAACTTTCAGCCATCAACCCCGCTTTTAGGTTGATGGCCACCCGCCCAAATCGTCCTCGTCCTCGTCCTCCTCCTCGTCCTCCTCCTCGTCCTCCTCCTCGTCCTCCTCCTCGTTCTCCTCCTCGTTCTCCTCCTCGTTCTCCTCCTCGTTCTCCTCCTCGAAAATCCGCAACCCGTTCCTCACCGCGACGGCGGAGGCGGCCCCCGGCGCTCCCTGCCGCCCGGCCCCGGCGGCCCGCGCCGTTCCGGATCCTCCGGCGTCCCTCCGATCACGATGTCCCAAGCGGCGAAAAGCTCCGCGCTGCCCGCGCTCACCGGCTTGAACTCCCGGATCACCGACAACCTTTGCGCGGCGTCACCCGTGCGCTGGAGAATGCCGTCGCGCTCGTTCCGCGGTTCACCGGCGATGTACAACTGAGTCGTCAGCATCCGCTTGCCATTTTTCACCACCGCGATGTGCCAGTGCCGCGTCCGTCCCGTGTAAAGCCCCGGGATGATGCTGCGGAAGCGATACTCGCCCTTCGCATTCGTCTCCATCTTGCCGTAACCTTGGAAGAGCGGATCACGCTCCTTGCCGCGTTGCACCCCTGGCTATGGATGTAGCAGCCATTGTGGTCCGCCTGCCAGAGTTCGATCACCGCGCCCTTGACCGCCTTTCCATCCGCGTCCAACAGCCGCCCGCCAAAGCTCGCCACCGTCCCCAGCGCCGGATTGTCCTGGCCGGCGATCTGCAAGAGATCGTTGTCCTGATCCAGCGGCAAGTGGTCGGGATAATAAGGCCCCTCGGTCGCGCGCGGTGTCAGTGCCAGCGCTTCGGCAAAAATTTCCGGAGCCCACAAACCGCCAGCGCTCAAAACCAAGCTGCGCAGAAGACGACGGCGGTTCAGTGGGATGTAAAAAGTGTCGGGTTTCATGTCGTGGATTTGAACTCTGTTGCATGGCAAAGGTTTCGCCTTCGAAAGGCGAAAGGCGCGCTCGATCGCGCGGACCAGGGACGATTGCAAACCGCCCCCCCATCTCCCTCCTTCTCTCATTCCTCAGTTGCCGCGCCCCGACTCCCGGTGCAAACTCCGCCTCCCCGTCCGCCGCCGATGTCCGAGCTTCATCTCCAACCCGATTTCACCGCCTTCCAGCAACTCTCCACCCAGGGGAATCTGGTGCCGGTGTGGGCCGAAATCGCCGCCGACTACGAGACACCGCTCTCCGCCTATCAAAAAATCCGCGACGGCCGCTGCAGCTTCCTTTTTGAATCCGCCGAACTCACCCAGCACTCGGGCCGTTACTCCCTGCTCGGCGCCGCGCCCCGCGCCATCATCACCGCGCGCGGCGGCGACATCGAGATCGACGAGCGCGGCCGGCGGCGCACGCTCACCGGCGTCAGCGATCCCCTGCAAACCCTGGAAGACCTCATGCGCCCCTACCGCCCGCACGGCGCCCCGCCCTTCCCAGTCTTCCACGGCGGCGCGGTCGGATACCTCGCCTACGACATGGTGCGCCACTTTGAGCCCACCCTGCCGGAGCCGCCACCCGACCAGCTCGGCCTGCCGGACATGGTCTTCTTCATCACCGACGTCGTCCTCATCTTCGACCATCGCACCCGCCGCCTCGCCATCGTCGCCAACGTCCACACCGACGAACACCCCTCCCCCGCAGCCGCCTACGACTGGGCGCGCGAACAAATCCGCGCCGTCATCGAAAAGCTGCGCCAACCCCTCGTCGCCACCCCGCTCCAAACCCTCGCCCCCGTCGAAGCCGGCCAAATTCCCGCGCCCGTCTCCAACACCACGCAGGCCGAGTATGAAAACATGGTCGTCCGCGCCAAGGAGTACATCGCCGCCGGCGACATCTTCCAGGTCGTGCCGTCCCAGCGCTTCGAGACCGATTACACCGGCAGCCCCGTGGACCTTTTCCGCGCCCTGCGCCACGTCAACCCCTCTCCCTACATGTTCTGCCTGGAACTGCCCCAGGGCTTCGCCCTCGTCGGCAGCAGTCCGGAGGTGCATGTAAAATGCCTCGACGGCAGCATTGAAATCCGCCCCATCGCCGGCACCCGCCCGCGCGGCAAGACGCTGGAGGAAGACGACG
>CAZNKC010000380.1:0-2148 GCA_964573315.1 uncultured Verrucomicrobiaceae bacterium | reverse complement strand
TCGCTGGTCATTCCCAGCGCCTCCGCCCAGCCTTACTATGTGCTCGCCTGGCCGGCACTGCTGACCTCCTCTCCGCAAGGCTACAGCATCGCTGTGCAGAGCGAGGTCTTCGCCCTCAACCGCATCAGCATCAGCACCGCCACCGCCGCGGGAAATCTGACCATCGGTTTCTTCGGCGGCCTGCTCAGCGGCGCGGCCACTTATGAACTCGTCGGTCCCGGCGGCGCCGTGGCCGCCGCCACCGTCCACCCCGGCGACAGCAGCCGCGTCTCCGCCACCTTCAATCTCGATGGTCTCGCCCCCGGCTCCTACACCGCCCGCGTCACCTTCGGAGGGCAGAGCGTCGAGCTGCCGAACGCCATCACCATCAGCCCCGCCGGGCCGCAGGCCCTGACCGCGTCCGATCAAATCCAGGTCCGCCTCATCGCCCCGCCCGCCGTGCGCGATGGCCGCACGGCCTCGGTCATCGTTGAGGTCAAAAACACCTCCAACCGGGATGTGTACGTTCCCATCCTGCGCATCACGGTCGAGGGCTGGTCGGCCACACCCTTCCTGCCGACGAAAGGTGTCCAGTACATGGCGGCGACCGCTGCGGGGACAAGACAAACCGTCGAAATCATCGAGGTGCCTTACATACCACCGCTGCGCGATAACCGTGTCAGGAAGCAATTTTTGATCTTCCCGCTCAATCCCGATGATCCCGCGGGCATCCTGCCGCCCGGCTTCACATCGCAAATCGTGCTCGAAGGCGTGCCGGACATCACCAGCGATGAAATCGAAATCTTCATCGAGGACCTCATCCCGGAAAAGGCGCTCGATTTTGCGGCGATCAAAGAACAGGCGCGTCCCCCGGACATGCCCCAGCAGGCGTGGGATGTCATTTTCGCCAACTTCGCGGCGGCGCTTGGGGGGGACACGACCCAGGCCACGCGGCAGCTTGCCGAAAGCGCCACCTACCTCGCCAAAATCGGCAGGCGGCCCGGCGGGTTTGCCGATGTCCTGAAGTGGGAATTGGAAAAGGCCGGCTTCTTCGGCGAGATCCAAAAGAGATGGACCCTCGGCCCGCTGGGCTACGGCTCATGGCCGCTGGCGCCCTCGGCCGCGGTCGCCGAGGAGGAAGATGAGTCTGGAGTTGCGCTTTCGACCTTCACCCTGTTCGTCAGTCCGGGGCGGCAGCGTCAGTTTGTCAAACCGCCGGGAGCAACCGATTACACCGGGCCGCCGGCGGAAACGGCGGTCGTGACGGAGACCGCTCCGGAAACCTTCGAGGTGGGGAACATCGACGGCTCCAAGCTGGTGTTCACGCCGGCGGTCAGCGGCGATCTGTCCACCCTCCGGCTCGTGTCCATGCGCCTTCCGAATGGCGCTGTCGGGACTTTCAGCTACGATTCGGAGGGCCGCTTGGCCGGTTACAGCAGCGACGGCCGGTCCGTGGCCTACACGTACAACGCCGCCGGCCGCATCGCCACCTTCACCGACCACTATGGCCGGGTGACGGCCTTTGGTTATGACGCCGCCAACGAGCACCTAACCAGCGTCACCGCGCCAAACGGCCTGATCGTGTCCATCAGCTACTACTCCGGCGAAGGCCTGCACAAGGAGCACGCGCAAAAGCGGGTCGCCTTGTCGGACGGTCTGCTGGTGGACTATGAATACGATGACCGCGGAAGGCTTTCGCGAATCGCGAAAAACGACGGAGCCGAACCCATCGACTTCACTTACGACAACCAAACCGGAGTCACCTTCACGGACGCGTTCGACGCCGCGGGCAGGATTCAACTGGATGATCTGGCGAGGTTTGTGGGCATCGAACCTGCCGGCTTGGCGTCCCTTGAGCTTCGGCGAAACCCGTATGGCTCGCTGACCGCCGCCGGGGTGCCGGATGCCGGCATCCTTCATCAATGGGTGCCCAACCTTGCCGGATTGCCGGAGATCGAGATCGATCCCCACGGCAATCGCTCCGCGACCGGCTACGATCCGGAAACCTGGCAAGTATCGAGCCACACCGACTTTTTGGGGCAGACGACGCGCGTCGGCTATCACAAAGCCAACGGGCGCCTGGCGATCCATTCGCTCACGCTGGCGGATGGCTCCGCCTTGACCATGAACTACGATGCCCTGGGCCGGCCTGTTGATTTCATCAATGCC
>CAZNKC010000379.1:0-2227 GCA_964573315.1 uncultured Verrucomicrobiaceae bacterium | reverse complement strand
CACCCAGCCAAACTCTCACGAGTTCACTACCAGTAGCGGAAGTCGTCAGACTTCCCCAGTGCGCCCCCAAGCCCCCGCACCACCCAGCCAAACTCTCACGAGTTCAGCTACAAAGTAGCGGAAGTCGTCAGACTTCCCCAGTGCGCCCCCAAGCCCCCGCACCACCCAGCCAAACTCGGACGAGTTCGGCTGTCCCCTTCCTTTATGGACGTTGCGCCTTTGTGTGAGACGGGATTTCCATGCGCAAGCCCTTGCCGCCGCCGAACGAACGCGCCCAGCAATCCACTTGATCGCGTCGCAAAAAGCGCGCACGATGCGCCCATGAACGCCCCCCGCCCGCTTTCCGCAAACTCCCGGCCCCGCCTGCTCTGGCTGCCGCTGGCGCTCGTGCTCCTGGCCCTGGCGCTGCGGATCGCCAAAGGCACGGAGGCGGGCAAGGACTTGCTGCCGAATTTCTCGCCCTGGATGGCGCTGGTATTCACCGGGACCGCGCTGTTTCCGCGCGCGTTTCCCTGGTGGGGCTGCGTGGCCGCGCTGCTCGCGGTGGACCTTCTGTCACAGAGCCGCGTACTGCTGGAAATCCCGCTGACGATGGCTGTCATCTACGGCTGCTTCGCGCTCGCGGCGTTGTGGGCGGCCAAGCTGCGCGGACGCGCCGGCGGCCTCGGCATCATCGGCGGCACGCTGGCCTGCGGTTTGATTTTTTATCTGGTGACGAACACCCTAGCTTGGCTCACGCTCCCCGAATACGCCAAAACCCTGGCCGGCTGGGCGCAAGCCCTCACCACCGGCCTGCCCGGCTTCCCGCCCACCTGGACCTTCCTCCGCAACAGCCTGCTCAGCGACGCCGGCTTCGCCACGCTGCTCGTCCTCGCTTACAACACCGAGGCGGCAAGCCGCCGGAGTTTCAAGATTCAAGTGTTCAGTTTCAAGCCCCGAAGCGAACCCGTGACACTTGAAACTTGACCCCTTGACACTTATTCAAAATGCAGCGTCGCAATGTCCCGGCGACGTTGCATCCCGGCGAACGTGACCGGCTCCGCGGCGGCATACGCCGCATCCCGCGCCTCCTGCCGGGTCGCGCCTTGCGCCACGACAGCGAGCACACGCCCGCCGTTGGTTTCAAAATCGCCGCCGTCGTTGCGCCGCGTGCCGCAGTGAAACACCCGCGCGTCGGCGGGCACTTGGTCGAGGCCGCTGATGACATCACCGGAGCGCGAGGACGCCGGATAACCCGCCGAGGCGGAAATGAGGCAGACGCTCCAGCCCTCCTTGAAGCGGATGAGATCGGGCTGCAATTTTCCCTTCGCGGCAGCGAAGACATAACCCGCGAAATCCCCCTCCACCATCGGCAGCACCGCTTCCGCTTCGGGATCGCCGAAACGACAGTTGTACTCCAGCACCTGCGGCCCCTCCGGCGTCAGCATGATGCCGAAGTACAGAAAGCCGCGATACGGCAAATGATCCTCCACCAACCCCTCGACCGTGGGCCTGACGATCTCCTCCTCGATGCGCGCCAGCAACTCCGGCGTGGCAAGCTGGCGCGAGGCCACCGCGCCCATGCCCCCGGTGTTCGGCCCCTGGTCAGCGTCGCCGATGCGCTTGTAGTCGCGCGCCGGCATGAGGATTTGGTAATCGCCGTCGCACACGGAGGCGAAGATGGAAATCTCCGGCCCGGTGAGGCATTGCTCGATGAGCAGATCGCCCGCGCCGAAGACGCGCTGCTCCAGCACGTCGTCGATGAAGTCCTCCGCCTCGGCGCGCTCCGTGCAGACCGCCACCCCCTTGCCGGCGGCGAGGCCGTCGAACTTCAGCACGATGGGCAGGCTCGTCAGCGCCGCGTCCGCCTCCTCCACACTGACGGCCACAACGAAATCCGCCGTCGGAATGCCGTGGCGCTGGAGGAATTTTTTGGCGAAGACCTTGGACGCCTCAAGCTGCGCGGACTCCTTGCGCGGCCCCCAGCACGGGATGCCCGCCTCGGCGCACAGATTGGCGAGGCCGCGCCCCTGCACCAGCCAAGCCTCCTCCCCCGCCACGCAGAGGTCAATGCTGTTGGCTTTCATCCAGTCGATCAAAGCCGGCAAATCCGCCGCCTCCACCCGCTCCGCCAAGGCCGCGACGGCATCGCTGCCCGGATACGCAAAGAGTTCATGCCCGCCGGGAGAAGCGGCGAGCGCGGAAAGAATGGCGTGCTCACGCCCGCCCTTGCCAGTGACCAAAATTT
>CAZNKC010000378.1:0-2268 GCA_964573315.1 uncultured Verrucomicrobiaceae bacterium | reverse complement strand
CCGGTCGTGGAGGACGTGGACGCCATCATCCACCACGCGCAGGAGGGCAAGACGAGCCTCGGCACCGGCGGCATGATCTCGAAACTGCGTGCCGTGCAGGAGGCGGTGCGCGGCGGCGTGGAGTGCGTCATCGCCTCCGGCCGCCACGCCGAGCAGGTGCCCGAACTCGCCGCCGGGCGGGGGATCGGCACGCGGTTTCCCGTCCGCCGTTGACTTTCCATTCGTATCCGTTCACTCATTCTTTTCCAATGGACGATCTGCAAGACGCTATTCTCGACATGGGCCGTCGCGCCCGCGCCGCCGCCCGTGAACTGGTCAAGCTGACCACGGAACAAAAAAACCGCGTGCTGGAGGCGATGGCGGATCGCTTGCTGGCGGACGAGGCGGTGATCCTGGCCGCCAACGCGCGCGACCTGGAGCGCGCCGAAGCCAACGGCCTGAGCAGCGCCATGATCGACCGCTTGCGGCTGGACCCGAAGCGGCTCGCCGCCATCGCCCAGGCTTTGCGCGAGGTGGCGGCGCTGCCGGACCCAGTGGGCGAGGTGCTGGCGGACTGGACGCGGCCCAACGGCCTCCGCATCCGCAAGGTGCGCGTGCCCATTGGCGTCATCGGCATCATTTTCGAGTCCCGGCCCAACGTCACTGCTGACGCCGCTTCCCTTTGCTTCAAGACCGGCAACGCCACCATCCTGCGCGGGGGCAGCGAGGCTATCGACTCCAATCGCGCTCTGGCCGCCGCTTTGCAGGCCGGGGGTGAAAGCGCCGGGCTGCCCGCGGACAGCATCCAGCTCGTGCCCTTCACCGACCGCGCCAGCGTCGGGCACTTGGCGCGCATGGACCAGTATTTGGACCTCATCATCCCGCGCGGCGGCAAGGGCTTGATCGAAAACGTCGTCGCCAACGCGCGGATGCCGGTCATCAAGCACTACGACGGCGTGTGCCATCTTTATATCCACCCGGACGCCGACCTGGAGATGGCGGCCAGCCTCGTGCTCAATTCCAAATGCCAAAAGCCCGGCGTGTGCAACGCGCTGGAGACGCTGCTGGTGCATCGGGACATCGCGGCGCGGTTTTATCCGGTGATCGGCGAGCGGCTGCGGGAGCGCAAGGTGGTGCTGCGGGGCGATCCCGCCGCGCTGGAGCATCTCGGCGCGTCCGCCGAACCGGCCACGGAGGACGATTGGACGGCGGAGTACCTCGACCTCGTGCTGGCGGTGAAGACCGTGGCCAGTCTGGACGAAGCCATCGCGCACATCAATCAGTACGGCTCGCACCACACCGATGGCATCGTCACCAGCGACTCCGCCGCCGCCGCCCGTTTCCAGCACGAAGTGGACTCCGCCGTGGTCACTCACAACGCCTCCACCCGCTTCAACGACGGCGGCGAGTTCGGTTTCGGCGCGGAGATCGGCATTAGCACGGACAAACTGCACGCCCGCGGCCCGATGGGGCTGGCCGAGCTGACCAGTTATAAGTACCTGCTTGATGGTGAGGGGCAGGTGCGGGAGTAGCGTCAAGCTCAACTGCCAGAGCCGCAGCGCTTTGTCAGGCCTTTTTAAGGTGCCGGCGAATCCATGACGGTCGTCTCCTGCAATCAACGACGGATCTGATCCGAACGGTATCATCCTCAACTGTATAGTAGATCGCAAAGGGGAAGCGCTTCGATAGGGCGCGATAAAATCCCCTGTATGCCTTACTGTGAATGCCTCCGAATACCTTGAGATTTTCAATATCTGAAAAGAGATTGTTCAAAAAGTGATTACCGAGGCCTTCTTCCTTCTTTTCATAGAAATGGAAGCCTTCGATAAGGTCGTCCTGGGCCAGATCAAGGATTTGAAGCCTCATTGAACAGCTTGTTTGATCTGCTTTTTGGCATCCTCCCATTCAATGAATCGAGCCTTGCCCTCGGCGATCAATTGTTCGCGCTCATCAAGAATATCTTTGTGCCATTGCGGAACTTCCAGGGTGTCTTCCTGGCGGGAAATGTCGTCCCAGATAGCCTCCATGGCGAGAAGCTTTTCGTGGAGAGGCAGTTGATGAATCTGCTCGATTACGGTCATGATTGGAGAATACCCGCTTTCCGGCTGGAGCGCAATCTTGTTTCGCCTAACAGAGCCCTCACCCCGGCAGCGGCACGGCCTTCCGGGGGTTGGTGTCCACGAGGCGGGCGAGGGTGTTTTTGTCGAGACCGAGATCCTGCTGGGCGTGGGTTTGGATGCGGGGCAGGTGAGGGAGTAGCAGTGGAGCGAGCCGCTGGCTCGCCGGGTT
>CAZNKC010000377.1:0-2297 GCA_964573315.1 uncultured Verrucomicrobiaceae bacterium | reverse complement strand
TGTCTCCGGCAAAAGCCGCCGCGCCGTCGATGGCGCCCTGCGCGCGCGCGGTCCACACCGTCTTGCCGGTGGCCAGTTCCAGGCAATGAAATGTGCCTTCCTTGCAACCCACGTACACCTTGCCGTCGCGGATCACCGCGGAGGCCACCAGCATCTCGCCGCGCCGCGCTTTTTCCATCAGCGGCACCTGCCAAGCCAGTTCCAGCGGCGGAGTCACATCCGCCTCGGACGTGCCTTCCATCGCCGCGCTGCCGCGCGCGTGCGGCCATTCCGCGCCCGTCGCGGGGGCGGGGGGCGCATCCTGTCCCGCGTGCGCGAGAGACGCCGCCATCGCTCCTGCCAGTACCCAGCCTGTTTTAGTCATCATTTTCCTGTGAAACGCGCGCGAAAGCTGCTTTGTTGCATCTATCACCGATGGCCCGTTCCGATCCACCTCCGCCGCCGATCCCGTCCGAATTGTTTTCGGACTATGAGGAGCGCCCTTTTCAGCATTGCACCCGCTGCGGCGAGACGCTGGCGGATTTTCCCGGCGGTTTCCAAATTTCCAAGGCCTACAAAAAGGGCGAATGCGTGCTCGAATACGCCCTCTGCGACCACTGCCGCGGCGCCATGATGGAGGAGTTCTCGGAGGAATCGAAGCGCCGCCTGACCGGTTTTCAAAACGAGCAGGTGCAGATGGACAACGGCCTCACCCGCTGCGCCGTCTGCAACGCCGGACGGGAGGATGGGGCGATGCAGGAGTTCGTCATCACCGGCCTCTGCGAAGGCGGCGCGCTGCAACACGGCCTTATGCTGTGCGGCGAGTGCGGCGACTCCGTACAGGAACTCATCTCCGAGCAGACACGGGACACTTGGCGGCGGTTTGTCGATGCCAATTTTCCTGGCCCGCCGCCCGGCGACGCGTTGCCGCTGCCGGAGGAGGCTCCGGCGCGGACTGTCGTTGCCGGCGCCGGGTCTTTGGTTTGAGCGGCCAGCCTATGGCGCATTCCAGCCGAGATGAAGGGGAGGCGCGGAAACTCGAAATCGCAAAGCACAGCCATCCCACAGGATTTGCCCATGGCGTCAGGGGCAGGGAGAGGCGGCGCCAGCCGCCGTAAGGCGGACGTGTCGTCCGCCTCGTCAAGCGGGCTTGCAGCCCGCATGCAGTGGTGAACCAAGCTTTTGCCGGATTTTGAGTGAGTGCGGGTGAGGGCGCCCGCACTCCGGTGACGCAGGCTTTCAGCCCGCTGCTCCCGCCGAAATGACCCCTGCTGCTCGCTGTCCGTTGAGACGGCGGGCTGGGAAGCCCGCCGGACAGGGCGGACGACACGTCCGCCTTACCCGCCTCCGCCTGCCAGGTTCCGCTTCACTCCATAACACCGCCATCGGCCTCCGTTATCAAACAACATTTTCTCCCTGCAAAATCGGGCTCCAAGGCGCGCATTTCGTGTTGTGGGATAGCTGTGAAAAAATTCTGTTCATTCCCCGAAATCCCGGCCATCCTGTGCGGCCATGAATACCCGCCGCCATTTCCTGTCCGGCCTCGCCACCGCTGCCGCCGCCACTTGGACGCAAACCCTGCGCGCCGCACCCGATCCGGCGAAGGACACGATCATCGGCCACGGCGCCCACCGCTACCGGGTCGTCAAAGACTGGGTGGCGCCCGGCCAGGGCCGCAACCACCCGATCCTCAACTGTCATGAGATGGTCCAACTCAAGGATGGCCGGCTCTTCATGATCGGCGACCACTCGCACAACCAGATGCTCGTCTTCAACCCGGACGGCGTCATCCTCGAGTCCTGGGGGACGGTCTGGCCCGGCGGCCACGGGCTGACCTTGAGCGACGAGAACGGCGAGGAGTTTCTTTTCGTCACCGACTCCGGCCTTTGGAAATCCGGCGGCGGCGGTTACCGGCAGACTGGCCGCGTCACCAAAATCACGCCCGAAGGCAGGGAGATCTTCTCGATCAGCCATCCGATGAACGCCGGAGCCTACGAGCCGGACATGTTTTTCAACCCCACTGAGACGGCCCTCGCGCCGAATGGCGACATCTACATCGCCGATGGTTACGGCTCGCAGTTTGTGTTGCAATACGACGCGCGTGGACGGTTCATCCGCCGCTTCGGCGGCAAGGGCGAGGACCTGCCCGCAGAGCAGCGGCTCAACAACGCCCACGGTGTCGCCATTGATCTTCGCCAGGGCGCTGACAAGGCCACGGTAATCGTCACCTCGCGCTCCGATCAGTGCTTCCGCCGCTTCACGTTGGACGGTCAGTTTCTCGAAACGCTGGCCGTGCCCGGCTGCATGGTCTGCCGGCC
>CAZNKC010000376.1:0-2342 GCA_964573315.1 uncultured Verrucomicrobiaceae bacterium | reverse complement strand
AGGAATGAGGAATGAGGAATGAGGAATGAGGAATGAGGAATGAGGAATGAGGAATTTTGGGACGGTGTCCCATTTATCATCCTGTTAATCTTGCAAAAATCCTGAAATCCTGTCTAAAAAAGCGGGGGAAAGGCTTGCCGCGAACGATGGAGGGAATGAGGGACGGGGAGATGGAGAGAGGTGTCGCGGAGGCGAATGGAGCGCACGCGTCTCGCGTGCTGCATCCGGCGTCATCCGCTGGGGAGTATCTTTTGCTCATCCGCTTGAGCGATTCACTTTCGAAAGTTGATCCACGCCCACCCTGGTGTTCGCTGCGCTCAGTCTTTTCGGCGGGACGCCGAAAAGAGCACGCGGGACGCGTGCGCTCCAAGTCTGAAAGCGAGTCGATGCGCATGAGAACGTGCGGGGTGGAATCCAATCAGAGGTCCGCATCCGTGTGCGCTTCAGCGGCCGTGACGCCGGAACGGACGATGGCGCGGTGGAGGCGGGCGGTGGCGGCGGCGCGGGCGCGGGGCCAGAGGAGGCTGTCGTGAAGGACGGCGCCGGCTTCGACGACGGCGTGGGGGCCGATGACGTTGTGGCCGGTGAGGATGGCGCCGGGATGGATTTGGGCGAGGGGATGGATGGCGGTTTCTCCCAAAGGCGTGCCGGCTTGGGCGAGGTGGGCGTCGAGGTAGGCGGCGCGGTTGCCGAGATCCCACCAGTGGCCTTCATCGAGCACGATGCCGCCGATTTTCTCCCCGGACTCGATGAGCCGCAGGAAGACGGGGATGACGGATTCTTTTTTGCCGGGTGTGAGCCAGTCGAAGAAACGCGGGCTGACCATGTAGATGCCGGTGAAGAGGTGGGAGCCGTGATGGCCGGTGCCGAGGAAGTTGCGGATGTCGAGCAGGCGGCCGGTGGCGGGGTCGAGGGCGATGTGGAGGGCGGGGCCGGCGCTGCGCAGGGCGAGGGTGACGAGGTTGCCGGTGGCGTGATGATGCGCGATGAGCGGCGCGAGCGGGAGATCGGTGAGGATGTCGCCGTTATAGACGAGGAAGGGGTCGGGGCCGTCGAGGAGGTCGCGGACGTTGGCGATGCCGCCGGCGGTTTCCAGGCGGTCCGGGAATTCGTGGCGGAAATGGATGGGGACGCCGGCGTGCGCGGCGCCGGGGAAGGCTTCGGTGTAGGCGTGCGGCAGGTGGTGGGTATTGACCACGATCTGGCGCGCGCCGGCGGCGATGACATGATCGAAGGCCGCGCTGATGAGGGGGCGGTGGTAGAAGGGGATGAGGGGTTTGGGCAACTGGGAGGTCAGCGGGCGCAGCCGTTCCCCGAGGCCGGCGCCCAAAACAAAAGCCTTGTTCACGGCGCGGATTTACGTTCTCATGGCGGCGGGCGCAAACGGAAGTTCCGCCGGATGACGGCGGGCGGCTGGCCGGGGCGCCGCGTGATCTTTTTTCTTCCCTTGCCACTCCCATGACTGAAACGGAACGCAGAATCCTGGCCGCGCAGGGCTATGTGGAATTGGCGGGCCTTTCCGGGCGGTCGCAAGAGCGCGGCGGGGCCGGGACGGAGGGGGATCTGGCGCTCTTCGCGGAGGCGCGGGCGGAGCTGGCGAAACTGCCGGAGGAGGCCGCGGGCCGGGTGGATGTGCAGGAAATCCTGCTGCTGTGCCTGATGGCGGAGCGGCACTGGGAGGAGGCTCTGGCGCTGACGCTGCGGCTCTGCGAGCAGGAGCCGGACGAGCCGGGCGGCTTCATCCACGCGGCCTATTGCCTGCATGAGTTGAACCGCACGGGGGAGGCGCTGGATCTGCTGGGCCGGGGGCCGGCGGCGCTGCGCTCGAAGCCGGTGTTCTATTACAACATGGGCTGTTACCACGCGCGGCTGGGAAACCTGGAGCGGGCGCTGAAGCTGCTGCGGCAGTCGTTCGAGATGGACGGCACGCTGCGCTCGGTGGCGGGGAAAGATCCGGACTTGGATATGTTGCGCCCGCGCTTGCGGCTGCTTTAATCTCAAGACGGAAATGAGGAAGGCAGGAAATCAAGAAAAGGAGAGGGAATACAAGCGCTGGCGAACTTTCGAGCCTTCACTCAACCTAAAAACAGGGTTGATGGTTGAGTGTTGAGAGTTGATAGACTGAAAATGAGCGGCTTGCGCCGCCAGAGGGGATCACCTTTCGGGTGAATGGAGCTTTCGGTGCGAAGCCGCTGATTTTGAACTATCAACACTCAACTTTCGACTCTCAACTTCCTTTTTCGGCTCAAAGGAGGAGCCGGCCACTCTGCCAGAGAAGTCCCTTCCCTATCCCTTTTCCCGCCTTCCTGTTTTCCTTATTCACGAATCTAGCTTTAATGGCG
>CAZNKC010000375.1:0-2409 GCA_964573315.1 uncultured Verrucomicrobiaceae bacterium | reverse complement strand
CGCCGCAATGCGTTCGGCGGGACGCCGAACGCAGCACGCGAGACGCGTGCGCTCCGGGTCTCACGCTCCAGCGTGGCAACTCCGCGCCTGGAACCTGCGATTCACGCTGAAGCGTGAACAACGCTCGTCTCTCCGCAGACACCAACGCCGGATTTTGGAATCCCCATCCATACTTGCTTATTCCATGCGTATGCCCTGGAGTGACAGCGTTCGCATTTTGGTCTGTAAACCGATGGGAACCACGCAGCCGGGACGGACTGCGCCACGGTTTCAAACCCGTTTGATCCGGTAATAAGACCTGCGGTAAACATGCAGGCGGCGGGCGAGGCGGGCGATGAAGCGCCATTTGCGGCGGATGGCGGGGGTGTCGAAGCGCCGGGGCAGGCGGCCGCCGTATTTGAGGAAGAACATGAAGGTCTCCGCGAAGTCCTCGCTGGTGGCGGTGGCGGCGTAGCTGGAGACGTGGTGGGCGGGGTCGTACACCCAGGAGAAATCCCAGCCGTGCGGGCCGCCGAAGGCCTCCCGGAAGGCGCGCGAGCGGAACAGGCCGCGGTGGACGCTGGCGATGGCGTGCGCCCACTCGTGGCGGAGCACGTCGCGCAGCCGGGTGCGTTTTTTACGGGCCAGCGCCTCGCGCAAGCGGGCCTTGCTGAAGGCGGCGATGCAGATGGAGTGGTCGCCACCGTACCATTGCCAGCCGTGCGGCCCGCCGCGCGGGACGAGCCAGACCTGGACTTGATGCAGCCGCGGCGTCCAAAAACCGTAGTCCACCAATTCCCGCATGACGGACAAATTGGCCCGGTTCAGTTGTTCGAGGGTAACGACAGTGCGCCGTTTCGTTTTCATACTTGAGTCTCTCCTGGAGACGACCGGCGGCTAGGATGCGCCAAGGTTGGGCCGACGCAAGAGGAGCGTGCGGGAATTTTCAAGGCAGAAGCGTCGTCCCCACCGCTGGGCGCGGGCGCTCCGCGAGCGAAAAACGTTTGCCAAGGGGGGCGGCGCTGCTAACGCTCGTTCAGCCATGATTATCGCCCCGAAAATCCGAGGATTCATCTGCACCACCGCTCATCCGGAGGGCTGCGCGCGGCATGTCGCGGATCAGATCGCCGTGGTGAAGGCGCGCGGCCCGGTGGACGGGGGACCGAAAAAGGTGCTCGTCATCGGCGCTTCCACCGGTTACGGACTGGCCTCGCGCATCGCCGCCGCGTTCGGCTCCGGCGCGGCCACCATCGGCGTGTTCTTTGAGCGGCCAAGCGAACCGGGCCGCACGGCGACCGCCGGCTGGTACAACAGCGCGGCCTTTGAAAACGAGGCGCGCGCCGCCGGACTCTACGCGCGCTCGTTCAACGGCGACGCTTTTTCCGACGAGATGAAGGCGGAAGTCGTGGCGGCGGTGAAGGCGGACCTCGGCCAAGTCGATTGCGTGATTTACAGCCTGGCCTCCCCGCGCCGCACTCATCCGCGCACCGGCGAGGTGCTCAAATCCGTGCTCAAACCGGTGGGCGAAAGCTACACGAACAAAAACCTGAACACTGGCACCGGCGTGGTCAACGAGGTGACCATCGAACCCGTCTCCGGCGACGACATCGCGCAAACCGTGGCCGTGATGGGTGGCGAAGACTGGGAAATGTGGATCGACGCGCTTCTTGAGGCCGGCGCGCTGGCTCCGGGCGCGCGCACCGTGGCCTATTCCTACATCGGGCCGGAGTTGACTTGGCCGATCTACAAAAACGGCACGATTGGCCGCGCCAAGGAGGATTTGGAACGTGCGCAAAAGGCGCTCGACGCCAAGCTGTCGCCGCTCGGCGGCAAAGCTTGGGTATCCGTGAACAAGGCGCTCGTCACCCAGGCCAGCTCGGCCATTCCGGTCGTGCCGCTCTACATTTCGCTGCTCTACAAGATCATGAAGGCGGAGGGCACGCATGAGGATTGCATCGAGCAGATGGACCGCTTGTTCCGCGAACGGCTCTACAGCGGCGGCGCGCAGCCGGACGAGGCGGGCCGCATCCGCCTGGATGACTGGGAGATGACCCCGGCGGTGCAGGACTTGGTGGCCGAGCGCTGGCGGGAGGTGACCACGGAAAACCTCGCCGGACTGGCGGACTTCGCGGGTTATCAAAGCAGCTTCCTGCGTCTGTTCGGTTTCGGGCTGGAGGGCGTGGACTATGCCGCCGACACCGACCCGGACGTTGCTGTGCCGTCTTTGAAAAATGGAGACCGCGGATGACGCGGAGTTGACACGCTGGAGCGTGAGACCTGGAGCGCACGCAGCCTGCCTGCCTTTGGCATGGTCCCGCGTGCTGCGTTCGGCGTCCCGCCGAACGCATTGCGGCGGGAGCCGCACACGGTCACCGGTGTCGCCCGCCTGGAATCATTCTTCGCTCACCCGTGCAGGAGTCCCAGCTTTGT
>CAZNKC010000374.1:0-2414 GCA_964573315.1 uncultured Verrucomicrobiaceae bacterium | reverse complement strand
CTCCCCGCTACTCCCGCAGCGACTGCTGCCACTGCTCAAGCTGCTGCCGCACCCCCGGCGGCAGCGCGTCCGAATGATCCAGCAGCCATTGGATGTCATCCCGCGCCCCCGGCTTGTCTCCCGCCGACTGCCGCAGCCGCGCGCGCGCGAACCGCTCCGGCGGCGACTCCGGTTCCAGCGCCAGCACAAGATTCAAATAAGGCAGCGCCCGCTCCGCCGCCTCGCGCTCGTCCAGCGCCCCGCTCAGCAAATTCTTGATCATGCGCAGCACAATGGATTTTTTCCGCGCCGGTTGCAGCACCTCCGGGTCGAACGCCACGAAATCGTTCAACTCCTCCTCCGCCTGTTCCACCGTCAGCTCCCGGCCGTGCTCGAACACATCCACCAGCCGCAGCTCCTCGTCCGGGGACGGATGATAACCCACCATGAACTTGCCCGGCAGCGCCACTCCGAAAACGCCGCGCACACCCGCCAGCCGCGCCAGCTCCAGATAAACCACCGAAAGCGTGATCGGCAGCCCCTCGCGATCCTCGATGACCTCGTTCACATAGCTGTTCGAGCGGCTGTAATAATCCTGCCGGCTGCCGTGAAAACCGTTTTCCTCAAACAAGAAAGCGTTCAACCGCGCCACCGCCGCCGTCACGCCCTCCTTCATCGCCGGATCGGCCCGCAAATCTTCCGCCAGCCGGTTGAATGACCGCAACTGCGCCGCGATGTCCACCTCCTGGTTGTCATGCCGCGCCAGCAGCAGCGCGCAACGCAACAGGTTGACCTGATCCTCCGACTTGGTCAGTTCCGCCACAATCTCACGCGTCACCACGCGGCGGTGCATTTCTTTTTCCAGATCACGCAGCGCCGCCACCTGCCGCTCCAGCTCCCGCCGCCTTTCCACCAGCAGACGCCGCGCCGGAGACGACGCCTCGCCGGCGAGCCGTTCCAAGGTTTCCTCACGCGCGGCTCCGTTCTCCAAAAAACCGCTCATGATTTCCCGCAGACGCTCCGCCACCTCCTCCGCCACGGGAGCCGGACTCAAATCCACACCCAACCTGAAACCCCGGAAGTCCGCCACCGTGCCGCGAAATTTGCACAGCCCCGCCCGCCCGCCGCGCAGGCCCATATCCCGTGCCTCCAGCGCCAGCTCCCCGTTCACCCAGCAGAAGATTTTTTCATCCTCCACCCGCACCCGCAGCGTGTTCCAATCCTGCTTGCGGTAGGCCGCACTGGGCACATCCGCCAAGATCGTCCAGGAATACACATCCGGCCCGTCGAACCGCGTCAGCCGCAGCTTGCCGCCGCTGGGATAAAAACCATAGTGCCGGTCGCCGCCGTCCGCGCAAAAGACCAGCCCCGCCGCGCCCGTCTCATCCTCCAGCCGCAGCGTCACCGCCGCCTCGAACACACCCTCCGGCGCCGCCTCCCGCCACAGGCAAAGCGACCGTCCGCCGAAGCCCTCCCCCGGCGTCTGTGCCCGGATGACGCCCGCCCGCTGCGTCCAGCGCGATCCCAACAGCACCTCCCACTGCCGTTTGTCCAGCACCCCGATGGTCAGCCAGCGCTCCATCGGCACCGGATTCGGTTTCTCGATCAATCCCTTCAAACCGTTGACCGGCATGGCGAAACCCAGATTGTCCGTGCGCAGGGATTTCAAAGTCACCACGCCCACCACTTCCCCCTCCTCGTTCAGCAACGGCCCGCCGCTGTTGCCGCGCTCGATCGGCAGCGCCACTTGCAGCATCGGCACGCCCTCGATGTCCACCTCCCGCGTCGCCGACAGCACACCCTCCACCACGCTGAACTCCAGCCCCTCCGGATTGCCCATCGCCACCAACCGCTCGCCCTGCTCCAGATCGCCGGAGTCGCCCAGCTTCAAAGGCCGCAAACCCTCCGCCCGCACCTTGAGCAGCGCCAAGTCCAGCCGTGCGTCCGTGGCATGGACCGCCTCCACCTCCAGCGCCCGCCCGTCCGCCAGCTCCACCTGCAAAGGCCGCGCCTCCCCGATGACATGCAGATTCGTCGCGATCAAACCATCCGCCGACACCACGAACCCCGTGCCCAGCCCGTCCACACCCTCCCGTCCCACCTGCGTGATCTTCACCAGCGACCGCTTCATCAACCGCGCCAGATGCGTCACACTGCGCCGCGATTTTTCCTTCACCGCGTCCTCTTTCACCGCGGCTGCCGCTTGCGGCTCCGTTTCCTGCGCAGTCGCGAGCGGAGAAAACAACAACGCCATCCCCACCCCGGCCAAGGCCAGGACACGGACGCCAGAGCGGAACATCATCCAGAGCATGAAGCATATTCGCCGCAAACGTAAAAAAAGAAACCTCCCTTTGCGGTGTGGCGGCACGAAGACCTTGGGCTGCGCGCAGCCCTGCTGCCGCTTTCCCGCCGCCAGCCCTGCTGGCAAGGCGTGC
>CAZNKC010000373.1:0-2421 GCA_964573315.1 uncultured Verrucomicrobiaceae bacterium | reverse complement strand
GAAACGGGCAAGAGGCGGGGGCGCCTCTTGCTACGGGCGAGGGCGCCCGTGCTCCTGAACGGGGTTCAATGCACCCCCTGCGCGGCGAGGTAGCGCTCCGCCTCCAGCGCGGCGGCGCAGCCCTGCCCGGCGGCGGTGATGGCTTGGCGATAGACGTGATCCGCCACGTCACCGGCGGCGAAGAGGCCGGGGGTTTTCGTGGCGGTGCCCTGGGTTTGCAGGATGTAGCCGTTGGCGTCGGTGTCCACGAGGCCGCTCAGGAAGGCGGCGTTCGGCACATGGCCGATGGCGACGAAGACGCATTTCAGCTCCAGCTCGGATTCCTCTCCGGTGACGAGATTTTGCAGTTTTACGGCGCGCATCTCGCCTTGGTCGTCGGTGAGGTACTCGCTGACGGTGGCGTTCCATACCGGTTCGATTTTTTCGTTGGCCAAGGCGCGGTCGGCCATGATCTTGGAGGCGCGCAGGCTGTCGCGGCGGTGGATGAGGAACACTTTGGAGGCGAACTTGGTGAGGAAGGTGGCTTCCTCGCAAGCGCTGTCGCCGCCGCCGATGACGGCGACGGGGACGTTGCGGTAAAAGGCGCCGTCGCAGGTGGCGCAACTCGTCAGGCCGTGGCCGATGAGGGTTTTTTCATTGGGCAGGCCGAGGTGGCGCGGGGAGGCGCCGGTGGCGACGATGACGGTGCGCGCCTGCCGCGTGACGCCGTCCTCAGTGATGACGTTGAAGTGGCCTTCGGGCGTTTTTTCGATGCCGGAGACGAGGGCGTACTCGATGCGCGCGCCGAAGCGTTCGGCCTGCTGCTGCATGCGCAGCATGAGGTCCGGCCCCATGATGCCCTCCGGGAAGCCGGGGAAGTTTTCCACCTCGGTCGTCGTGGTGAGCTGGCCGCCGGGCTGGTTGCCGGAGAGGATCAGCGGGTTGAGGCTGGCGCGCGCGGTGTAGATGGCGGCGGTGTAACCCGCGCAGCCGGTGCCGATGATGATGACGTTTTCCATGGTGGGTAAAAGAGAAGTGCGCGGGATGGTGAAAAGGAATCGCCGCCGCGCAAGACAGGAGACGCGGGAGCGGGGGGAAATTCCCGGCTCACTTTTCGTCCTCGTTCTCGTCCTCGAACCCCATCGAGGACGAGGACGAGTAGGAGGACGAGGACGATTTTTTCAGCACCAATCCTGCAGCTCTTTCAGCTTGGCGTGGGCGGCGCCGCGCTCCAGGGAGTCTTCGGCGCGTTTTTTGCCTTCGGCCAAATCGGCGGCCAGTCCGGTAATGACGAAGCCGGCGGCGGCGTTGAGCACGGCGAGGTCGCGCTTCGGGCCGCGCAGGGTGCCGTCGAGGATGCCTTCGAGAATGCGCGCGTTTTCCGCCGCGCTGCCGCCGGCCAGCTCCGCCAATTCGGGTTTGGCGAAGCCGTGCTCCTCGGGGTGCAGCGTGAGGCTGGTGATGTGTCCGTCCCGCAACTCGCAGACGGTGTTTTCTCCGAGGGTGGAAAGCTCGTCCATGCCGAGGTCCGGCCGGGCCAGGCCATGCACGACCCAGGCGGATTTGCGGCCGAGGCGCAGCAGGATTTCGGCGAACACGCTGGTCCAGGCTGGGTCGAAGACGCCGATGAGCTGGTGATCGGGCCGGATCGGGTTGAGCAGCGGGCCGAGCAGGTTGAACATGGAGCGCCGGCCATGCGCGGCCAGCAGCTTGCGCGCTTCCGCCACGGCTTTGAAGGCGGGATGATAAAGCGGCGCGAACAGGAAGCCCACTCCCAGCGCCTCGATGCCGCGCGCCACCCGCTCCGGCGGCAGGTCGATGCGCACGCCGAGCGCCTCCAGCACGTCCGCGCCGCCGCTTTGGGAGGTGACGCCGCGGTTGCCGTGCTTGGTCACGCAGACGCCGCCGCCGGCCAGGATGAACATGGCGGTGGTGGAGACGTTGAAGAGGTTCAACCGGTCGCCGCCGGTGCCCACCACGTCCAGCGTCGGGCCGGGCAGCTTGGCGGGGTCCACGCCAGGGTCCACGGCCAAGTCCAGGAATTCCGTGACGAACCCGGCGATCTCCACCGGCGTCTCTCCGCGCTTTGCGAGGGCACTGAGGAAGTCCGCCTTTTCCGAAGCTGAGACGGCGGGGTTGATGAGCGCGGCGGCGGCGGCGCAGATTTCCTCCGCGTTGAGCGGACGTTTGGGAACGATGCGGCGGGTGAGGGTGTTCATGCCGGACCATGCGGGAAAACCGGGGCTTTGGCAATGGCGGAACGCGTTGCTAAAAACGGAAATGGAGACCACAGAGGGCACGGAGGAACACAGAGAAAGAGAGAACCACGGATATCACGGATATCACGGATGCCTGCACTCGGGAGGTGAAGGGCCCAGGTGCCGCCATTCATCCTAAAAGCGGGGTTGATGGTTGAAAGTTGATGGTTGATAGACTGAAAAT
>CAZNKC010000372.1:0-2431 GCA_964573315.1 uncultured Verrucomicrobiaceae bacterium | reverse complement strand
AAGACACGGCCTTGACGGGTGGGCGGTTGCCGGGTGAAACTCCAAACTGTAAAACTAGGCATGGCATATCGACGCGGCGCATCTGATGACGGCCCCCACCGGGTGGTCGTCACGGGCGCGGGCATGGTCACGGCCCACGGCGCCGGGCGGCGGGTCAATGCGGAGGGGTTTCGCTCGGGCCGGCGCGCGTTGCGGGCGGTGACGGTGTTTGACACTGCGGGCCAGCGCGTTCATCAGGGCGGCGAGGTTTTGCTGCCGGACGCGCTGCCGCCTTGCGGGTTGACGCCGCGCCAGATCGCCCGGCTGGACCGCGCCGGGTGGCTGCTGGCGCTGGCGGGGTTGGAGTGCCTGGAGCAGGCGGGCTGGACGGAGGCGCTGCGCCGGGAGGCGGGTGTGCTCAGCCTCGGCACCAGCGCCGCCGGCATGAGCCTGGGGGAGGACTATTGCCGCCGCAAGACTGCTGCGCCCACTGTGCAACGCGGACTGGCGCGGCTGCCGCATCTTTATCAGCCCGCCGGCCAGGCGCGCCTGCTGGCGGACGCCGCCGGGTTGCAAGGCGCGGTTCACGTCATCGCCAACGCCTGCGCCTCCGGCGCCAACGCCATCGGCCATGCTTTTCATCTGGTCAAACAGGGCCGTGTCCGCCGCGCCGTCGCCGGGGGTTATGACGCGCTCTCGCATCTGGTTTTTGCGGGGTTCGATTCCTTGCAGGCGCTTTCCACCACGCTGCCGCGGCCTTTTGCCGCTGATCGCGACGGTTTGGCGCTCGGCGAGGGCGCGGCGGTGCTGACGCTGGAGCGGTTGGAGGATGCGCGGGCGCGCGGCGCGGTGATTCTCGGGGAGATCACCGGCTACGGCAGCGGTACGGACTTGCACCACCTGACGCAGCCGCAACCGGAGGGCGAGGCCGCTTTGCGCTGCATGACCGCTGCCTGCGCCGAGGCGGGCTGGACGCCGGATCAGGTCGATTACCTCAACGCCCACGGCACCGGCACGCCTTTGAACGACGGCGCGGAGGGCGCGGCGATCTGCCGTTGGGCGGGCGCGGCTGCAGCCGGCCTGCGGGTCAGCTCCACCAAGGGCAGCATCGGCCATCTGCTGGGCGGCGCGGGCGCGGTGGAGGCGGCGGCTTGTTTGCTGGCTCTGGAAGGCGGCTGGCTGCCGCCGAACGTGCCGGTGGAAAATCCCGATCCCGTCTGCCGCTTCCAGCTCGTCCAAGCGCCCGCCGACGCTCCGCTGCGCCGGGTGCTCACGAACTCCTTCGGTTTCGGCGGAGCCAACGCCACGCTGGCTCTGCAACACTTCACTGCCGCATGAACCCGGATTTGATCATCGCAGGCTGGGGCGCCGTCTCTCCCGCGGGGTGGACGGCGGGAGAACTCGCCGATGCCGTGCTCGATGGGCGCGATCTGCCGGTTTTTTTGGAAAAAAGACACCCGGAAGTCCCCGCCCTGCCCTGCCGCCGCGTGCCCGCGCCCGCCGCGCCGCCGCCCTGGCTGCGGCATCCGCGCCTGCGCCGCGCCAGCCCGATCACCCGCTTCGCCGTCGCCGCTGCGTTGGAGGCGTTGCGGCGCGATCCCGCTGCCGTCACGGTGGAGCCTGCCGGGCCGTCGCTCGGCATCGTGTTTGCCGTGCAAAACGGCGGCGTGAACTTCAGCCGCCGCTTTTACGCGGAGGTTCTGGACAACCCCGGCCTCGCCAGCCCCATCCTGTTCCCGGAAACCGTCTTCAACGCGCCGTCCAGCCATCTCGCCAGCCTGCTGGCCGCTCCCGCGCTGAACAACACGCTGGTCGGCGATGCCGGCGGGTTCCTCGTCGCGCTCGACATGGCCGTGCAATGGCTGGGCGAGGGCCGGGTCAGCGATTGCCTTGTCGTTGCCGCCGATGAGTACGACTGGCTTAGCGCCGAGGCTTTGGATTTGTTTCCGGGACAAAAAACCGCCACGGAAGGCTCTGCTGCGTTGTGGCTGCGCCGAGCGGAAGCGGAAACGCCCGCGCCCGCCGGAGCCGTCGTGCTCGAACAAATCACCGAGACCCTCGCCATCACCCGCGCGCAGCCACGCGCCGCCGCCATCCGCCGGATGAAAGCCGGACTCGATGCGCCGCCGGACGCGGCTCTGGTTTCCGCCGCGTCCGGTTCCGCCGCCTGGGATCGCCCGCACCAGGAGGCGTTCGCCGGTTGGAGCGGGCCGCGCTTTACTTTGCAGGAGCAGTTCGGGCATCCCTTCGTCGTGCTCGGCGGCTGGCAATGCGCGCTGGCCTGCGAGTTGTTGCGGCGGGGTCTCGCCAAGGATGCCGTCATCCCCGCCGACACGGGCGCCAGCCAAGTTTTGGCGGCGTGGCTGAGGTGTAATGATGGTGGGGTTTGAAGGGTAGAAAAATTTCAAAGCAATGACTGAAAGCAAGCTCCCGCAGATTCAAGGAGGCCCAC
>CAZNKC010000371.1:0-2438 GCA_964573315.1 uncultured Verrucomicrobiaceae bacterium | reverse complement strand
CCGAGTTCCTGACCCATCACCGGCATGGCCAGGCTGAGGTTCTTCCGCACGAAGTAATACAGAATGTAACCCAGCATCGTGGAGAGCAGAATGCGCGTCTGCCAGCCGCGAAACACGGTGGCGATTTCAGCCTCCGATCCCCGGATAGGTTCGATGGCCGGCGGCGGGGCGAAGAGTTGGCGGAGGAGGTTCATGGTTGGGTTGGGTGAAAATTTGGCCTTCGTAAAAATCCTTTTTTTGGTCGAATTTAGCCTTCACAGAAGGCCAAATGGGGAAAGCCTCATGACCAACGCCCTCCCTCGCCGAAAAGGGAGTCGAGCGCCTCATCGAGCACCCCGGCGCGCAGGGCGAGGTCGAGCACGGTGAAGCGGCGGCGGATGAAGAAGGCGGAATGGAAGGTCTCCCGCAGCCGCGCGCGGCTGATGCCGATTTGCTCCGGCTCCACTGGCGCGCCGGCGTCATGCAGGCGTTGCTTCAAGGTGTCAAAAGGCACGAGTTGCTCCCGCAACCGCTCGCGCAAGGCGGGCCACACTTCCCGCAGCAGGCTCAACTGCGCCCGCAGCGCCGCGCGGGTGATGCTTTTCGCCGCGATCTCGCGCCGGGCCACGGCTTTCAATTCCGCGTCCTGAAAACGCGCGTCGGCCAAGCGCAGCCATTCGTCCGCATCCGGCCAGCGCGCGGCGTATGATTCCGCGTCGAGGGATTCCAGCGGCATTGCGAGGAGCGCCTCATACAAGGCCGTCACCGCCAGCGTGCCGATGCCCACCTTGGCTCCGTGTGAGGGCGGTGCTCCCTCGTGCGTGTGATGCTGCATGTCCCAGAGATGACTGAACTGATGCTCCGCGCCGGACGCCGGACGGCTCGATTTCGTGGCCTGCATGGCGAAGCCACCGAGCATCAATCCCTCCACCAAAGCGCCAATCGCTGACTCCACACCGGCGCGTACGCCCTTGGGATCGCTCAAGGCTTGATGCAGGCCGCCTTGCACGATGTTCCAGGCCTGCTTGTCGATTGGTTCCTCACCCAGCGCGTCGGCGATGATCCAATCCGCGCCCGCCGTCACCTTGGCGGCGAGGTCGGCGTAACCCCAGCCGTTCATTTCAACGGGGGCCGCGCGGATGACGCTCAAATCCGCCAGCACCGCCAGCGGCGCGGGACAATCGAAGGTTTGCTTGGAGCCTTGATAGGTGATGGACGCGCCGAACGCCGTATAACCATCCATTGAGGCCGCCGTCGCCACGCAAAGGTATTGCCGTCCGGCGCGATGCGCGGCGAGCTTGACCAGATCATTGATCGTGCCCGATCCCACCGCGACGGGAACCGCGTCATGCCCGCGCAACGCCGCCTCTACCTGCTCCACGAAACGATGCTCCGCATACAGGGCCGGGTCGGTGAGGATGAACGGCGCGCGCGCCGGAATGCCGCTGGCGTCAAAAGCCCGCGCCACCCGTTCGCCCGCCGCTGCAAAGGTGTTTTCATCGGCGATGACAATCGCCGCGTGATTTGGGAAAACCTCCCGGAACAACGCTGGTGTCTGGTCGAGAATGTCGCAGCCAATCTCCAAACAGCGCGTGTCACGCGCGGCAGCGAGGGCTTGGGCGAGGGTGGGTGCTTCGATCATGAAGGTGGAATCAAAGGGGTTGTTTGCGATGAGAATCCGTGCCGTCGCATTTCAAACCCCGGAGGGGTTTCCCATGAATAGCCAGGGGTCGAACGACCCCTGGTAAGCCGCGAATCACAGACCAACTCAAGGGCCAACCCCGGAGGGGTTGCCCAATGCGGGGGCGGCGTTCTATCCAGCATTGGGCAACCCCTCCGGGGTTGGCCGGCGTTGCGGGAAATGCCGCGTGCCGTCCGGGGGTTTCGTTCCTCAACCCCCGGCTATTCATGGGGAACCCCTCCGGGGTTCGTGCAATCGCTCCGACTGCACGGGCAATCGGGCGTTCATTGCTATTGGAACCCTCTGCAAAGGCTCGTGTGGCTGCATTGATCTCGATCATCGAAAGAAAAAACAAGCTACCTCCCCTCGCATCAGCGCTGCCGCGCCCGGTAGTAATCCGCCACCGCCTGCTTCGTCACCTTGGGGTGATCCGTCGCGAAGGAGGCGAAGCCGAGGTCGAGCAGCGTGGCGTAGATCGCCGCGTCGGTGGCGCCGTAGGGCAGGGTTTGGTAGAGGATGCCGCGCTTGTGCAGTTCGAGACCCGCCTCGATCAAAAACGCGCGCGAGGGTGTGAAAGGCTCGCCGGGCTGGATGTCCTTTGCCTGCTCGTCGCCGGGCAGGCGGACGTGGATTTGCAACTGGGTGATGCCGTTAAAATCGAGTTTCTTCAATTCCTCGAAACGCTCGCGTTTGGTTTTTTCCGTGCCGCTCATCCAGAGCAGAGTTTGCGAGTCCGGCACCCGTTTTTTCCATTCGAGGATGGTCTCGTGCTTGGGCG
>CAZNKC010000370.1:0-2493 GCA_964573315.1 uncultured Verrucomicrobiaceae bacterium | reverse complement strand
CCGCAATGCGTTCGGCGGGACGCCGAACGCAGCACGCGGGACGCGTGCGCTCCGGCTCTCACGCTTCGCCCCCTATGGCAAGCCGCTGAAAGACATCATCGACCCCGATGCCACCCACGCCACTACACGCTCACCCGCACACTGTTCTTTTTGTCCAGCTTCAACACATCCCCTTCCTTCCAGTCCGGCGTTGCTTTCGGATCGATTATTTTTTCGCCATTGAGTTGGATGCTGCCGCCTTGGATGAGGCGGCGGATGTCGCCGTTGGATTTTGGCGCGCCGACGACGCTGGCGTAGGCGTGTGCCACGACCGCCAGCACGTCGAGCTGCTCCGGCAGGGTGAGCAGCGGCAGGTCGGCGCTGGCGAGGTCGCGTTTGGAGAAGCGCAGATCCCAATCGGCCAGGCATTCCTCGGCGGCGGCGGCGTTGTGGTAGAGGGTGACGCACTTGGCTGCGAGTTGTTTTTTGGCCGCCATCGGATGCTGCGCGGCGTCCATTTCCTCGCCCAACACGAGCAGGTAGTACTTGGCCATCAGTTCGTCCGGGATGCTCATGAGCTTGCCGAACATGTTTTTCGCTTCGTCGGTGACGCCGACGTAGTTGTTCAGGGACTTGCTCATTTTTTTCACCCCGTCGAGACCCTCCAGCAGCGGCAGCGTCATGCACACCTGCGGCTCCTGGCCCTCCTCCTTTTGCAGGTCGCGCCCGACCAAGATGTTGAAAAGCTGGTCGCTGCCGCCGATCTCCACGTCCGCGCGCACCACCACGGAATCCCAGCCCTGCATGATCGGGTATTGGATCTCGTGCAAGCGCACTTCCGTTCCGTCCTGGACGCGTGTCTTGAAATCCTCCCGCTGCAGCATCTGCTGGAGCGTGACCCGCGCGTTGAGGCGGATGACTTCGGTGAAGGGCATGGCCTTGAACCAGTCGCCGTTATAAACCACCTCCGTCCCGGCGCGATCCAGCACCAGGAAGGCCTGCTCCGTGTAGGTTTGCGCGTTCGCCATCACCTGTTCGTGGGTGAGCGGCGGGCGGGTGGTGGAGCGTCCGCTGGGATCGCCGATCATGGCGGTGAAATCGCCGATGATGAGCACGATGTGATGCCCCAACTCCTGAAACTGCCGCAGCTTGCGCAGACCGACGGCATGACCCAGGTGGATGTCCGGCGAGGTGGGATCGACGCCCATCTTGATCCGCAACGGCTTGCCGCGGCCCAGCTTTTCCAGCAGCTCTTTCTCGCTGTGGATCGTCACCGTGCCGCGTTTGAGGATGTCGAGTTGTTCGGAGGGGGGGAGCATAATGCAAAAGGGTCGGATGAAAAAAAGGAGGCTGACAGCATTGACGGGATTGGCGGGATGAACAGGAATTTTTCCATGAAGAATCGCCCCGCGCGCCGCCGTTCTCTTGGCGCTCATGAGAACCGCCGGATTGTTTTTCCTCGCCGCCCTCGGCCTCCTGTCCGCCGCCGGCGCCCAGGAAGCAGCCAAGTCTCCCAACGAATGGATGGAGGCGGGGGTGGACGCCTTTTTCGAGGCGCGCATCGCGGACTCGGTGGCGGCTTTCGACGAGGTGGTCAAAGCCGCGCCGCAGGTCAAGCCCAAGCTCTGGCAACGCGGGCTGGCGCTGTATTACGCCGAAAAATTCCAGGAAGGCCGCGAGCAGTTCGAGGTCCACCAGACCGTGAACGCCCACGACGTGGAGAACGCCGCTTGGCACTTTCTCTGCGTGGCCCGGCTGGAGGGCGTGGAGGCGGCGCGCAATGCGTTGATTCCCATTGAAGGCGACGCCCGTGTGCCGATGAAGGAGGTGCATAACCTCTTCGCCGGCCAAGGCTCCGCCGAGGCCGTGCTCGCCGCCGCCGGCGCGGGCGACGATTCCCCGCGCCGTCGCAACCATCTCTGCTACGCCCATCTCTACCTCGGCCTCTACTTTGAGGCGCTCGGCGACGCCGCCAAAGCCAAAGAGCACATCCTCAAAGCCGCCACGGACTACGAGATGGATCACTACATGGGCAAAACCGCCGTCACCCACGCCAAGGTGCGCGGGTGGGTTGAGTGACAAAAAGGGAGCGCGGGCGCCCTCGTCTGCAACCCGTTATCACCCACGCCAACCTCTGTGTCCTCTGTGGTGGAAAAATAGGGATTCACCACAGAGGGCACAGAGGAACACAGAGGTTTTGCGATTGGCTCAGGGGGCGGAGCACGGGCGCCCTCGATTCTTTGGACTGTGGCAGCCCTGCTGCCGGGGGTGGACTCCGCCACACGCAAGACGTTGCCACCCGCGCCTTGCCAGCAGGGCTGGCGGCGGGAAAGCGGCAGCAGGGCTGCGCGCAGTCCAAGGTCTTCGTCCGTTGTTGCAGACGCCCTCGTCTGCAACCTGTTTTGGCTGGCGCAGCCGCTCGATGAAAAAATGGGCGGGAATACAATCCCGCCCTCCGGGGGGAACGGGCAAGAGGCGGGGGCGCCTCTTGCGACGGGCGAGGGCGCCCGTGCT
>CAZNKC010000369.1:1204-2497 GCA_964573315.1 uncultured Verrucomicrobiaceae bacterium | reverse complement strand
GCAGAGCGCAGAGCGCAGAGCGCAGAGCGCAGAGCGCAGAGCGCAGAGCGCAGAGGGATTGTTTCGCTTCGCGAAGCGAACATGATGCTCCGCGCATTGAGCATCGTCAAACGCAGCGTGACGCCCTGCGCCCTGCGCCCTGCGCCCTGCGCTTTGCCCATCACGCGTTCACCTCCTTGAGCAGGTTCTCGATGTGGTCGCGGGACTTGTTGATGGCGGCGGTGATCTCGCCGGGCGTGGGCAGTATGGGGAGGCCGCGCGGCGTCGGGTGCATGAAGATTTCCGCGTAACCGTTGAACCCGATGTCGCGCATGGCCGCCAGAATGGGTTTGTAATCGAGCGTGCCGTAACCGGGCAGTTGCTGCAGCTCGATCTCCTTCGCGACCGTTTGCTTGCTGCCGATGCCGTGTTCCTGGAAGTAGATGAAGGGCAGATTCTTCGCGCCCAGTTCGCGGATCAGCTTCGGCATGTCCTCGATGTGATCGTTCAGGTGATGCGGCGCGAAGGCGACACCGAGCGCGGGATGGGTGTTGAACTCCGCCCAATAACGGATCGAATCCGGCGAGGCGAGCAAGGCGTTGGCATGATTCTCGATGGCGAGCGTGATGCCATGCTCCGCCGCCGCGTCGGCGTGGGGTTTCATCTTTTCGAGGAACTCTTGAATGCCTTTTTTCGCTTCCGCGCCCGTGACGTTTTTCGGCCCCGCCGATCCGCAGACGATCATATTTCCGCCGAACCGTTTGACGATGGGCATCTCCTTTTGCAACGCGAACGGCCCGAGCGGATAGCGGGTGGAGCAGAGCAGGCGCGTGTCATGCTGCTTGAGCAAAGCCTCCAGCGCCTCCAAGCCGATCTCGTCGAGTTCCTCGCGATGCGTGGCATGGCGCAGCCCCCAAATGTCCAGGCCGTCGCAGCCGGCGGGCTTCACCTCCGGAACCACCTGCGCCAGCTTCATGTCGCCATACAAGGCGGAAGCGAGGAGGTATTTCAATTGGAGCGGCGCGGCAGCGGCGCGCGCGGGCAGAGCAGCCGTGGCTGCCGTGGCGGTGAGGGTGCTGAGAAATCGGCGACGGTTCATGATGCGGGACGGGGTTGAAAGTGGGGCAAGCTTCCAGCTTGCCAGAGAAAACGAAGGGCTTGGCCTCAATCACTCACTTGGAGTTCGCGACAAACGCCTCCAGCGCCTTGATCCAAGGGCCGACAAAATGGCCGCTGTCGTGATAGGTGCGGCCGGAGAACATGTGGCGGTCGATGACGCACGGCTCGTTCACGTAGATGCCGCCGCAGACTTCG
>CAZNKC010000369.1:0-1194 GCA_964573315.1 uncultured Verrucomicrobiaceae bacterium | reverse complement strand
CCACGCCGTGGCAGACGCTCGCGATCGGCTTGTTCTCGTCGAAGAAATGCCGCGTGATGCGCAGCAGGTCTTCGTCCTCGCGGATGTACTCCGGCGCGCGGCCGCCGCTGAAGAAGATGCCGGCATAGCCCTCGGGCTTGATGTCCTTGAAAGCGATGTCGGCGTCGATGCTGTAGCCTTCCCACTCCTTGGTGATGGTCCAGCCCGGTTTGATCTCATGCAGCACCATCTGGTACTTGCGCTTTTCCGGCGCGGCGACCACTGGCTGGAAGCCGGCCTCGATGAGACGGTAGAAAGGATACAACGTGTCCACGGTTTCCGTGGCGTCACCGACAATAACGAGCACTTGGGGCTGGGTTGAATTCATGCGAGGGGACACTAGAGGGAAAAGGAACGCGGCGCACTGCGGGAATGATTCAGCAAACCTTTGGTTTTCCGTCAGAGGCGTAGAACGGGATTTTTTTCGCCCGCTGCTTCCCGTATAAGCAGGATAAATCGCGCTGAATCGCGCGGCAGCTATGACCGTTCGTTTTTCCCATGCTCTTCGTTTTCGCTTCGGCGTGTTTGGCGCGTTGGGCTGGGTTTTGTCCTTGTCTTTGGAAGCGGCTGAGCCGGTGCGCTTCAGTCGCGACGTGCTGCCGATCCTTTCGGACAAATGCTTCCACTGCCACGGGCCGGATGCCTCCTCGCGCAAGGCCAAGCTGCGGCTGGACATGGAGCGGGACGCGCGCGCGCCGCGCGCGGACGGTTCGTTGGTGCTGGCGCCGGGAGACGCGGCGGCCAGCCTCTTGATTCAACGAATCGTCAGCACCGATCCCGACGAGGTGATGCCGCCGCCCGACAACGTGAAGCAACTGACCGCCGCCGAAATCGCGCTCCTGAAAACCTGGGTGGAGCAAGGCGCGCCGTGGGAGGCGCATTGGTCGCACACGCCGATTCAGCGGCCCGCGCTGCCGCCCGGCATGGAGGGCAAACACCCGGTGGACGCCTTCATCGAGACGCGCTTGGCCAAAGAGGGCCTGACTCCGAACGAACCCGCCGATCCCGCCACTTGGTTGCGGCGCGTGACGCTCGACCTGACCGGGCTGCCGCCGACTCCGGCAGAGGTGGAGGCTTTCAAAACCGATCTATTCCGCAACCCGCAATCCACAATCCGCAATCAATTGAACCGCCTCCTGCAAAGCCCGCGCTACG
>CAZNKC010000368.1:0-2511 GCA_964573315.1 uncultured Verrucomicrobiaceae bacterium | reverse complement strand
TCCGGGGCAGCGGGCGGAGCCAGCGCGTGACGACGCATAGCAGCCAGACTTGGCAGCCGGCGGTGAACCAAGCAGCGCCCGCCAGCCGTGCGGTGACGAGTCCATTCACCAGCCACTCCGGCAAACTGTCCGATGACAGCGCCAAATCCGCGCCCGCCTGCGCCGTAAAGACGATCCCCAGCGCGGCCAGCAGCGCGATCTCGCCGCCGCGCGGACGCTGTCGCAATCCGGCGCGATAGGGATAACGGAAAAGATGCAGGACAACGACGGCCAGCAGCAGCGGCAACAGCAGCGCGGCGGGCCAGGGCGGCAGCGCTTGATGCGGTAGCGTGACGAAACGCAGCGCGGCCTCGCCCGCCAAGGGAGCCGCCAGCGCGCGCCAGTCCATCCAGTCGGCGGCGGCGGCGTCCGGCAGCGGATGAAACCCATCCGTGCCCGCCAGCCGCTGCGCCAGCATCAGGAGACCGCCGAGCAGCAGCAAGCGCGGCTGGTTTTTCAACAGATCAAGCGCGTCGGAAAAAAGCCGTCGCTGTGGATGAAAGGCGAGATGCGCCGCCATGCCAGCCGCCAGTCCCGCCACACAGAGCAGGGACCGGAACCAGAGCGGTGTTTCGGCAAAATTCACGGGGCGCAGAGTACCCGGCCTCTCGGTGAGGGCAAGATGAACCCGCCTCGGAGAGGCGGGGTACTTTGACTTTGGCGCAAGTTTGCGCGTTGGAAGCTTGTTCTTTTTCGATGTTCCAAATCCCAACCACCTCCTCCCTCAAGCGCCGTTCTTTTCTCTACACCACCTCTCTGGCCGCCGCCGCGGCATGGTCGGGCCGGGCGCTCGGCGTGGCCAAGGAGGGCGTGAAGTTTTCGGACTACCCTTTCCAGCTCGGTATCGCCTCCGGTGATCCCGCGCCCGATGGGTTCGTGTTGTGGACGCGGCTGGCGCCGAAGCCGCTGGAAGTTGGCGGCGGCATGAGCCGGGAGCCGGTGAAGGTGGCGTGGATGGTGGCGGAGGATGAAGCGATGACGAAAGTGGTGGCGCAGGGTTTGGCCAACGCCGTGCCGGATTGGGCGCACAGCGTGCATGTGGAAGTAGAGGGGCTGAAACCGGACCGTTGGTATTGGTATCAGTTCAAGGCCGGCGGCGAAGTGAGTCAGAAAGGCCGCACCCGCACCATGCCGGCGCATGACGCGACGCCGGACCGGTTGCGCTTTGCCTTCGCAAGCTGCCAGCATTACGAGACCGGGCTTTACACCGCTTACGAGCACATGGTGAAAGAGGACTTCGATCTGATTTTCCACCTCGGCGATTACATCTACGAGTACGAGGGCATCGACAAACGCGTGCGCAAGCATCACGGGCTGGAGATCGAAAGCCTCGATGACTACCGCGCCCGCCACGCGCAATACAAAACCGATCCCGCCTTGCAAGCCATGCACGCGGCGGCGCCGTGGGCGGTGACCTGGGATGATCATGAGATGGACAACAACTGGGCCGGCGACATCTCCGAGCAGCCCGACGTGGACCCCGCGGATTTTCTGCGCCGGCGCGCGGCGTCCTTTCAAGCTTATTACGAGCACATGCCGCTGCGCCGGAGCGCGTTGCCGAAGGGGCCTGACATGCTGCTTTACCGCGAGCTGCGCTTCGGATCGCTTGCGAGCTTTTACGTGCTGGACACACGGCAGTACCGCACCGATCAGCCCTGCGGAGACCGGGTCAAACCGGCCTGCCCGGAGGTGTACGATCCGGAGGCGACCATCATGGGCCTGGAGCAGCGCGACTGGCTGTTTCGCAACCTGCACGCTTCGACGGCGAAATGGAACACGCTGGCCCAGCAGGTCATGGTCGCTCGCCTGGATTACACGGCCGGGCCGGGAGAGACCTACAGCATGGACAAATGGCCGGGTTACGAGGTGGAGCGGCGGCAATTGCTGAAGTTCCTCCATGACCATCCCGTCTCCAACCCCGTGGTCCTCACCGGGGACATCCATTCCAACTGGGCCAACGAATTGATCACGGACTTCGACGACCTCGACTCCAAGAGCGTGGCCACCGAGTTCGTCGGCACCTCCATCTCATCCAGCGGCGACGGCATGGCGGAGCCGAAGAAACTCGCGGAGACACTGAGCGAGAATCCCTTCGTCAAATTCCACAACGCCGAGCGCGGCTACGTCACCTGCGAGGTCACGCCGAAGTCTTGGCGCACGGACTTCAAGACCGTGGAATACGTCTCTCGTCCCGGCGCGCCGCTGAACGTGCGGGCGTCCTTCGTGGTGGAGGACGGGCGGCCGGTGTTGAATCGCGCATAGAACAGCATCCTTGGAGTGCTGCGCTTGGCGCAGCTTTGGATTCGTGTGGCGGGCGGGTGACGTTGACGCGGAGATGACGCCCGCACAGCCTTCCCCGTTCTCCCCCAATCCAAAGCGCCGAGAATCGGCGCACTCCAAAAACGCCGCCGCGGCTTCTACGATTCCCCCAAGTAAGCCGCGCGCACCTGCGGGTTGGCGCGGAGGGCGGCG
>CAZNKC010000367.1:0-2526 GCA_964573315.1 uncultured Verrucomicrobiaceae bacterium | reverse complement strand
CGCGGTTGGCATCGCTGGTGAGCTTGGTTTGCTCCGCTTTGAGCGTGTTGATTTGCGCGAGCAGGTCGTTGCGTTCTTTCTCTTTGTCCGGGGACAGGCCGGTGTAAACGCGGTCGGCGCGGTCCACGGCGGCGAAGACGGCGTGCAGGCGGTAGTAGTCCTCCATCTTCACGGGGTCGAATTTGTGATGGTGGCACTGCGCGCACTGGACGGTGGTGCTGGTGAAGACGTTGAAGACGGCGGAGACCATTTCGTCGCGGTCGAGGTGCTTGGCGATGCGGCCGTCCTCCTTGCCTTCGCCGACTTCGATGTGGCCGATCAAATCCCACGGGCCAGCGGCGAGGAAACCGAGGCCGAGGATGCCGTCGCGCTCGCCGGGAAAGAGCGCGTCTCCGGCGATCTGCTCCTGGACGAAGCGGTCGTAAGGTTTGTCGTCGTTGAAGGCGCGGATGACGTAGTCGCGGTAAGGCCAGGCGTTGGGGCGCGGCTTGTCTTTGTCATAGCCGTGGGTCTCGGCATAGCGGACGAGGTCGAGCCAGTGCTGGGCGAATTTTTCGCCGAAGGAGGGGGAGGCCAGCAAATCGTCCACGATTTGCTGGAATGACGAATGTCGAATGTCGAATGATGAAACAAGCCGTGGATCGGGAGGCAGGCCGGTGAGGTCGTAGCTGAGGCGGCGGATGAGGGTGGCGGGATCGGCTGCGGGGACGGGCTGGAGGTTTTTTTCGGCGAGCTTGGCGTTGATGAAATGATCCACGGGATTGCCCTTTCGGATTTCGGGCTTCGGATTTCGGATTTCCCGCAGGCTCCACCAGTCGAGATCACGCGGCGGGTTGTCCTTCAGCACGCGGCCTTCCGGCCAGGGCGCGCCGGCTTGCACCCATTGGCGCAGGGCTTCGACCTGAGCTGTGGTGAGCGGTTTTTCCTTCTTTGGCATGTCCGGCTCGGGGCCGGTGATTTGCTCGATGAGCGGGCTTTCATCCGGGTTGCCCGGGCGGATGTGCGGGAGCAGGTGCTCGCGGGTGTCGAGGCGGACGTCGCCTTTGTGGTTGGCGGCGTCGTGGCAGGAGAGACAGCGGGCTTCGAGGATGGGCGCGATGTCGCGCTCGAAATCGGGCGCGGCATGGAGGCTGGCGGAAAAAACGAGGACGGGCAGGGTCCGGCGCATGGTGAAGGATACGCTGCCACCCTGGCACGCCTCACAAATCTCCGCAGCCGCAGGCGTGGACGGCTTCTTCGGTCATCATCACGCAGCCGTCGAGGGCGGGTGAGAGCGGCTTGGAGAAATCCAGATCGGGCGCGTCGAGGGCGGGGTCGGGGGCTTGGGCGGCGAGGCCGAGTTCGCGCAGCAGGGCGAGGTCTTCGTTGGCGCGCGGGTTGGCGGCGGTGAGGAGTTTGTCGCCGTAAAAAATGGAGTTGGCTCCGGCGAAGAAGGCCAGGGCCTGCGCCTCCCGGCTCATCTGGGTGCGGCCAGCGCTGAGGCGGACTTTGGCGCGCGGCATGGCGATGCGGGCGAGGGCGATCATGCGGATGAACTCGAAGCTGTCCACCCGCTCGTTGTCCTGCATCGGGGTGCCCTGGATGGCCATGAGCGCGTTGATGGGTACGCTCTCCGGCTGGGGATTGAAATTCGCCAGCACTTCCAACATGCGCAGGCGGTCGGTGACGCCTTCGCCGAGGCCGAGGATGCCGCCGGCACACACGGACATGCCGGCGTCCTGCGCGTTGCGGATGGTGCGCAGCCGATCCTCGAAGGTGTGCGTGGTGACGACGTTCGGGTAATGCTCCGGGGAGGTGTCGATGTTGTGGTTGTAGGCGGTGACGCCGGCTTCTTTCAGCAGGCGCGCCTCTTCGGGGCCGAGTTCGCCGAGGGTGACGCAGACTTCCATGCCGAGGGTGGACACGTTGCGCACGATGTCGAGCACTTGGTCGAACTTGGCGGTGCCCTGGCGCACGCCTTTCCAGGCGGCGCCCATGCAGAAGCGGGTGGAGCCGCTGGCCCTGGCGGCGCGAGCGCGCTCCATCACGACCTCGGTGTCCATCAACCGCTCGGCCTGCACGCCGGTGCTGTAACGCGCGCTCTGCGCGCAGTAACCGCAGTCCTCGCTGCAACCGCCGGTCTTGATGGAGAGCAGGGTGCAAAGCTGCACTTCATTTTCCGGCCAATGCTTTTCATGCACGGCTCGCGCTCTTTTGAGCAGGTCAAAAAACGGCAGGCGGTGGAGGCGGTGAAGCTCGGCGTAGGTCATGCGGGCGGAAGATGCAGCGCGGGGCGCGGGACGGCAAGGCGGGAAATTTGAAATCGGTGCGCGGGCGCCCTCGATTGCAACCTTGGGAGTTTCCCGCAGATTCAGGGAGGCCAGCAGATGGGTTGCAAAACGCTTTTCCTTGGGGGGGCGGTTACAAACCGCCGCTCCTTGGGGGGCGGTGACTTTGGCTCCCCTTTATTTTCAAACTGAGACACTACCCGATAAACCTAAAAACCGAGTTGATGGTTGGTAGTTGAGTGTTGATAGTCCAAAACCA
>CAZNKC010000366.1:0-2568 GCA_964573315.1 uncultured Verrucomicrobiaceae bacterium | reverse complement strand
AAATTTATCGCGAACTGATCGACGGGCCGCGGGAGATGCCGTGGGAGATCGGCGAAGCGCGCGCGGAGCTGCGGGACGCGGAGCATTTCGAACTCAGCGTGGAGATCGGCAACCGCTCGGAGCAGGAGTTGAGCCTCACCGCGCTGCCGTTGGTGGCGGCGGCTTGGAATCCGCTCGACGCCACGCCGGAATCGCGCCTCAAGCCGGGCGAGAAGCGGACGCTAAAAATCCGCTACGGCAAGCGCAGTCAAGGCGGCGCCAACCCCATGCCGAGCCACGAGGCGCTGCTGCGCCTGCCGTTGCTGTTCAACGGCGGCGGTGTGACGCGCATCGAGGAGGTGCGGGCGGAGTTGCGCCCGGCGGTGCTGCTGTGGAAGGTGGAGACGCTTTTCAACCAGGAGGGCGAGTTCGCGCCGGCGAATCTGCTGGCCAACACCAGCGGCAAGGCTTTGTCCGGGACATGGCAGGCGTCGTGGATGGGGCGGCAGTTGTCCGGGGATTTCAAACTGGAAGCGGGGGAGAAGCGGGAGCTGCCGCTGCGCTTCGAGTTGCCGGATCGCGATGAGCGCCCCTTCAATCAAAAAACGACGCTCAGCGTGCTGGTGACGATGGGGGAAATGACGTTGCGCTTCGACCGGCGGGTGGACTTGAGCAAGAACTTCGGCCTCAAGCAGCCGGTGCCGATGTCCGTCTCGAACGCTGGCCAATCTCCGAAGCTGCCGGGGCTGGGCAGCAGCGAGCGCTCGGTGACGCTGCGGGCGGATGCCGACAAGGACAATCTGTTCCTGACCTTTGACATTCGCGGGATCGATCTGAAGGACGATCCGGCGGGCGGCGCGAGCTGGGCGGGCACGCTGAATCTCGACGCGCGCTCTTACGGCAAGCGGCTGGCCTTCGGTGTGACCGATCCGCTGCGCTTCAGCGGCGGCGCTTCCGACGGCCCGGCCACGGTGTCGCCGATCGCGCCCTGGGCGTTCGGCGCCGGTTACGCGGCGCGGTTCGATGAAAAACACGTCAAGGCCGTGCTCTCCAGCGGCAGCGAGGGCGCGCGCCGCATCACGCTGACGATCCCGCGCTCCTACCTCTACCTGCACGAGTGGGCGCTCGGCAACGGCAACAGCCAGATCGGCATCAACGCCACGCTGGCCTTCTGGCAGCCGGTGGAGGGCGGGCAGGGCGGCGGCTTCGCGGCGGATCACCAGTTCAACCTGCTGTTCAACCGCCACCGCGACGACGCGGAGGGCTGCGCGGTGCTGGAACTGACCGACGAACCGACGCAACGCTGGAGCGTGGCGCTGTATTGACAAAAACCAAACGGCAGCGGCACCACCACACCACGCATCACATGGCAACCGAAAGACCGGGGAAAAAAATTTGGGACAAGTCGGCTTGGCGGGACGCGGCTTTTTTCTGGCGCTACCTGGAGCCGCACAAAAAAGTCTTCATCCCGGCCATGCTGGCGCTGGTGGCCACGGCGGGCATGATGCTGGTGTTCTTCCACGAACTGGCGGAGTGGGTGGGGTTCGCGCTGGACGGCGGCACGGGAGACGAACTGCTGCGGCGCTCGAACAAGGCGGCGGTGTTTCTCATCGGGCTGGTGGCGGCGCAGGCGTTCATCGCGTTTTGGCGCATCCTGCTGTTTGCCAAGGCCTCCGAGCGGGCGCTGGCGTCGCTGCGGCAGGACACCTTCAGCCGCATCATCCGGCTGCCGATGGCCACGCTCGGCGCGCGCCGGGTGGGGGAGCTGGCCTCGCGGCTGGCCAACGACGTGGAATCCATGCGGGAGACGCTGGTGGTGACCATCCCGCAGTTCATCCGGCACACGGTGATCCTGGCCGGCGGATTGGTGATGGTGTTCGTGCTGTCGGTAAAACTGGCGATGTTCATGGTGGCGACGATCCCCGTGGTGCTGGCGCTCATCGCGGTGTTCGGGGCGCGCATCCGGCGGCTGACGCGCAAGGCGCAGGACGATCTGGCGGCGTCCCAGGTGGTGGTGGATGAGAGCCTGCAAGGCATCATCAGCGTGAAGGCGTTCGGCAACGAGGCTTACGAGATCGCGCGTTACGAGCGGCGGCTGGGGGATTTCCTGTCCACCGCGATCAAGGCGGCGCTGCCGCGGGCGTCGTTCATCGCCTTCATCATCTTTTGCTTCAGCGTCGCACTGGTCGCGGTGACTTGGTTCGCGGCAAAGATGGTGGCCGCCGGCGAGATCAACCATCAAAGGCTGGCCAACTTCGGCATCTTCTCGGGGCTGGTGGGCGCTTCCTTCATGCAGTTCTCGGAGCTGCTGACGCAAATCCAGCGCACGCTCGGCGCCACGGAGCGGGTGCGGGAGATTTTGGCCGACGACTGCGAGGAAACAACCGCAACGGCGGCGGACGGGGAAGGGGAGTCGCCGCGGTTGAGCGGAGACATCGAGATGCGCGGTATCGAGTTCGCCTATCCCTCCAGGCCGGAGGCGAGAGTGCTGAAGGATTTTAATCTGTCGATGCGCGCCGGCCAGCGCGTGGCGCTGGTGGGGCCGAGCGGGTCCGGCAAAACGACGGCGGTGTCCCTGCTGTTCCGTTT
>CAZNKC010000365.1:0-2576 GCA_964573315.1 uncultured Verrucomicrobiaceae bacterium | reverse complement strand
CGGCTAAAGCCTCTACTCCAACTTCAACTCCAGCAGCTTCAAGCGATGGGATCACCCAGATGCAAATCATCCGGCAAAGGCACCAGCTCGCGGATTTGATCCCACAACACCGAGTAATCCTTGTTCACGTCGCCGCTCAGGCAGTCCGTCACCGCGCCGGCTGCGTCGGGATGCGCGCGGATCAATTTGCCGAAGCTGAAATCGGGATTGTAAAACGCATAGACCAGCTTGCGCATGTTCTCCACGCCCTCGCGAATGGCGCGCGCGTAGGGCGTGAAGCGCTGCGGGCTCAGGTCGTTTTCCGCGAGCGCCTTGTTCACTTCCTCACCGGCCAGCACGCCGCTTTTCAGCGCCAGCATCACGCCGCTGCTGAACACGGGATCGAGAAACGCGAACGCATCGCCCACCAGCAGCAGGCCGTCGCTGCCGCAGTGGCGGGAGTGATGCGAGTACTCGCTGGTGATGCGGTATTCACCAACCTGCTCGCCCACGGAGAGGCAGTCCTTGATCCATTGGTTTTCCTCGACCTCGCGCTTGAAGATTTGCTCCGGGTCTTTCACGCCGTCGCGGGAGAGATATTTGCCCTCCGCCACCACGCCCACGCTCACCATGTCATCGTGCTGCGGGATGTGCCAGAACCAGCCCTTGTCCCGCACGTAAGCGACCATGGTCTGGCCTTCATCAAGGCCGGGCGCGCGCCGGGAGCCGCGGTAATAAGTCCACACCGCCACCTTGTTGAGGTAGGGATCGCGCACCTTCCAGCCGTTGCGCACCATGGTGAGGGCTTCCTTGCCGGTGCAGTCGAGCGTGATCTTGGCGCGGTATTCCACCGCTTCGCCATCGGGGCCGATGGCGCGCACGCCGGTCACGCGTCCGTTTTCATCGCGCAGCAGCTCCTGCACCTTGGTTTCCTCGCGCACCTCCACGCCCTTGGACCTCGCGTTGTCGAGCAGCATCTGGTCGAACTCCGAGCGCAACACCTGCCAGGTCTGCGCCACAGTCCCCCGGTCGTAACGGTCGAAGAAATAAAACGGCTGGCTCGATTTTCCGTCCTGCGTCACGAAGCAGACGCTGTATTTTTTGACGAAATGAGACTGCCGCATCTTTTCGACCAAGCCCAGGCGCTGCAAGGGATGAAACGTGAACGGAATCAGCGACTCGCCGATGTGATAGCGCGGGAATTTCTCGCGCTCGATCACCAGCACACGGCGGCCGTATTCCGCCAGAATGGCTGAAGAACTCGATCCGGCGGGCCCGCCGCCGATCACAATGGCATCATAAAGGTTGCTCATGGCTCCATTTACGCACACACGCCGTCATAATCAAAATACCATTTTATTCTCGAATTGATGCCGATTCGTTATCAATAGGCAAGGCGCAGAGAGCAGGGCGCAGAGGGGCGCTTGGCAAGCCCCCCCAAGGAGAGGCGGTTTGTAACCGCCTCCCCCCGGAGGGCGGGATTGTATTCCCGCCCATTTTTCCGCGGGCGGAGGTGGCGCGGAGCCGGGGCAAATCACGACCAGCACCGCCACGATGCTTGGCGTCATTGCTCAAGCGCTTCCGTCAACATGACCTCGCGGCCAAGTTTGAGGGAAAGCTCAGCGGCGTGGAGCGCGGTGATGAGTTCGGCTTCCTCTTCGACGGGGACGATCTCCTTGCCGGTATCGAGAAAGGTGAGGAAGGCTTCCAGCAGGTGCGAGTAGAGGTTTTTGAGATCCGGTTGCACGCTGCGCCAGCCTTTTTCGCCGTAGAGATTGATCTGGTAGCCGGAGCGCATCCATTGTTTCTCCGCCACGATGAGCAGCACGTCGCGATGGTTGGCGAAGCGGAGGCGGACGAGGTTGCTGCCGGGCTGGCCGACGTTGATGGCGCTGACGGCTCCAGGGCCGAGCACGGCGTAGATCATGGAGAGAGCGTGGATGCCGTAGTAGATGAGTTCGTTGCCGCAGGCGGCGCTGGCGATATTCACCGCTCCCAGTGCGGGCAGTTCCTCGCGGAGCTGGATGATGTCCGGCACGAAGCGCAGGCTGCTGGCGGACATGAAGGGGGTCTTGGTCTCGCGCACGAGTTTCACCATCGCCTGCGCTTCGCGCGCGGTCATGGCGAGCGGTTTGTCGCAGAAAACCGGCACGCCCTTGCGCAACGGGTGCTCGGCGAGCTTCCATTGCTCTCCGGAGCCGTCGTCAACGATGAGCACGGCATCGACGCCCTCGCTGCATTCCTCCGCGGTGGCGGCCACGGTTTCGATTTGTGCGGCGGCGGCCAGGGCGCGCGCGGCCGCAGGGTCCGGGTCCCAGACTTTCACCACGCGGGCGTCTTCGAGCCTGCGGCCGGACTTGATGAAGGTGCCTTGGATTTGCTTGGCCTTTTCCTCGTCCCAGCCGTTGAAGGTGGTGGCAAAGGCGGTGCCGTGGTGCGAGCCGGGCGCGCGGGCGGCGTGGCGTCCGTAGGTGGCGGCGGAGATGAGGGCGAGGCGGCGCATGGGTTGATGACAGAAAACGGGGCCGGCGTGTCAGGCTTTGCACATGGAGCGCACGCAGCCTGCCTGCCTTTGGCATGGTCCCGCGTGCTCTTTC
>CAZNKC010000364.1:0-2598 GCA_964573315.1 uncultured Verrucomicrobiaceae bacterium | reverse complement strand
CCCAACGTCGTCCGCCTCGCCCAAGGCTACGCCGCCCTCGGCTTCACCCTCTACGCCACCCCCGGCACCGGCAGCGTCATCAGCGCCGCCGGCATCAAAGTTGAAATCCTCCCCAAACTCGCCAGCGGCCAGCGCCCGAACGTCATCGACCTGATGAAAAACAAAGACATGGCCCTCGTCATCAACACCCCCAGCGGCAAAAACCCCCGGGAAGACGAAATCAAAATCCGCACCGCCGCCATGCAAAACCGCATCCCCATCATGACCACCCTCCGCGGAGCGGATGCCGCTCTCAGGGCGATCAAGTCGCTGCAACAAAGCGAAGTGCAGGTACGGGCGTTGCAGGAGTATCACCATGCCTGATTCCACGTTCATCGCTCCGGTCATCCAGACGCCATTGGGCGAGCGCCCGATGCCGGTTCGGTTTGGTGTTCCGAGTGATGCTGACGCTTTGAAAATCTGGCGGACAGGACGGATGCACAGCCATCCGTCCGCTGCGCGGGATGCGGTTGAATACGCGAAGCTGGCCAGCAAACGTTGGCGCTATTATGCGCGCCGTGACGAGGTGGCCAAAGATCTCGCTGAACTCACTGCCCGTGCCGGCAGTGATGCTCAGGAAGAAATCGGCTTTCTCCTGGTCGCCAAGTCCGATTGGCCGTCCGCCCCGGACACGCTCGCCATGGCGTGGTGCCGGCGCACTTGGAGCCACCATCTCGTCCTGGATTTCCTTGCTTGTCATCCCACCGCCTTCGATGCCAAGTCGGGCTACGGCGGTGTCGGCTCAGCCATGCTGTTTGCCCTCGGCTTCCTCACCGCTCATCTGGGTATTCCCTTGATATGGGGTGAGGCGACCGCCATCTCGGCGGGTTTTTACAGCAAGCGAGTCCTTGGCGGGCAGCCCGTGACGGACCACTTTTTCATCCGGGGCATTCATCTTGCAAAATTGCAAGAAGTGGGCAAGTTTTCAGCCATCCAGTCCTGATCCGATGAAAAAGAAACCTTCCACCAAAGCTCGCGCATCAGCCTTCATGCGAGAGATGTGGGCTGCGGAAGCCGAGCATCCGGTCTTCGCGGGCAGCTTGCACAACTTCAAGCTGATCCTAGACACGGAGCCATCGAAACCCGGCACGCCCCCAAAAAGGAACCGGAAATCCAGCGCCGTTGTCCGGTAATCAGGATAGCCAAACAACGGACGCTTGGCGCTGGCCAAGTCATCAAGTCATCAAAGAAGCCCGCAAATGGCCGGTTCGGTCGTGAAACGCCGCGCTTGGTCACGCTGCTAGAACTTCTCGAAGAACTGCCATGAAGAATCCTCCAGAATCACATCACGACGACGGCCTCGAATGGCTCCGCGAGATTCGGCGCAAGATGTCAGCCGAATGCAATCACGATCCCCGCATTTACGGGCAAAAGATGCGTGAGTTTCAAAGGCAATTTCAAGACCGCCTCGTCCGAGTGCGCAAAGTCCTTGAACCCGCGAAACCTTGACAGCGGCCAGCGCCCGAACGTCATCGACCTGATGCAAACATTATCGACTTGATAAGAACAAAGACATGACGCTTGTTCACGTCGGCATTCCAATCTGATGGCTCGCAAAAAGCACTCCAATCCCGGCGGCGGCCTTGGTTTTATGATTGTGTTGTTCGTTGCCGTAATTTGCATCGCGGCCTTCATCTATCCGTTATACCTCGCGCTGGCTGGATTGTGCCACTGGCTCAAATCGCGTAAACTCAGGCGCAAACTGCGCGGTACCCTCGACGACTTCTGGCTCAACCTGGATGAACGGAAGGCCTTCCGCCAGTGGAGCGATGAGTTGGCGCGACAGTCCGCGATAATCGCTGCGGAGGAGGAGCGCGCCAAATCTCACGGAATCTCGCGCAACGCCGACGGCACCTTCGACAGGCGCAGCTATTTGGGCAAGGAGATTCAGCAAAACATAGATGACGCCCAGCAACGCATTGAGACGCTGGAGAAGCGTCTCGAGGTGCTCGAGTGGAAGCCCTATAACGACTGGTGGGAATTCAACGAGAGCATTGCCATTGACTTCCGGCATCGGTATGCGCTTGTCGCTTGGCTTGCGACTGCCGCGGGAGTTGCCATCGCGCGCTACGACGCTGACCCACTTCTAGCCTGGGACAGCTATCGTTACTTCCTCGGGCACATGCTCAGTTATAGGCACCAGCCAGAAGTGTGGTGGAGCTGCACCTTGCTCGTCGTCGGTTCTGCATTTGTTGCGGTGCTCACCTACTGGCTTGCTGGCACCTTTTTGAAACTGGCAGGACGCAGCGTTTCCCCTATGCCATACTTTGTTCACCTCGACAATGTCGATAAGCCTAGCGGTGAAGGCAAAAACCCCCATGTGCATCTCATCACCTGGCTGTGCATGGCCGCGCTCGGAATTGGCATCGGCTGCTGGCAGCGTGTGCCTTACGTCGAGCCCATGCCTCCTCCTGCCGTAGCGGCGCCGTTGCCAGCCCCACCGAAAACTTGGGCGCCCACTGACATGGTGGAAGCTTCACTGCCGCGCACCGAGAGCGCTAAGATCACTCCCGATGAGCCACCGCTAGGATCGGCGGCGCCTAACCTGCCGACGTTAAC
>CAZNKC010000363.1:0-2637 GCA_964573315.1 uncultured Verrucomicrobiaceae bacterium | reverse complement strand
GTGATCTTCACTTTGCGCAGCATCTGGCGGATGATGATCTCGACGTGCTTGTCGTTGATCTCCACGCCCTGGGCACGATAGACTTCCTGCACTTCGTTGACGAGGTGCTCGCGCAACGCCTGCGGCCCAAGGATCTCGAGGATCTCGTGCGGCACGACGGGGCCTTCGGTGAGCTGGTCGCCCTTGCGGATGAGGTCGCCGCTGAAGACGAGGATGTGCTTGGAGCGCGGGATGAGGTGCTCTTCCATCTGGCCGGTCTTGGGATCGGTGACGATGACCTTGCGCTTGCCGCGCACGAGGCCGCCGATCTCGACCAAGCCGTCGATGCGGGCGATCTCGCAGGCGTCCTTGGGTTTGCGCGCTTCGAAGAGTTCGGCCACGCGCGGCAGACCGCCGGTGATGTCCTTGGTCTTGGAGGCTTTGCGCGGGGTCTTGGCGATGGTGTGGCCGGCGTTGATCCGCTCGTTGTTCTTGACGGAGAGGTGGGCGCCGGCGGGAATGGTGTAGCTGGAGAGCACCTCGTGCGTCTTGGGATTGGTGATGACGATCTGCGGGTGCAGGTCTTCCTTGTGCTCGATGACGACGGTTTCCTCGTTGCCGGTGGACTCGTTTTTCTCCTTGGTGAAGGTGATGCCGGCGATCATGTCGCGGAATTCGATCTTCCCGGCTTTCTCGGAGATGATCGGGATGTTGTAGGGGTCCCAGTTGACGAACTGCTCGCCCTTTTTCACCTGGCCGCCGTCGGGTTTGTTGATGACGGCGCCGACGAGGAGCTTGTGGTTTTCCAACTCCTTGCCATCGCCATCAAGGATGGAGATGGAACCGTTCTTGGTGAGGGCGATCCAGGCGCCTTCTTCCGTCGCGACGCTGCGGAAGTCGTTGTAACGGATGGTGCCGGCGTGCTTGGAGATGATGAAGGGCTGTTTGAAGCTGCTCATGGCCGCGCCGCCGACGTGGAAGGTGCGCATGGTGAGCTGGGTGCCCGGCTCGCCGATGGACTGGGCGGCGACGATGCCGACGGCCTCGCCGATCTTGACGACGCGACTGGTGGCAAGGCTGAGGCCGTAGCACTGGGCGCAGCAGCCGCGCTTGCTTTCGCAGGTGAGCACGGAGCGGATTTTCAGTTTGTCCACGCCGATCTTGGTGAGCTTGGCGGCCTCCACTTCGGTGACGAGGGTGCCGGGCTTGACGATGATGGACTTGTCCACCGGGTCATGCACGGTCTCGCAACTGACGCGGCCGTAGATGCGGGTTTTGAGATCGACGACCTCTTCGTCCCCGGAGTAGATGGAGGCGAGGGTGATGCCGTTGACGGTGCCGCAGTCTTCCTCGGTGACGATGACGTCCTGGGAGACATCGACGAGCTTGCGGGTCATGTAGCCGGAGTCGGCGGTCTTCAAGGCGGTGTCCGCCAAGCCTTTGCGGGCGCCATGGGAGGAGATGAAGTACTCCAGCACGCTGAGGCCCTCGCGGAAGTTCGAGATGATGGGGCGCTCGATGATCTCGCCGGAGGGCTTGGCCATGAGGCCGCGCATGCCGCCGAGCTGCTTGATCTGGGTGCGGTTCCCCCGGGCGCCGGAGGTGACCATGATGTAGAGCGGGTTGTGCTGCTTTTTGCCGTCGTTGTACTCGATGGTGCGGAACAATTCGTCGGCCAACTGATCCCCCACCTGAGTCCAGACGTCGATGACCTTCTGGTAACGCTCGCCCTGGGTGATGATGCCGCGGCGGTGCTGTTTGTCCACTTCTTCAATGTCGATGTAGGCCTTCTTGAGCAGCTCTTTCTTGAGCGGCGGGATGGCCATGTCGGTGATGCCGATGGAGACGCCGGAGCGGGTGGCCTCGCGGAAGCCGAGCGCCTTCAGCCGGTCGAGCGCGGCGACGGTTTCTTTCTGCCCGCAAACCTGGAAGCAGCGCCAGATGATCTCGGAGATCTGCTTCTTGCCGACGGTGGCGTTGATAAACCCGATGGTTTCCGGCCAGATTTCATTGAACCGGACGCGGCCCGCCGTGGTCTCGATGACGGCCTTGGTGGAGTCGCCGTAGGGACGGCCACCGAAACCGAAGTCGGGGTTGCGCAGCAGGACTTTGTCGTTGACGCCGAGACCGCCTTCGGAGATGGCGAATTCGACCTCGGTGACGTCGTTGAACATGGGCAGGCGCGGGGCCTGGGCGTTCTTGTCCTGGCTGGGGAATTCGCGCAGGTAGGTGAGGTTGTAGCAGCCGAGCGGGATGTCTTGGGAGGGCGTGGTGATGGGCTTGCCGCTGGCGGGGCTGAACAGGTTGTTCGGCGCCAGCATGAGCAGGCGGGCCTCCATCTGCGCCTCGACGGAGAGCGGGACGTGGACGGCCATCTGGTCGCCATCGAAGTCGGCGTTGTAAGCGGTACAAACCAGCGGGTGGACGCGGATGGCCTCGCCTTCGATGAGCTTCGGCTCGAAGGCCTGGATGGAGAGGCGGTGCAGCGTGGGCGCGCGGTTGAGCAGCACCGGGTGGCCGCGGGTGACTTCGTCGAGAATGTCCCAGACCTCCGGGGTGCGGCGCTCGATCATTTTTTTGGCGCTGCGCACGGTGTGAACGAGGCCCATCTCTTTCAAGCGGCGAATGATGAACGGCTCGAACAGCACGAGCGCCATC
>CAZNKC010000362.1:0-2638 GCA_964573315.1 uncultured Verrucomicrobiaceae bacterium | reverse complement strand
TCGCCGCGCGCCGCCAGCTCGCCGGTGATCTCGCCGAGCCGCGCAAATTTGCCGCTGTCAGCGGGTTTCCAGACGCCGTCGCCATTCCAGTGGCTGGGGTGATTGCAGACCTGCTTGAATTTGAGCAGGAAGCCGAGCACCAGACCTCGCCTCTGGATGTCCTCCATGCCCTCGTCGTTGAGCATCCTGGCGAGCTGGTCCACCAGCTTGGCGTAGAGCGTGGCCTGGCGTTTGGTGAGGCCGCAACGGGCTTTGATTTCAACCTTGTCCGGCAGATCGCTGATGATGTTTTTGTCCGTCTTCATCCGCCGCAGGATGTAAGGCTGCACCAGGCGGCGCAGCGGGGCGAAGCCGTCGCGGCTGCGGTTTTGAGCGCAGGATTTGACGGCGCGGGCAAAGGCGGTCGAGCTTCCCAGCAGGCCGGGATTGAGGAAATCAAAGAGGCTCCACAAGTCGCCGGGGCGGTTCTCGACCGGCGTGCCGGTCATGACGACGCGCCCTTCGGCGGACAGGCGTTTGACGGCCTTGCTGACGCCGCTGCCCGGATTTTTGATGGCCTGGGCTTCATCGAGCACGACCAGTCCCCAGGGGTGCGACTGCCATGAAGCCGAGCGGCTGAGGAAACCGTAGGTGGTGAGCATGGCGTCATGGCCCTTGAGCGCTTTCTCGGGAGCACTGACGCATTCCGCCAGCAGTTCGCGGCTGATCGCTGAAGGATGCGCGGCGAGGATTTTGAGTGCCGGCGCAAATTTGGCGGCCTCCGCCTGCCAGTTGCCGATCAAGGAAGCGGGCACCACCAGCAGCGCCGTTTTTTTTTGTTCCTGCCGCCGGCTCAACAACAGCGCGATGACTTGCACCGTCTTGCCCAGGCCCATATCATCGGCGAGACAGGCTCCAAGGCCGAGACGCTCCATGAATTGCAGCCAGGCAAAACCCCGCGCCTGATAGGGGCGCAGCGTGGCGTGAAGCTCCGGCGGCGGCGGCACGGCGGCGGGCTGGCGCATCTGCTCCAGCACCCGGGCCAGTTGCTTGCCGGCCATCACCGCGCTCCAGTCCGGCAAAGCCTCCAAAGCGGCCTCATCGCCCGCCGCGTTCTGCCGGTCGTCCCAACCGGCCAGCAGCTTCATGCCGTCGAGGAATCCGATCCCGCCCTCGCCGGCAGCCTGCTGCACTTTTTGCCAATGCGCCATGACCGCGTCCAGCTTCGAACGATCCACCTCCACCCACTTGCCGCGCAGGGAGACCAGCCCCGTCTCCGCGCTCATCAGCTTTTCCCATTCAGCTTCCGTCAAAGGCTCGCCATCGAGACTGCGGTCGATGTTGAAGCGCAGCATGGATTCCGCGTGCAAGGTGGTTTGTTTCGGCGCGTCAATGGTCACCGCCACCACAGGGCGCGCCGCGCGACCGCTTTTCCACCAGTCCGGCAGCTTCATGATGATGCCGCTCTCCTGAAAAACAGCGGTCTCGCGCAACACCCGGAAAGCCTCCCGAGGGCTCATCGCCATCGGCTGAAACAAACGGCGGCTGGCCAGCCAGTCCTGCAGCAGCTTCGAGCGCGCCGCGGCGGTGCGCACCGGCTCCAGCAGCGCGTTGAGCGCCGTCTGATCCTTCTGTCCCGCGTAGTGTTGCAGGGCGCGGGCGAGAGGCAAATGCTGCGGCTGGCCAGTCGCGCCGAGCCGCTCCGTGAACGTGGCGAGAAAGGCGAACGGCCGTTGTGAATCCGTCTTGTTCTCCGCCAGATGAAAGGTCACCCTGCCTACCAAATGCCAGGCGCTGCCCGCCTCGCGCAGCCACCCGTCCAAGCCGTCCGCATGAGCTTCAGCCAAGTCGAAAACATGCGCGGCCATCGCCTGCCACCAGCGTTGCAACACCGTGACCGAGAGATACTCCGCGCCGGTGAAAGGCGGCGCTGATTCGACAAAAGCCGCGCACTCCTCCGCTCCCGGCAGCTCCACCAACCGCGCCTCCCGCGCCTGACAGAGCCGGGTGAAAAAACATTGCCCCCAGCCGCGCACCCATCGCCACGAAGGATCCAGCTCCGCCGTCAGCCACTCGGTGGCCAGCCCCGCCAGCAAGGCGCCTTCCGAGTCAGCCAAAACCGCCAGCCGCTTCTCAAGCGCGCCCTCCGCCGCCCCTTCGCAAATAAGGAAGCCGTCTGGTGTAAGCTGGGGTGAGAGCATGAGGATCACCACCGGATGCAGCAAAAGACGGGCTTTGTCAAAGTCCGGCGTGAGTGGCTTGTGGAGCCGACTGAGGGGAAATACTCCCGATCAATCCCGTCTGCATGCAAGGCATATCCACGTTTTCCCCCAAGCAGCCCGCAAGCTGAAAGGCGTTGTTATTTCGTTGAATAAGCAGCACCTACTGATGCGTTTCAATCATCGTTAACGAGCAGTAAACCGCTTATTAACCCAACCATCAACACCACGGTGACGAATCGCCACCCATACTGTATCGCCGTTGACGGCCGCTTGGCCGAGGTTCTCAACAACGTCGCCGTTTTGAAGACGATCCAAAGTCGCGGAGTCGGCATTGGGATGCCTTCGCAGCACCAACGTGTCTCCATCCGGGACTGAATGGATGGTTAACGTCGGCAGGTTAGGCGCCGCCGATCCTAGCGGTGGCTCATCGGGAGTGA
>CAZNKC010000361.1:0-2737 GCA_964573315.1 uncultured Verrucomicrobiaceae bacterium | reverse complement strand
ACAAAGACGGCCACTACCTGGGGCCGGCTTACGACTCGGTGGGCTTGACTGTGGACCCGAAAAACCCGATGCCCTACACGCGCTCCGAGTCCGGTCTGGCCATGCCGGAGCAGGCCGCGCAGTTCGACTTGGTGAGGCGGCTCAATGCGTTGTCGCTGGCGGAGCATCCGGGGGATCAGGCGCTGCTGGCGCGGATGAGGAGTTACGATCTCGCATTCCGCATGCAGAGCGCCGTGCCGGAGACGCTGAACCTCGACGACGAAAGCGCGGAGACGCAACGGCTCTACGGTTTGGATCAAAAGGAGACCGAGCCGTTCGCCCGGCAGTTGCTGGTGGCGCGGCGGCTGGCGGAGCGCGGCGTGCGCTTCATTCAGATCCAGCACGGCGACGGCGCGGCGGGCGCGTGGGATTCGCACTCGGCGTTGAAGACGAATCACGCCCGCCTCGCCGGGCAGGTGGACCGGCCCATCGCGGGGCTGCTGAAGGATTTGAAACAGCGCGGCCTGCTGGAGGATACCCTGGTGGTGTTCGCCACCGAGTTTGGCCGCACGCCCGGCTCCCAAGGCAGCGACGGACGCGACCACCACCCTTACGCCTTCAGCGTGTGGATGGCCGGCGGCGGCATCAAGGGCGGCACGATTCACGGCGCCACGGATGAGATCGGCTTCCACGCCGTCGAGCATCCGCATTACGTCACCGACGTGCATGCCACCATCCTGCATCTCCTCGGTCTCAATCCGCATCGCCTGGAAATCCCCGGCCGCAAACGTCTGGAGCGCGACTTCGGCAAGGTGATCCGCGAGGTGGTGGCGTGAGTTTCGGAGGGCGGGATTGTATTCCCGCCCAATTTTTTGCGGGCAGCGGCGGCGCGGAGCCGTGGGAAGAGGAGCGTTAAGGACAGTCGATAAGCTCCGCACCCCCTCCGCCCACGGAAGAATGGGCGGGAATACAATCCCGCCCTCCGGGGTTGCCGCAGAGGGGCAGAGGAGCCAAGGACGCAGAGAAGAAAAACTCAAGCACTCTGCGTCCTCTGCCACTTTGCTCCTCTGCGGCAAGAAAGCGCTGCCAGCCTGCTCACTTTCGGGTCAACTCACCGCCACGCAATGGATGCGGCTGATGCCTTCGATCTTTTCCAGCTCGGCGATGACGGCTTCGGGCGGCGGGGAGTCGAGGGTGAGGAGGGTGAGGGCTTTGCCGCCTTCTTTGTCGCGGGCCAGGGACATGTCGGCGATGTTGACTTGGTTTTTGCCGAGGATGGCGCTGTAGGCGGCGATCATGCCGGGGCGGTCGATGTTTTCGATCAGCAGCAGGGTGCCTTCCGGGCGGGCGTCGATGCGGCGGCCGTTGACTTTGACGATGTGCGGGTTGGCGCCGAAGAAGGTGCCGGTGATGCTGGCGGTTTCGGCGCCGTTGCTGGCTTCGACTTCGATGAGGTCGTTGAACTCGGTGGGCTCCGGCAGGCGGCTTTCGGTGAAGCGCAGGCCGAGGTTTTCGGCGACGCCGTTGGCGTTGATGTAGTTCACTTGGTCGGCGCCGACGGGGCGCTCGAGGAAGCCTTTCAACACGGCGCGGGAGATGAGCGTGGTGTCGCCCTGGCCGACCTTGCCGCAGTAGTTGATGCGCAGCACGTTGGAGTGGGTTGGGGCGAGCTGGGAGACGAGGCGGCCCAGCAGCTCGCCGAAGTTCAGGAAGGGGCCGAGCGCGGCGAGAGTTTCGGGATCGACGTTCGGCATGTTCACCGCGTTCACCACGGTGCCGCGCAGCAGGTGCTCGCGGATGGTCTCGGCGATCTCGATGCCGACGTTTTCCTGCGCTTCGTCCGTGGAAGCGCCGAGGTGCGGGGTGAAGACGGTGTTTGGCGCTTTCAGCAGCGGGTAATCGGCGGGCGGCGGTTCGACCTCGAACACGTCCAGCGCGGCGCCGGCGACGTGGCCGCTTTCCAGCGCGGCGGCGAGGGCGTTGTCGTCGATGAGACCGCCGCGGGCGCAGTTGACGATGCGCACGCCTTTCTTGAGCTTGGCGAGCCGGCCGGCGTTCAGCATGTGCTTGGTCTCCGGCGTCATCGGCATGTGCATGGTGATGAAGTCGGCCTGTGCGAGGGCGTCATCCAGATCCTCGAAAAGCTCGACGCCGAGGCTTTCGGCGCGGTTTTTGGAGAGGTAGGGGTCGTAGGCGGCCACTTTCATGCCGAAGGCTTTGGCGCGCTTGGCGAACTCGGCACCGATGCGGCCCATGCCGAGCACGGCGAGGGCTTTGCCGAAGACTTCGGTGCCCTGGAATTTTTTCCGGTCCCAGCGGCCTTCCACCATGGTGGCGTGCGCTTGCGGGGTTTTGCGGGCGAGCGACATCATGAGGGTGAAGGCTTGCTCGGCGGTGGAGATGGTGTTGCCGCCGGGGGTGTTCATGACGACGACGCCGCGCTTGCTGGCGACGGGCACGTCGATGTTGTCCACGCCGACACCGGCGCGGCCGATGGCCTTCAAGTCCGGCGCGGCTTCGATGACTTTGGCGGTCACTTTGACGCCGCTGCGGACGATGATGGCGTGCGCTCCGGCGGCGGCGGCGGCGAAGTCGTCCTCTTTTTTCAAGCCGAGATTGACGACCACGTCGAAGGAGGATTCGGACTGGAGCAGTTCAATGCCTTTTTCGGAAATGGGGTCGGCGACGAGGATCTGATATTGGGCCATAGGGCCGCGCAGTTAAACGCAATTTCCGGGCGGCTCAACCTGGATTTCTG
>CAZNKC010000360.1:0-2759 GCA_964573315.1 uncultured Verrucomicrobiaceae bacterium | reverse complement strand
CTTCGGCAGCGTGATCATTGCCAAGCAGATCGGTTCGGGGGTCTCCTCCGCCTACATCTGCTGGCGGCAGGATGGAAAATTTCCGATTGGCACCAGCCACGGCGGCGCGGTTTCGACGGACAGCTTCCCGGCGGGCGCGTTTTATCACGTTGCCTTGACTTACGACGGCGCGGCGGTGCGGTTTTTTGTTGATGGCACGCTGCAGGCGCAGTTCGCCGCGTCGGGAAGCATTGCCTACAACAACTTGCCATGGGCGATCGGCGCTCACGCCGCCGGACTCGAGGATCACATCCCCCGCATCTTCAACGGCGTCATCGACGACTTCGCCATCTACGACCGCGCGCTCTCGCAGGTTCAAGTCGTCTCCATCGTCAACAACGGCACGAACGGCAAACCCGGCGCGAACACCGACAGCGACGGCGACGGCATCCCCGACCTCATTGACCCGCATCGCTTCATCGCCAACCGCGCGCCGGTGGCGGAGGACAAAAATTTCATCATCAACCAGGGCGAGGTGCTGGCCCAAACCGTGGCCGAACTGCTGGCCGATGCCGAAGACCCGGACGGCGATCCTTTCTTCCTCGATCACGACAGCGTCTCCGCCCCGGAGCACGGCAATCTCAGCTTCAACCCCGCCACCGCCACCTACACCTACACGCCGGACAGCGGCTTCACCGGCGACGACGGCTTCACCTTCGACGTGGCGGATCGCTGGGGCCTGCGCACGACGGTGACGGTGGACATCTTCACCGGCAACAACACGCGGCCCGTGGCGGGAGAATTGCTGCACTTCGCGCGGGGGGCTTTGAGCTTCGACGGGAGCAACGACGGGGCCGACCCGGCGGGCACGACCGACCGGACGGCTGTGAGAGGCACGTTCACGATGGAGTTGTGGGTGAACCCCGGCAGCACACGGAACGCGACTTCCGAGGCGGTGAGCGGGATTTCCGGCACTGGCGGCCAGCGTTATGCGGTCGGCCCGATTCAAGCGGGCGCATCGCTCGGCGGGGTTGGAATTTCAGTGGGAACGAATGGCATCAGCGTGTTCGAGCACGGGGATAGTTACCTGCCTTCGCCGCTGGTTTACAACGCGCTGATCGAGGGCTGGACGCACGTCGCCGTGGTCTATGAGGACAACCGCCCCCGCCTCTACGTGAACGGCGGTTTCGTCCGGGAGGGCCTGCAAAGCTTGCGCACCGTCATTCCCTCGTATGGGTTGTCGGATCGCAATGATTACGGCCCTTACGCCGGCGAGGTGGACGAATACCGCGTCTGGAATCGCGCCCTCAGCGCGGACGAGATTGCGAAAAATTTTCAATCGCACGTCCGCGCCGATGCTCCCGGGCTGGTCGCCATGTTCCGCCTCGACGAAGCCTCCGGGGCTACGCTGGAGAACCCGGTCGATCCGGAGTTGCGGCTGCAGATGCGAAGCGGAAATCAAGCTCCCACCCGCGTGCCCTCGACCGCGCCGATTTTTGATTACCTCCAGTTCGAGATCGTGTTCGTGGAGCGGACCAAGCTCATCCGCCTGGAGGGCCATGACGCCGACGACCAGCCGCTCACGGCGAAAATTTTCACCCTTCCCGCGCAAGGCCGGCTCTTCCAATACGTGGACGGCGCCGCCGGCGCGGAAATCACCGAGGCCGGCACGGTTGTGTCCGATTCCGGGCGGCGCGTGGTCTATGCGCCGAACGAGGGCTTCACGGGCCGTGACGCGGCCGTGTTCAGCGTCTCCGACGGCGCGCTGGAGTCTCTCCCCGCCACGCTGCTGCTCGACGTGCAGCCGGAGGCGAGCTTGGCCGCGGACGACCTGTGGGACACGAGCCGGGGCGCGGTGGTCACCGCCAGTTCGCCGGTCGCCGCCGGTTCGGACGCCGCCAACGCCTTTGACGGCGGCGCGGCGGAGGTGGCATTCGCGGACGGCGCGGAGCCGGATTTTGTCCACTTCATCGAGTGGGAGACGCCGGGCATCGTGGTGATTGACGGCGCGCGCCTGTTCGCGGCGGACGGCGGCGTGGCCGGGCACGGCTTCACGGAGATGCGCCTGTTCGGGCGCTTCGACGACACGCAGCCCTTCACCTTGCTCGCCGTCTATCACGCGCTCGACAATCCTTATTTCAACGGCGAGATCCAGGCCGAGGTGCTGGTGGACGCTTTCGTGGGGCAGCAGTTCCGCGCCGAGTTCGACGCCGCCGCGACCGGCCAGGGGCCGCGCGTCACGGAGCTGGATGCCATCGGCGATCCGGTAGTCGAGCAACTGGTCGCCGGGCCGATCACCCTGCAAAACGCCACCGCCACCGCCACGCAGGGCGGCTTCACGGTGGAGGGAACCATTGACGGCATCGCCGTCGCTGGCGGCGTGGCCACCAGTTGGGCCGCCGGCGGCGCTGTGGAGCGCACCCTGGTGTGGGAAACGGCCTCAAGCGTGCCCGTCACGGAGGAGGGTGTTTTCGTTTTCGAGCTGTTCAACAACTATGACGCCCAGCACCACGTCGGGCGTTTCCGGCTTTCCGCCACCACCGACGACCGCGACACCTTCGCCGACGGCCTCGCCAACGGCGGCGACGTGACGGCGAACTGGACGGTGCTGGAAATCGTGTCGTTCGAGGCCACGAACGGCCCGGTCGGTACGGTGCTGGAAGACCAGTCCGTGTTGGTCAGCGGCCCGCTGCCCAACGGCTCCGTCTATACCGTGCGTGTCAAGGGCATCTCCGGCGTGGTCACCGGCTTCCGCCTGGAATTGCTCAAGGATCCCTCAC
>CAZNKC010000359.1:0-2761 GCA_964573315.1 uncultured Verrucomicrobiaceae bacterium | reverse complement strand
TGTCGTGGTCTCGTTCAAGCCGCGACAGTTGCCCGCTCCCCCGCGCGGCGCAACCTCCTCCTCCCTGCGCCCGCGTTTTTCGCTTCCCATCCGGGCCGTGATCTGGTTGAATGCCATTTAATAGACTTGCCGCCATGAACACTTCAGCCTCCTTTCCGTCCGCCATCAGCCGCCGCCAGTTCCTCACCCACGGCGCCGCCGCGCTCGGCGGTTTGCTCAGTGTCCCCGCTTCTGTCAGCGCCGCCAAGAAGACCGCCACCTCCGAGACGCTGGTGAAGCAACTCCACGGCAGCCTCAACGAAACCCAGCGCGCCGCGCTCTGCCTGCCTTACGCCGATCCGCTCCGTCTCAAAGTGGACAACAACTGGCACATCCGCCCCCAGCGCATTCGCGACGTGCTTTCCAAAGACCAGCAGGATCTCGTCCGGCAGATTTTCGACGGCCTGCACAGCGCCGAGTACAAGCAGGAAGTCTGGCGCCAGTTCGACCAGGACAACAAAGGCGACGGCGGCTTCGGCAGCTCCTCCATCGCCATCTTCGGCGAGCCCGGCACCGGCAAGTTCGAGTTCGTCCTCACCGGCCGCCACTGCACCCGCCGCTGCGACGGCGACAGCGCCGAGGGCACCGCCTTCGGCGGCCCCATTTTCTACGGCCACGCCGCCAAAGGCTTTTATGAAAAGCCCGATCACCCCGGCAACGCCTACTGGTTCCAGGCCCTGCGCGCCAACGAGGTCTTCCAGGCGCTCGACGGCAAGCAGCGCGAGACCGCTCTGCTCGGTGACTCCCGCGGCGAGCGCGGCACCAAGACCGTGCAGCTTTCCCGCAAGACCGCCGGCCTGCACGGGCTGCCCGTCGGCGCCATGACCACGGACCAAAAAGACCTCGTCCGCAAAGTCCTTGCCGATCTCATGAAACCCTTCCGCGAGGCCGACGCCAAAGAGGCCATGGCCCTCATCGAAGCCGCCGGCATGGATGACCTTCACATGGCTTTTTACAAAAACGAAGACGTCGGCGAAGACAGCGTTTGGGATGTGTGGCAAATCGAAGGCCCGCACATGATCTGGTATTTTCGCGGAGACCCCCACGTCCATTGTTGGGCTCACATCAAGGCACCCGCTTAGCATCGGATAAGCATATAGCCTGATGCAGGGAAAGTTCTGGTTTAGTCTGAGGTATTTTTCTGATTTTTCCTGGCGCGGGGCCGGTTTCGTGGTTAGTGTGGCGGCAACCCAAAAACCAGCCATGATGACTGCCGCCCCACCCAACGCCCTTCGTGTTCTGCTCGTCGATGACCATCCGTTTGTCCGCCAGGGCATAAGCGCCTCCCTCAGCGACGTGCCGGACATCGAACTGCTCGGCGAGGCCGACTCCTGCGACGCCGCGATGGCCCTCGTCGCCCGTGAAGTGCCCGATGTCGTCGTCACCGACCTGTCCCTGCCGGACAAAAGCGGCCTGGAACTGGTCCGCGCCCTCGTCACCGATCATCCCGGCCTGCCGATCCTAGTGCTCTCCATGCACGAGGAGGATATCTACGCGGAGCGCTGCCTGCGCGCCGGCGCCAAGGGCTACCTGATGAAAAGCCACGGCCCGGACTCCCTCATCAGCGCCATCCGCACCGTCGCCAAAGGTCGCGTCTATGTCAGCCCGGAGCTGGCTCAAAAGCTCGTTTCCATCCTCACCTCCCCCTCCCAGGTCAACCCGCAGCGCGAGGGGCTGCTCAAGGAGTTGAGCGACCGCGAGTTCGAGGTTTTCGATCTGGTCGGGCGCGGCAAGACCGCCAAGGAGATCGCCAGCCAGCTCGGACTCAGTTCCAAAACCGTGGACGTCCACCGCGCCCGCATCCGCGGCAAGCTCGGTCTGCAAAGCACCACCGACCTCACCCACTACGCCGTCCGCTGGGTCAAGTCCCAGGAAGGAGTGGATGAGATTTGAGAGCGGCGCTGTGGCCGTAGATTCGATTGGCAATCGAATCTGAGCAAGGAACAGGCAGGGTTCGGAACCTGCATCACAACATCAACAAGGCAGAGAGGATTTTCGCCTGCATCCAAGCTCGCGCCGGCTCGCCGCTCTCCTCGGGCACATGGCCCGCGTCCAGCAGGCTCTTGAGGCGCTTGAAGGCCACCTGCCACCTGCCACCTGCCAGCGCCCTCGATGCATGCCCAGCACCGCCTCGCAACTGTGATCATCGCCACCGGCGCCATGCACAACACCAGGCGCGTAAAATCGACCAATCTTCGGGCAGTGCGTCTTGGTCCATTGGGCAGACTACACCACGAATGCCAAATGGGCAATTTTTAGGTTAATGCTCATGGGAGTACAATCCCGCCCTCCTGGGAGATCAAGCGGCGACGAGGTCGTAGCCGCGCCAGTCTTTGACGGTGACTTCGGCGAACTCGCCGACGGGGAGGTCTTGATTGACAAAGACGGTGGTGTCGATGTCGGGCGCGTCGATCTCGGAGCGGGCGACGCCTGGTTCTTCGACGAGGACGCGGAGCTTGCGGCCGACCTGGGTGGTGTTGAAGCGCTCGACGCCGCGCTGGATGGCGCGCATGGCTTCGCTCCAGCGGGCTTTGCGGGTCATGTGATGGAGGTGGTCGTCCAGTTTGTCGGCGCGGGTGCCTTCCTCGCGGGAGTAGTTGAAGACGCCGGCGCGCTCGAAGCGGCTGTCTTCGATGAAGTGGATCAGTTCGTTGAAATCGGCCTCGGTCTCGCCGGGGAAGCCGACGATGAAGGTGGTGCGGATGGCGATGCCGGGGATGCC
>CAZNKC010000358.1:0-2851 GCA_964573315.1 uncultured Verrucomicrobiaceae bacterium | reverse complement strand
CTCCGCAGCCACGAACGCCGGAATTTGGAATCCCCATCCATACTTGCCTGTTCCATGCGTAAGCCCTGCATTTTTGTCCCACCGGCTTGCGAACGCGCCCCGGATGCGTCATAATGCGCTCATGCCAGCCACGCTGACACATCATCGCTTCACGGTGGAGGAATACTACCGCATGGCCGAAACGGGCATCCTCAAACCGGGCGCCCGGGTGGAACTCATTGACGGGGAGATTGTCGATATGATGCCGATTGGGCCTTTTCATAGCGGGTCGCTGAGCCAGCTCAGCGCCCTTTTTCAAATCCAGGCCCGCGGTCGCTGGCTGGTGTGGAATCAGAACCCGTTGAATCTGGATGAATACCATGTGCCCGAACCCGATTTGATGTTGCTGCGGCCCGCCAGCCATCGGTACAAAACCGTCCACCCCGTTCCCGACGACGTTTTCCTCATCGTCGAAGTGGCGGATTCCAGTTTGGCGTTTGATCAAAACACCAAGCTGCCGATCTACGCCCGCGCCGGGATCGAGGAGGTGTGGATTCTCAACGTGCCGCAGAAGCAGTTGGAGATTTACCGCCAGCCGCATTTCCTTGGTTACGAGTCGAAGACAATCCTGCGTGACGGTGAGGCGGCTCCGGCGCGGTTTCCCGATGCGGTGGTGAAGGTGGCTGAGCTGGTGAACTGAGCGATCGGTTTTTAGACAGGATTGCAGGATGGGCAGGATTGACAGGATGGTTTGAGGGGGTCTTCTGGATTTTCACCCTTCGTGACGTGGTGGCGGCGAATGAAACTTGGGGGGTAGGAAAATGGGTGGCAGGAAGATTTTCCAAACCAAGGCTCCTGAAATGAAACCCTTTTCCTGCCACCAATCTTCCTACCCTTAAAAGCAAAGCATTCCGCTGCCTCCATTCGTTTTCATTCGCGTTGAACAGAGCGTGGGATCGAGTGGATGAAATTTCTTTTGTGGTGCGTTCGCCAGAATGCAGTTCATCCCAGTACGCGCTCTGGCGAGCGCGCCTACAGGCAGAATGCGGCCTTCCAGCCCTTCGGACTTCGAGCTTCGGATTTCGGATTTCTTTTGAGCTTGCGGGCCGCCGGGGCTGGAGTTGGTTGGCGGCAATGACCTTCCGCCATCCCAAACATGATTTGTTCATCCCAGACGGTTCCGAACCGGAGGCTGCCTTGCGGCGGGTGACGCATCTGGGCATTGTCTCGCACCAGGATGATTTGGAGATCGCGGCCTACCACGGCATCACGGAGTGTTTTCACACCGAGGATCGCTGGTTCGGCGGGGTGGTGGTGACCGGCGGCTCCGGCAGCCCGCGCAAGGGCGACTACGCCCATTACACGGACGAGGAAATGCAGGAGGTGCGCCGGATCGAGCAGCGCAAGGCTGCTTACGTGGGCGAGTACGGGTTCGTGGCGCAGCTCGGTTATCCGAGCGAGGTGGTCAAGGAACCGCGTCAGGCGGAGGTGACGGCGGATTTGCGCGACCTCCTGGAGGCGTGCGTGCCGGAGGTGGTGTACCTGCACAATCCCTGCGACCGTCACGATACCCATGTGGCGACTTTTTGGCGCTGTCTGGAGGCGATCCGCGGCTTGCCGAAAGAGCGCCGGCCGGGCAAGGTGTACGGCTGCGAGGTGTGGCGGAAGCTGGACTGGCTGCTGGCGCAAGACAAGGTGATGCTGAAGGTGGACAAGCACCCGCATCTGCTGCGGCCCTTGCTCGGCGTCTTCGACAGCCAGATCAGCGGCGGCAAACGCTACGATCTGGCCGAGGAAGGGCTTCGCCACGCGAACGCGACGTATTTCGATTCCCACACCACGGACAGCACCAGCCTGCTGACATTCGCGATGGACCTGACGCCGCTGGCGCTGGATGACACGATGGACGTGGAGGAGTTTGCGCTGGGATTCGTGCGGCGGCTGGAGGCGGACGTGCGGGAGCGGTTGCGGCGGTTTGTTTGAGCGAGTTCCACCGATGGTGATGAAGCCCCCCAGGTCATTGTTCTCGTCCTCCTGCTCGTCCTCGAATGTGCCGAGGACGAGCAGGAGAACGAGGACGAGGACGAGGACGAGGACGAGTGATGCGGGAGGGGGCGATGAAAGCTGATGCCATGACGGAAGGAGCGCGGTTGGTGGCGGCGGTGCGCGGGGCTGGGGTGTTTGCGGAGCGGCTGGCGGGGCTGGGGACAGGCGCGGTCGTGCTGGATCATGTGGCGCCGCAGGCCGCGCCGTTTGCGGCGGCGCTGGTGGCGGCGGCGCGTGGCGGGCGGCGGTTGTGGGTGTTGTGCGCTGAGGCGCGGCAGCAGGATTTGACGCAGGCGGAACTGGCGGTGTGGGGTGTCGAGGCGTTGTATTTGCCGAGGCTGGGGCAGGCGGTCGAGGGCGGTCTGCCGGACCCGGATGTGCTGGCGGAGCGCGCGGCGGTGTTGTCGCGCTGGGGTGAGGTCAAGGATGCGGTACTGGTGTTGTGCGCCGATAGCCTGGACGAGGAAGCGCCCGCTTTGGCGCAGTTGCAACAGCAGCGCCGGACGCTGGCGGCGGGGGACAAGGTGGACGTGGAGGCGCTGCTAACTGAACTGGAGGCGGCGGACTACGAGCGGGTGCCGGTGGTGACGGAGCGCGGGCAATTCGCCCGGCGCGGCGGCATCGTGGACGTGTGGGCTTGGCTGGGGGAGGAGCCGGTGCGCCTGGAATTCTTCGACGACGAATTGGAAAGTCTGCGAGTGTTTGACGTGCATACGCAGGCTTCGGTGAAGCGGGTAGAGCAGGTGTCGTTGATCGTGGGGGAAGGGGGGCACGGTTCCCTTGAGACCTATGAGCAGGTCAAAGACCACTGGAAAAAAGGCGACCT
>CAZNKC010000357.1:0-2852 GCA_964573315.1 uncultured Verrucomicrobiaceae bacterium | reverse complement strand
ACGTGGAAGCCGCGCCCGCAGGCGGGGCAGGGGGGCGCGCCGCCGTCTCCGCCGTGCCCGCCATCCGCCCGGTGGCCGGACCCGAGGACGAGCGCGTGCCCGCCTCCACGATGCGCAACATCATCGCCGAGCGCCTGCTCGCCTCGAAGACGCAGATCCCGCATTTCTATTTGCAGATCGACATCGACGCCGCGCCGCTCATGGATTTCCGCGCCCAGCTCAACGCCACGGCGGAGAAATCCGGCGGCAACAAGTACACCTTCAACGACTTCGTGCTGAAGTCCGTCATCCGCGCCGCGCAGACCGTGCCCGCCATCAACGCCTCCTGGGACGGCGACGCCATTGTGAAATTCAAGTCGGTCGGCCTCAGTGTCGCCATCGCGGTCGAGGACGGCTTGGTCACTCCGGTCATCAAGCAAGCCGAGAAGAAAACGCTGCTGGAGATCAGCGAGGCGGTGAAAGACCTCGCCGCCCGCGCCAAGAACAAGAAGCTGACGCCGGAAGAGTTCAACGGCGGCACCATCACCGTCTCCAACCTCGGCGCTTACGGCATCGACCAGTTCTCCGCCATCATCAATCCGCCGCAGGCCGCGATTCTGTCCGTCGGCTCCATCCGCAACACGCCGGTGGTCAATGACAAAGGCGCGGTCGTGGCCGGCAAGCGCATGTGGCTCGGCCTCAGCGGCGACCACCGCGTCGTCGATGGCGCCGTCGCCGCCACCTTCCTGGCGGAGATGAAGAAGCTGCTGGAGAATCCTGCGCTGATGCTGTTGTAGTGGAGCGAGCCGCTGGCTCGCCCTCTCAAAGCCAGGAGCGAGCCAGCGGCTCGCTCCACTCTGCTGGCGGGCGCCTTCAACGTCCTCCGGCCGGCTTCCAAACATCTCCGGCAGAAAGCACCCGCAGCTCAAAGGCATCGGGTTCTTTCCTCGGTATGAGCACCAGCACTTGGCTGGCTCCGATCACGCGCCAGCCCGCCGCCGTGACGACGACCGCCGTGCTTTCATCGATGCCCACGCCAATCTTTTCCGGATGTTTGCGCAGCGTGCCGAGCAGGCGGTTGAAGCGCCGCCGCTCCAGGAAATGCTGATCCACGATCACCTCCGGCCACAAGCCCAGGCCTTCTTCGATGCGTGCGCCGTCGCCACTGATGGATTTCAAAATCGTCCGCACCGGCCAGCATCACCTGGGACATCACCGCCGCGCCCGCGCTGGTGCCTGCGATGACCGCGCCCGCCTGATGCCGCTGCCGGATGAGCGGCACCAAACCGGCCTCCCGCAGCGCGGCGGCGAGCCGGCTTTGCAAGCCACCGGGCATCCAGATCAAGTTGGCGTTCTCCAGCAACGCGCGGGCTTGGGCAGCGTCGCCGGCATCCACCACGCTCACCTCTTTCGCCCCCGCCTCGCGCCAAGCGGCGGTGGCCTTGGCGGCGGATTCCTCCGGCTTTCCCGCCGCCTGCGGCAGGATCGCCACGCGCGCCGTGTCCGCGCCGCCGGCCAGCGTCAGCATCTCTTGATAAACAGCCGTGTCCAGCGGACCGCCGCCCACGACCACCAGCGTTCCCTTTTCCTCCCCGGCCTGCGCGGCGGCGATTGCGACAGCGAGACAAAACGACAAAACTCCAATCAGACTGCGGTTCTTCATCCCGGCACGCTATCGGGCGCGCGCAGCGGAGGCAAGGCGGAAAACAAACGCAAAGCACGCCCGCAAGTCTCCCCGCCCCGCCAATCCAACGGCTGCGCCAAGCGCTACCCTTGCAAGGTTGCGCCGTGCCATCAATGCTTGCTTGACGCGGCGGCAGCCGGGGGGGCGGATCAAGCGAGGATTTCCGGGATGGTGCCGGTGCTGTCGGCGTAACGGTCGCGCGCGAGGCCGAGGGCGGAGGCTTGGGTGAGCCAGAGATTGGCCAGCGGGGTGCCTTCGGCGCATTGGAGATGGCGGCCGGTTTTGAGCCGGCCACCGCCGCTGCCGGCCACGATGATGGGCAGTTATGCGTGGAGCCGTCGCCGAGGCCGGAACCGTAGGTGAAGAGGGTGTTGTCCAGCAGGGTGCTGCCGTCGGCCTCGCGGATGGCGTCCATCTTTTCCACGAGGCAGGCAAGCTGGCGCATGTGAAACTCGTCCACCTGCTCGAGCTGCCGCGCGTACTCGACAGGGTTGTGCGACATCTGGCGCTCGATGGTGCGGATGGACTCGACATATTCGCCGAATTTCTCCCGGTCGGCATGGCCGAGGCGGCGGCTTAGATCGCGCGCGTCGGCCAGCACGAGGTCGGTGATCTGCCGTGGATCGCCTCCTTGGGTGCCACAAACATGCGGCGGTAGGCGGTGCGGGGGTCACGCATGCTCGGGGCGACATAGTCGGGCCCGTACCAGGAGATGTTGTCGAAATGAATCGACTCCTTGTTGTCCTGGTGCGTGTTGCAACTGAACTCCAGCGTGCGGAAGGGCGTGTCCGCGCTGATCTTGTCCGCGACGATGTGATCGAGACTCCGCCCCTGCGGCATCTTGCGCGTCTTGTCCTCGTGCGGGGCCAGGCTGCTGAGGAAACAACTGCCGCATTGTTCGTGCGGATCGCTGGAGTCCTGCCAGACGCGGCTGAGGCCGGTGATGAGCGTGATCTTGTCCGCCACTTTTTCGAGCGGCCGCAGCGTGGGGGTGAAGGTGTGCGGGTAGAGCCCCGCGGGACGCTTCGCGACTTTTTCGCGGAAGCGCTTGATGCCTTCCTTGTCGGTGAAGTTCACGGGGTCGAGGGTCTGCTCGCCGGGGTAGAAGTTGCGCCGGACGACGCCGATGGGGACATAGACCGGTTCTCGAAAAGAATGTCATAAACAGGTCTTGGGATAGCACTGGGAT
>CAZNKC010000356.1:0-2873 GCA_964573315.1 uncultured Verrucomicrobiaceae bacterium | reverse complement strand
AAAGAGCACGCGGGACCATGCCAAAGGCAGGCAGGCTGCGTGCGCTCCAGGCGCAAGCCCTGCACGGCAGCGCCCCAAAAAGAAAATGGTGGATGCACCCCGCTTTGGTCGTATGCTTTAGAAACCCCCTCTTGATGCCCACAGAATTCGATATCTCCTATGCGCTGGAGCAGACCGCCGTCATTTACGAACCCGACCGCCGGATCGACACCTTCGGTTCCACGCGGTTCGAGTTCAGCTTGGTCACCGAACTGATGGACACCGTGGGCTCCGTGCGCGTGCGCGAGGGCGCCATCGAGGCCGAGAAACCGCTGATCCTGCGGCCGGAAGGCTTCAACGGATTCGACTTCGAAGGCTTCGGACCGGAGGCCCATGCCTTCGGGCACTGGCTCAAGCAGCATGTGGACCGGCTGGCCATTCTCAAATACGGCTTCCGGTTCAGGAAAAACGACGTCAGCGAGCACATCGTCCACGAGCCGCTGGACACCGTCTGCGGCAAGCTGGTGGAGGAAACGCGCCGCTCCGGCAACCCGACACGCGCCGTCATCCGCGGCGTGGACGACGTGTGGGAGGTCTGCCTGCTGAAGTTCACCGTGGAGATGATCGAAAAATCCCACGGCATCAATCTTTTCGATTTCAAGCGCCGGGGCTTGCTGTAAGCCGGGAATGCGACGAAGAATACCGCCCCGGCAAACGGACAATCCGCCGCCGGATGACGAACGCAACCGATGGCCAGAGCGCAGATCAAGCTGTTGATTTTCCTGATAACGGTCGGGCTCATGCTCGGCAGCGTGGCCACGGCGTGGTGGTTCTACATGCGCGTGATGCGACCGGAGATTCAGGTGAAGTCGCAAATCGCCGAGATCCAAAAAAGCGAAATCCCGCTGGCGGACCCCGGCGAGCGGCGGTTCGAGGCAGCGGTGGCGGAGATCCGCCGCGGACGGCTGGACGAGGGGCGGGAGGCGCTTTACAACCTGCTGCGGCAGTTCCCCGACTCCCCCACCTGCGCCGAGGCGCGGCGGATCATCGGAGAGATCAACCTCGACCGGCTGTTCTCACCGGCCTATCTGGAGGGAAAGGTGGACTACATCGTGCAGCCGGGAGACCGCGGCCTGCTGGCGATCGCCAACAAGCACAAGACCAGCCTGGACGCCATCACCCGCCTCAACGGCCTGCGCGGCACCACCATCCATCCGGGGGACCGGCTGCTCATCATGCCGGTGGACTTCGATTTCGCCGTGCAGGTGAAGGAGAAAAAACTCGTGGTGCTGCGCCAGGGACGGTTTTTTGCCGAGTATGAAGCGGTGGACCTGCGGCTGCCGCAGGGCTTCCGGACACCGGCGCAGTTGAAGGTGGGAACCAAAAGCGCCTCCGCCGCCGGCAAAACGCTGGCGCCGACGGACGCAGGTTATCTGGAGGCGGACAAATGGATACCCAGCAACCGTCCGGGCGTGGTGCTCCGCACCGTGCCGGCGGCGCGCGCCGTGGCCGACGCGGATGCCCCGGCGGAAGCCGGCGACGCCGACGCGACGCCGTCCGCGCCGGAAAACGGCATCTTCCTGCGCCGGGAAGACCTCGAAGAAGTGTTTGCAATGGCCCGCGGCGGGGCCTCACTTAGCCTCGTGACCGAGGCGCCCCGCTGATTAACGGCGCCATCCCTGTTTGAGCCTCATGAAACAAGTCCTGGATTTTGAAAAGCCCATCCTCAAGCTGCGCGAGGAGATCGAAGAAACGCGCGCCAAGCAGGAGGCGAAACCGAGCGAGAAGCTGGCGCAAAAGATCACCGAGCTGGAGCAGCGCCTCGAAACCCTGCAACGCGAGACGCACGCCAATCTCTCCCCCTGGCAGCGGGTGCAAATCTCCCGCCACATCAACCGCCCCTACATGCTCGACTACGTCAAGCACGCCTTCGACGACTTCACCGAGCTGCACGGCGACCGCCACATCGGCGACGACAACGCCATGCCCGCGGGCTTCGCCACAGTAGGCGGCCGCCGCGTGCTGCTGGTGGGGCATCAAAAAGGCCGCGACACCAAGGAAAACCTGCTGCGCAACTTCGGCAGCGCGCATCCCGAGGGCTATCGCAAGGCGCTGCGGCTGATGCGGCTGGCGGAAAAGTTCGGCCTGCCCGTGGTGACGCTCATCGACACCCCCGGCGCCTTTCCCGGCATCGGCGCGGAGGAGCGCAACATCGCCGAAGCCATCGCCTTCAACCTGCGGGAAATGATGCTGCTGAAGACCCCCGTGGTGGCCGTGGTCATCGGCGAGGGCGGCTCCGGCGGCGCGCTCGGCATCGGCGTGGCGGACCGCGTGCTCATGATGGAAAACGCCTACTACTCCGTCATCAGCCCCGAAGGCTGCGCCGCCATCCTGTGGAAGCACCGCGAGCACGCGCCGGAGGCGGCGCAGGCGCTGAAACTCAGCGCGCCCGACCTGCTCAAGCTCGGCATCATCGACAAAGTCATCCCCGAACCCCTCGGCGGCGCGCACCACGACCACGAAACCGCCGCCGCCACCTTCAAGGAAATCGTGCTCGAAGCCCTGGCCGAACTGGAATCGACGCCGGTGGAGCAACTGCTCAACCAGCGTTACGAGAAATTCCGCCGCCTGGGGCAAGTGGAAGGCGGGTGACGCCCCGCTCCGGCAGTACACCAGCCGCCGCCTGATGCAGCACAGCGCGTGCAGCGGCAAGTAAGGCGGACGTGCCGTCCGCCCTGTCCAGCGGGCTTCCCAGCCCGCTTGACGAGGCACACGACACGTCCGCCCTACTGCGACGACGGCTAGGGGAGGTGAAAAAGCTGGCATGGAGGCTGCGGGCGCGTGGAACCCGCAGGGTTCCCAGCCATTAGCCGGTGGTTGAGCGCGCAGCGCGA
>CAZNKC010000355.1:0-2883 GCA_964573315.1 uncultured Verrucomicrobiaceae bacterium | reverse complement strand
TATCCCCGTCGAGCTCATTCCCATTACTTAATGGCATTGGCTTTAGCCGATCATTGCGCGGTCCCCAGCGCTCCACCGTTTGAATGATCGGCTAAAGCCCTTGACTCCAACAAGCCGCTGCCGCGCCGTGGCCGGCTTCCCGCTACCCGCAGTCATTCAAGGTCCGCCCCCGGCGGGCCGGAAACCGTGCTCCGCAAACACCGCGCCGCCTTTGTCCGGCGCGGCGAGATAACGGGCGAAGCGCAGGGCCTCCTCCCGTTGTTTGCAGGCGATGAGCACGGCGGCGCTGGCATTTTCCCGGTGATCCTTGAACTCCGGCTGCTCGACGGCTTCGAGTCCCTTGAACTGTGGCACGATGGCGTCCCAGACGATGGCGGCATCGGCGGCGCCGAGCGTGACATCGGCGGCGACTTCGGTCACGGTGGGTTTCATGACGGCGGCAGCGGCGGCGAGAGCGTCCCAGCGGTCCGCGCCGAGAAGGTTGCGGGTGACCTTGCCGATGCTGGCGGCGTCCGGGTTCGGCAGCGCGGTTTTGACACCTGGCCGCAGCAGGTCGTCCAGCGTGGCGATCCGCTTGGGATTGCCCTGCCGGACGGCGATCACGGGATGCTGCACGACCAGGGGCAGCGTCTCGTCGATGAGACCGAGGCGCGCGGCGTCGGCGATCGCGCCTTCATCGGCGGCGAGGAACAGATCGCCCCGCTTGGCGATTTGAAGCTGGCTGAGCAGCGTGCCGGTGCCGCCATATTGCAGCGAGACGCTGACACCGGTCTCTTGTTCGTATTGCAGGGCCAACGCCTCAACCGGTTTCTTGAGCCCGGCGGCGCAATAAACGATCAAACTGACGCCGCCGGGAGGCGACGTGGATTTGTAAGCGAAGAAAGCTAGCGCAGCGGTCAGCAAAAGCAGCGCCAAGGCGATGAGACGGCGGTTCATGACAGGAAGGACGCAACTCTATGACGTGTCCTTGGCGCAGAGACAACCCGTTTCACAGCCATTCGATGAGCAGCGCGTTGGTGTCCAGCCTTTAGGCGGCCCGGCAGTCATTGCCTCACAAAATCGCCATTCAGCCCGAATGCCGCGATGGCCGGATCGTTCATCGGAGCGCGGGCCTCCGGGCCCGCAGCGGGTGGCTCGCTCTTGGGAATGAGCTTGGCGGGGAACGGCTGCTGATGCGGTGGAGCGGGAGACGGTTTTGGGATCCGGTTTGGGCAGCGGCGCGCTGCGGGCTCGGAGGCCCGCGCTCCGGGAAAGCGTTCGCCGTGCGCCACACCCGGACCACGATTGGAATCGGCCTGAAAGAATGAAGCCAATCCGGTTTATTACAAAGGCCATGACCAACAGACGCTTCTTTCTCCTGTCCCTCTCCGCCTTGCTGCCGTTGTCCGGTGTTTCCCTCCAAGCGTCGGAGCCGGCGCGGGACAGGCATGTCATCCTCGTCAGCGTGGACGGCCTGGCGCATTATTATTTCGACGATCCCAAGGCGCCGATGCCAGCCATCCGCAAGCTGGCGGCGCAGGGCGCGCGCGCCAAGCGCATGAAGGCCTCCCTGCCGACCGTGACTTGGCCGAATCACACCACGCTGGTCACCGGCGTGCAACCCGGCAAGCATGGCGTCATCGGCAACAACTTCTTCGACCGCGCCACTTTGGAAAGCGTCGCCTTCATCCCCGATCCGGTTTTTGACAAAGACGAGATCGTCAAAGTTCCCACCGTCTATGACGTGGCGCATCAGGCGGGCCTGACCACCGCCGGCATCATCTGGCCGGCCTCGCGCAACGCCAAGACGCTGACCTGGACCGTGCCGGATGTCTTCTCGCAGGAGCTGTTTGAAAAATACGGCACGCCCTCGCTGCTCGAAGAATGCCGGGCGGCAGGCATTCCCGTCCACAAACAGGAGGAATGGTGCAAGGCAGGCAACGCCGGCAAGGGCATGCGCGATCATCTTTACACCCAGATGAGCGTCCACATCATCAAAAAGCACAAGCCCAACTTCCTGGCTCTGCACCTCGTCAGCGTGGATGCGTTCCAGCACGCCACCGGCAGCCACACGCCCGAGGCTTATTGGGCGATCAAGGACTCCGACAACCATGTGCGCGAACTCGTCGAGGCGGTGGAGGAAGCCGGCCTGCGCGACAAGACCACGTTCATCATCGCCTCCGATCACGGCTTCATCACCTACAACAAGATCATTCAGCCGAACGTGCTGCTCAAACAGGCGGGCCTCATCAAGGCGCTGGGCACGCGCCCCACCGAGCGCCGCGTCTGGAGCTTCTCGCAAGGCGTGGCCTACATTTACATCCTGGATCAAGCCAACCGCGAGGCGCTGCTGCGCGAGGTCACGCCCAAGCTGGCGGCGATGGAGGGCGTGGAGGAGGTGATCGAGGAAAAAGACTTCGCCAAATACGGCCTGCAAGGTCCGACGGAAGACCCGCGGATGCCGGACCTCATTCTCTCCGCCAAGGAAGGCTACTACTTCGGCAACAACGTCGCCGGTGATGACGTGGTCGTCCCCACGGATTCGCCCAAGGGAGCGCATGGGTACTCGCCGGATCATCCGTTGATGGACGCCAGTTTCGTCATCAGCGGCGCGGGCGTCAAACCCGGCGTGGTGCTGGACACTGTCTCGAACACCGACGTGGCTCCCACCGCCGCGCATTTTCTCGGCGTGGAGATGAAAGAGGTGGATGGCCGGGTGTTGAGCGAGGTGCTGGAATGACACCGTGGAGCGAGCCGCTGGCTCGCCGCCTTTTTTGACAACGACAAAATTAGGGACGCAGCGCGCATCAGATCATGACAGAATTGCCCGTGCCACTCGGTGCAGGCTGAAAGCCCAATACTGTTCGGAGTCATTGACATTCATTGATTCATGAACAACCATTG
>CAZNKC010000354.1:0-2930 GCA_964573315.1 uncultured Verrucomicrobiaceae bacterium | reverse complement strand
CGCGCCCTTCATCCATCCCGAGCGCAAGTTCATGCTCCTCGGCTTCGACATCTACGACCTCGGCTTCCAATCCCCCGACTCCGAAGCCGCCAAGCCCATGGTCTTCGCCACCATCCTCCTGCTCATCACCCTCGTCGTCGTCCTCAACCTAGCCGCCATCCAAATCCGCGCCCACCTGCGACGGAAATTCCAAGCCAGCGCGTTTTGACGCCGAAGCCTAAAACAACCTTTCCCCGCCATTCGCTGTTGCCGCAAAGGGGCAAAGAAGCAAAGAACGCAAAGAAAAAACCTCAAACCCCTCTGCGACCTCTGCCCCTTTGCCCCTCTGCGGCAAACAAAGCCACGCCAACCTCAAGCCGGAGTTATCCCGCCGCCCACAGCGCCCGGTACAGCACCGCCCCGATCACCCCGCCGATCACCGGCCCCACGATGGGTATCCACGCATAGTTCCAGTCCGAATGCCCCTTGCCCGGAATCGGCAGAAGAAAATGCGCCAGCCGCGGCCCCAGATCGCGCGCCGGATTGATCGCGTAACCCGTCGGCCCACCCAGGGACAACCCAATGGACCACACCAGCAGGCCAACCAGCGCCGGAGCCAAACCCGTTTCAAAACCCGAGTCAGGAACCAAATTCGCCGGCGACAGAATGGCCAGCACGCCCAGCACCAGCACCGCCGTGCCGATGATCTCCGTGATCAGATTCCCCACCGGATGCCGCACCGCCGGCCCCGTCGCAAAAACCGCCAGCTTCGCCCCCGCGTCCTTCGTCTCCTTCCAATGCGGCAGATACGCCAGCCACACCAGTACCGCCCCCAGGAACGCCCCCGCGAGTTGCGCGGCGAGATACCCCGGCACCAGCGCCCCGTCGAAGCGCCCGATCGCCGCCAGCCCCAGCGTCACCGCCGGATTCAAGTGCGCGCCGCTCACCGCATTCGTGCAATACACCGCCACCGTCACCGCCAGCGCCCACCCCGTCGCGATCACGATCCAGCCGCTGTTATGGCCCTTCGTTTTGCTCAGCACCACGTTTGCCACCACGCCATCGCCCAGCAGCACCAGCAGCATCGTTCCAATCAGTTCGGCAAGGTAGGGAGACATGGCAGAGAGAGAATTTTGGGTTGGATTTAACCACCAGCCTATCGATTCCCCCCGCGCAGGGCAAGCCTTTCCACCCCGGAACGACCGGCACCGCCGCCTGCGCCCTGCGCCCTGCTCTCTGCGCCCTGCCCCCCACCTCCCCCTTGCATCCCCCCGCCCCTTGGCCGAAGAAACCAGCGTGCCCTCCATGAAGCCGTATTACATCACCACCGCCATCGACTACACCAACGCCCCGCCCCACATCGGGCACGCTTACGAGAAGGTGCTGGCCGACGTCATGGCGCGCTTCCAGCGGCTCAACGGGCGCGAGGTCTATCTCCTCACCGGCGTCGATCAGCACGGCCAGAAAGTGCAAAAAAGCGCCGACGCCGCCGGTCTCGACCCGCAAGCCTTTGTCGATGGCGTCACCGCCCACTTCACCGCCCTCTGGGACAAACTCAACGTCCGCTACGACGGCTGGGCCGCCACCACAGACGCCCGCCACAAGCGCGTCGTCCAGGCCATGCTGCAAAAACTGCACGACCGCGGCCAGCTTTACAAAAAGAGCTACGCCGGCTTCTACTCCGTGCGCCAGGAGCAATTCCTCACCGACAAAGAGCGCGGCCCAGGCGGCGCTTTCGGCGAGGAATGGGGCGAGGTCGTCGAGATCGAGGAGGAAAACTGGTACTTCAAACTCTCCGAGCACGTCCCCTGGCTCAAAAACTTCATCCAGACCCACCCGGACTTCATCACCCCCGCCTTTCGCGCCAGCGACGTCCTCAACGCCCTGGAAAGCTCCGGCGGCCAGGACCTCTGCATCAGCCGCCCCGCCGAGCGCCTCTCCTGGGGCATCCCCCTGCCCTTCGACGAACGCTTCGTCAACTACGTCTGGTTCGACGCCCTTACCAACTACATCAGCTTCGCCGGCTACCTCGCCGGTGAATGCGGCAACGACGGCCTGCCGGACTTCGCCAAACTCTGGCCCGCCGACGCCGAGATCATCGGCAAAGACATCCTCGTGCCCGCCCACGCCGTCTATTGGCCCATCATGCTCCACGCGCTCGGTTTCACCGACGAGCAAATACCCAAACTCATCGTCCACGGCTGGTGGAACGTACGCGGCGCCAAAATGAGCAAAAGCCTCGGCAACGTCATCGACCCCAACTCCCTCGCCGACAAACTCACCCCCGACGGCCTGCGCTACTACCTCATGCGCGACATCGCCACCGGCTACGACGCCGATTTCAGCGACGAACGCATCCTCATGGCCTACAACAAAGAACTGGCCGGTGGCCTCGGCAACCTCCTCAACCGCGCCCTCAACATGGCGCACAAATACCGCGTCGGAAAGCTCGCCATCGGCGCTTACGACGACGCCGAAAACCGCGCCCTGCGCGAAACCACCGCCGCCGCGCCCGCCGCTTACACCGCGAAGATGGAAGCCTGGGACATCCACGAAGGCATCGCCGCCGTCTGGAAGATCGTCACCCACGCCAACCAGTTCGTGGACAGCACCCAGCCCTTCAAACTGGCGAAAGACCCCGATCAAGCCGCCCGCCTCGATAGCGTGCTGCATCATCTCGCCGAAGCCCTCGCCCACGTCAGCGTGCTGCTCAGCCCCATCATCCCCACCGCCGCCACCGAGATGCAAAAGCAACTCGGCTGGACCTGCCCCGCCGGATTCCAAATTAAAGACCTAGCCTGGGGACTCCTCCCCGACGGCCATCAACTCAACACCCCCACCCCCCTCTTCCCCCGCCTCGAAGTCCCCGACGCCTGACCCGGAGGGCGGGGCTCTGTTCCCATAAGCATTAACTTAAAATTGACCCTTCGGCATTCGTGGTATAGTCTGCT
>CAZNKC010000353.1:0-2946 GCA_964573315.1 uncultured Verrucomicrobiaceae bacterium | reverse complement strand
CCGCGCGCGCTCCAGCCTGCAAGCCGCATCTGTCGCTCCGCCAAAACGGGATGCAATGTGTGATTGCGCAACCCAGCCGGCGCGCGGAACCATGCGGGTGTGACGCCGCCGGTCGCCTCCGCGATCACATCCTGGCAGCGCGCCACCTCCTGCTCCACTTGGCGGCGGGGAAAAGCCCAGAACCAAGCCGCCGGATGCGTCATGGTGTGATTGCCGAGCTGGTGGCCGCGCTCCACGATGGCGCGGGCCAGCGCGGGATGCCGGCGCACTTTTTCGCCGATCACAAAAAACACCGCCTTGGCTCCGGCGGCGTCGAGCAGGTCCAGCAGTCGCGGCGTGTCCTCGGGATCGGGGCCGTCGTCAATGGTCAGCCAGACCTTGCCTGTTTCCCCGGTTTCGCGAGTCTGCGGTCCCCACCAGCCGCAGCGCGGCATCAGGGTGGCGTAAAGCCAGGGCCAGTGCGCCGAGACGAGCAGCGCCAGCGCGCCACCGGGATGTCCTTGCACCAAAGCCGCCAGCGAGGCGAACGGCGCGACCACGTTCCATGCCAGCAGGGGTTTTCGCAGCGGCGGCGCGGCCATGATTCGGTTCGGCAAAAAAATGGCTCCTGAGGTAGGGTTCGAACCTACGACCTAGTGGTTAACAGCCACCCGCTCTACCGCTGAGCTACTCAGGAGTGTCCGCGTCCGGTTCTGGACGGAACCGAATACATAGCCGCCCGCGCGCGGCGCGCAAGCGGTTTTCGCGTGGAGAAAAATCCCTTGCAGAGAGCAGGGGGCAGGGCGCAAAGCGCAAACTCTCTGCGCCCTGCTCTTTGCGTTCACCGCCCACCCGCCAGCGCCGAGCCGCGCACGAGCAGGTCGAGGAAGCGTTCCTCGAACACTTCCTCCGTGGAGCACTGCATGAAGTCGATGCGCCGGCTCGCGCATTCGCGTGTCAGTTCCTCCACGAAGGCGTCGAAGGTCTCGGCGTATTTTTTCGCGTCGCGCCGCGTGAACCAGAAGCGGCGCCGCTCGCCGGTTTCCACTTCGGTCAGTTCGATCTCGCCTTCGATCTTCGGTTCCCTTTCCTCTGGATGCACGATTTGGACAAAATGCGTCTCCCCCGGCCAAGCCGCTGCCTTGGCCACGGCGTCGCGCGCCGCGTTCACGTCGCGACCGAAGAAATCGGAGATCACGAAGATCACGCCGTAACGCTGACGCGAGGGCCGGAAGGTCTCGAAGCAACGTCCCAGGTCGGTGAAGCCGTCGAAGTCCAGGCGGGTCAGGCATTGGATCACCTTGTCCACGCTGCCCTGACCGCGTAGCGGCGGCAGTTCCTGGCGGGTGGAGTCGCTCATCGAGTACACGCTCACGCGCTGTTGGTTGCTCAGGCCCAGGTAGGCCAGCGCCACCGCGAAGCGCAACGCCTGCCGCCGTTTCTCGGCGAAAGGCCGCGCCATTGAGGCGCTGGCATCCACCACGACATGCACGTTCAACTCTTGCGTCTCTTCGTAGAGCCGCACAAAGAGCCGGTCCAGTCGCGCGTAGAGCCGCCAGTCGATGGCCCGGTAGTCCTCGCGTGGCGTGTAGTGCCGGTAGTCCTTGAACTCGCGGGTGAAGCCCGTGCTCGGCGTGCTCTGGGCGCCGCGCCGCGCCAGTTGCCGCCGCTTGCGCAGCCGCAGCGCCAGCATCCGCAGACGGTCGAGAAAGGCGCCGTCGAAAAGGTCGTCTCCAGGCATGTGGGGGCATCGTGGCTGATGCGGGGCAGGGGCGCAACAAACTATCGTCCTCGTTCTCCTACTCGTCCTCGTCCTCGAAAATCGAGAACGAGGACGAGGACGAGGACGAGGACGAGGACGAGTAGGAGGACGAGGAGGAGGACGAAAAAACGCTGGCGCTGGGCGCGTTACTCTCCGCCACCATGAAGTCATCCATCGCCCTGCCTCCCGTTTTCGCTTTCGCCGCTTTTTCCCTGCTGGCCGTCGGCCTCGCCCCCGCCGCCGAACCCGCGCCGCCGGAAGGGTTCCGCGCCATTTTCAACGGCAAAGACCTCAGTGGCTGGCACGGCCACAACCCGCATCTTTCCGCCAAGATCAAAGACGACGAGAAAAAAGAGACCAATCTCAAACAGCAGCGCGAGGAATTCGCCTCCCACTGGCGCATTGAAAACGGCGAGCTGGTCAACGACGGCACCGGTCCCTATGCCACCACGGACGAGGCGTTTGGCGACATCGAATTTCACATCGAATACAAAACCGTGGCCGGCGCCGACAGCGGCATCTATCTGCGCGGCACGCCGCAGGTGCAGATTTGGGATAAGAACCAAGTCTTCAACCCGGAGAAACCCGACCGCAAACCGCACCTCGGCTCCGGCGGCTTGTTCAACAACACCCCTGGCACGCCCGGACGCGATCCGCTCGTGCTGGCCGACAAAGAATTCGGCGAGTGGAACCAGTTCCGCATTCGCCAGATCGGCGCGCGCACCTGGGTCTGGCTGAACGGGCAACTCGTCGTCGATGGCGCGGTGATGGAAAACTACTGGGACCGCGAGCAGCCACTCCCCGCCAAAGGCCCCATCATGCTGCAAACCCACGGCGGCGAGATCCGCTGGCGTAATCTTTTCGTCCGCGAGATCGGGGCGGATGAAGCGGCGAAAATCCTTTCCGGGCAAGAATAGACCTCTTTCACATTAGATTTATAGCCATGCCATAGGCAACCTGGAAGGTTGCCAGCCATTAGCCGGTGGTGGCGCGCAGCGACACCACCGGAACCCGGGTGAACCCGGATCAACCGGTCCCCGCATCCCGGCAGGGATGCCAGCCATGCCGCCACCTACTCCTGCTGGCATCCCTGCCGGGATGCGTCGTAGCGGGCTTGGTGCGACCCTGCTACCGGTGGTGGTGCTCGTTCCTCGCTCCACCACCGGCTAATGGCTGCGATGCCTCCGGCATCCTGTTCGCTTCTC
>CAZNKC010000352.1:0-2965 GCA_964573315.1 uncultured Verrucomicrobiaceae bacterium | reverse complement strand
GGCTTTAGCCGATCATTTTCGAACGTCCCCCGCGCTCCACCCTTTTAATGATCGCCTAAAGGCTTGACTCCAACAGATGAAACGCACGTCGCTCTATTACCTCGTCACGATCACTCTGGCGGCATTGGCGATTGCCTGGATTCTGCGGCTGGGGGCTTCCTTGCCGGCGCCGGGGGGCGCTGCCGGAGTCGCGCGGGAAAGCGCTGCCGATGTGTCCGCCTGGGAGGCCGCTTGGCTGGGCATCAAGGCGAATTTCGAGCACCCGTTGAGCCATCTGTTTGTGCAACTGCTGGTCATCATCGCCGTGTCGCGGCTGATGGGGAAGGGGTTCATGCGCCTGGGTCAGCCCGCCGTGGTGGGGGAGATGGCGGCGGGCATTTTGCTGGGGCCGTCGTTGTTCGGATGGCTGGCGCCGGATGCGTTTGTGTTCGTGTTTCCCGAATCCTCGCTGGGGTCGCTGCGGCTGCTGAGCCAAGTGGGCGTCTGCCTGTTCATGTTCGCCGTCGGCATGGAGCTGGATGTGAGCCATGTGCGGAACAAGGCGCGGATGGTGGTGATGGTGAGCCATGCGGGCATCGTGCTGCCCTACCTGCTGGGCGTGCTGCTGGCGTATTTCCTGTTCAACTCGCTGGCCGCGCCGGGCGCCACGTTCACGGCGTTCGCCCTGTTCATGGGCATCGCCATGAGCATCACGGCGTTTCCGGTGCTGGCGCGGATTTTGCAGGAGCGCGGCCTGACCAAGACGTTTCTCGGCAGCACGGCGCTCACCTGCGCGGCGGTGGGGGATGTGACGGCGTGGAGCATCCTCGCCTTCGTGGTCGCCATCGCGGGAGCGACGAACCTCGGTGGCGCTGCCGTGAACCTGCTGTTTGTAGTGGTGTTCACCGCCGTCATGATCTGGGGCGTTCGCAAAGCCCTGCCCGTTTGGCTGGGCGAGCGGCGGCTGGCGAGCGAGGAACCGTCCAAAGGCACGCTGGCCACCGTGCTGTGCGTGGTGATGGCGGCGGCGCTCTGCACCGAGGCGATCGGGATTCACGCCTTGTTCGGCGCGTTCCTGGCCGGCGCCATCATGCCGGACCGCCACGGTTTTCGGCACAAGCTGAACGTGCGGGTGGAAAATTTCAGCACCGTGCTGCTGCTGCCCCTGTTCTTCGTATTCACCGGCCTGCGCACCCAGATCGGCCTGCTCAACGACGTGCAGGGCTGGCTGCTGTGCCTGCTCATCATCGCCGTGGCCACGCTCGGCAAGCTCGGCGGCAGCGCCGTGACCGCGCGCTTCACCGGCATGAGCTGGCGCGATTCGTTGCAACTCGGCGCGCTCATGAACACCCGCGGCCTCATGGAACTCATCGCCCTGAACATCGGCTACGATCTCGGCATTCTCTCCCCGCGCATCTTCACCATGCTCGTCATCATGGCCCTGGCCACCACCATGCTGACCGGGCCGCTGCTGACGCTGTTCGGGGGGCGGAAGACGGCGGATGATGATGACAGAGCCCACGCATGAACTCTCTGTTGTTTGAAAGTCGCGTCAGCCGGGGCTGGAACTGGCGGGGGAGCGTAAGTAGTCCGCAAGCCGGTTCAGCAATGTGGTGTGACGCTTGGGAGGTAGTGAGCCAAGCTCCCCTATCACCGCCGCCACAGGGATCGTGGTCAGCAGTCCCAAACGAATCAACGAAGTGTCCTTGAGGCCGCTCTGTACGAAATCCGGGTCGTCGCGCCGGATGACATCATCGAAGCCCGCGACCTCGTGGCGTATCTTGGAACTGATGCCGCAGATCAAGAGGTCATTGTAGGGTGGCAGGGCAGCCAAAACGACTGCTGGCCGCCGTTTGAATTGGCCGTCAGACTGCTGAACACGGGCCAAAATGACACGCCCGGGAATCATTGACGCAAATCGGCCTCAGAATACTCCACCTCATCCTCGTCAAAGGCATCCGCAAACGCAGTTGAAGCGAATTCATGGAACTCCGTTCTGTCAGTGTCCGCATCTTCCAGAATGGTCACAACCAGACGGGCATCTGCCGGAATGGTGATGTCCTCGTCGAACAGCACTCTCCCGCCATCATAGCGAGCTGAAACAGACTTCATAATCATGCTCAAACACTGCCACGGCAAACCCCCAACGTCAACGCCGTGTTGAACCACGCTGGACTCGTTTACACCCCCAGGCGCTTGATCCTTGACAGGGGTTTTTTACGGTCGTTCTTCGCACCTGTGTTGCGCTGCCATGAACGACGATGCTGATTTGAACTCCGCCGCTTACGATGTGGTGGTCATCGGGGGCGCGCTGTCCGGCGCGGCCACGGCCACTTTGTTGCTGCGGCACAATCCGGGCATTCGCGTGCTCATCGTGGAGAAAGCGGAGCGGCTGGGGCGGCGTGTCGGCGAGGCCACGGTGGAGGTGAGCGCTTTTTTCATGTGCCGGGTGCTGGGCCTGACGCAGTACCTCAATGAATGCCATCTGGTGAAGCAGGGGCTGCGCTTCTGGTTTAAAAACGATCAGGTGCAGGACGTGGGCGACGCCAGCGAGCTGGGCGCGAAATATCTCTCGCGCATCCCCTCCTTCCAGCTCGACCGCTCCACCTTTGACGAGGAGGTGCTGCGCCGCGCCTGCGCGGCCGGCGCCACGCTGATCCGGCCCGCGACCGTCGCGAACGTGCAACTCCATCCCGGCGGCGAGCAAATGCTGGAGGTGAAACACGGCGGCGGCACGCGCACGGTGTGCGCGCGCTGGATCGTGGATGCCTCCGGCGTGGCGGCGCTGCTGGCGCGCAAGAACGGCTGGTGGGTCTCCAACACGGAGCATCCCACCGCCGCTTGTTGGTCGCGCTGGAAGGGGGTCAAGGATTGGGACAGCCGTGAACTGGCGGAGAAGCACCCGGAGTGGTCGCGCGCGGTCTATGGCACGCGCAACACGGCCACCAACCACGTCATCGGCGACGGCTGGTGGAGCTGGTGGATT
>CAZNKC010000351.1:0-2984 GCA_964573315.1 uncultured Verrucomicrobiaceae bacterium | reverse complement strand
CCCCCATGCCTACCCTCGTCAATCCGTTCGTTGAACTCGGCAAACTCAAAGGCCGGGCTGAGGGCGAGTTGGCACTCGTGCTGCACCTTCTGGAGCGAAAGTTCCCGCGCATCGCGCGGCAGGCGGGCGCGAAGTTGCGGGCGTTGGACGAGCCACGGCTGTTGGCCTTTGGGGAGGCGCTGCTGTTTTTCGAGACGGAGGCGGAATGCCTTGATTGGCTGGAACGGGGTTGATCGACGGCGGGGCAGGTGAGTAAGATGTCGGAAGAAGAACCGGCGTTTCACCCCAGGCGGAGGTCGAGCGTCAGGGGAAATTCCGGGATGACGGGGATGTGCAAAGGCTCCATGGGGCCGGGGGTGTGGCCGCCGGGGAAGAAGCGGGACAGGCGGCGGCTTTCGGCTTCGTAGCTGTTGACCGGGAAGGTTTCATAACTGCGCCCGCCGGGGTGGACGACGTGATAGGTGCAGCCGCCGATGCTGCGCTGGTTCCAGGTGTCCACGATGTCGAACACCAGCGGGCTGTGGACGTCGATGGTCGGGTGCAGGCACTCCGGCGGCCGCCAAGCCCGGTAACGCACGCCGGCCACGTATTCGCCCACGACGCCGGTGGGATGCAGCGGCGCCACGCGGCCGTTGCAGGTGATGATGTGGCGGTTGTTGACGAGGCCGGAGGTCTTGATTTGCACGCGCTCCAGGCTGCTGTCCACGTTGCGCACGGTCCCGCCCGCCGCGCCTTCCTCGCCGAGCACATGCCAGGGCTCCAGCCCGGTGCGCAGGTCGAGATGCACGCCGCGCTGGGTGATGGAGCCGATGGCGGGAAATTTGAACTCCAAATGCGGCGCGAACCATTCGGCCTTCAGTTCATAACCGGCCTCGTGCATGTCCTCGATCACGTCGCAAAAGTCCTCCCAGACGAAATGCGGCAGCAGGAAGCGGTCGTGCAGTTCGGTGCCCCAGCGCACGAGGTTTTGCGAGTACGGCTCGTTCCAAAAGCGGGCGATGGCGGCGCGCAGCAGCAGGTGCTGGGCGAGGCTCATTTCGGCATGAGGCGGCATTTCAAAGGAGCGCAACTCGACCAAGCCGAGGCGTCCGCTGCTGCTGGAGGGATCGAACAGCTTGTCGATGCAAAATTCGGTGCGGTGGGTGTTGCCGCTGACGTCCGCGAGCAGGTTGCGGAACAGGCGGTCCACCAGCCAGGGCGGGGTGAAGCCTTGGCTGCTGGTGTGGCGGTCGACTTCCTTGAAGGCCAGCTCCAACTCGAAAAGCGCGTCGTTGCGGGCCTCGTCCACGCGCGGGTGCTGGCTGGTGGGGCCGATGAAGAGGCCGCTGAACAGGTAGCTGAGGCTGGGATGGTTGTGCCAATAGCCGAGCAGGGATTTGAGCAAGTCCGGCCGCCGCAGCAGGGGCGAATCCTTCGGGCGCTCGCCGCCGAAAACGATGTGGTTGCCGCCGCCGGTGCCGGTGTGGCGGCCGTCGAGCATGAATTTCTCCGTGCCCAGGCGGGTGAGGCGCGCTTCTTCGTAGAGGCTGATGGTGTTGGCGACGAGGTCGTTCCAGTTTTTCACCGGGTGCATGTTGACCTCGATCACGCCGGGGTCGGGCGTGACTTTGATGACGTTCAAGCGGGGATCATACGGCGGGGCGGCGCCTTCGATGATGACGGGCATCCGCAGCGTGGCGGCCACGTCCTCCACGGCGGCGATGAGGTCGAGGTAATCCTCCGTCTCAGCCACCGGTGGCATGAAAACATGCAGGCGGCCGTGGCGCGGCTCGAAGCAGATGGCGGTGCGGATGACCCATGAGGCGGATTCCTGGGGCAGGGGACGGCGCTCGCTGGCACTGGCGCCATCCGGCGATTCCTCATCCAGCGGCGGAAGTTTGCGCCGCTGCGGCTTGCCTTGGCCGGCGTGAATGCCCATTTCATTTCCGCCGCCCAAGGCGGTGTACAAAAACGGCTGGCGGCTCTCCGGGCGCGGCGGCAGCTCCGGCCAGTCGGCGGCGGGATCGGTGGGATAAATCCACGGGTAATCGGTGGCGCTCACCCAGGGCAGGCTGTCGAGCGGCAGGCGCAGGCCCATGGGCGAATCTCCGGGGATGAGGTGCAGCCTGTCATCCCGCACGAACCAGGGTCCGCTTTTCCAGCTCAGATCACCGCCCTGGCTCGCACGCTCCAGCGGCAGGGCGTAACCGGCGATTTTATCAAGCCCCTGCTCGAACACGTTCGCCATCCGCGCGCGTTCATCGGGGTCTTTGAGGTTCGATTGAAAAGGGTCCACGTTCACCGGCAGGCGCTTTTCCCGCCACAGGTAATAATAGACGTCTTCGTAGGCTTCCTTGAGCCAGCGCGAGTCCACGCCGAGCGCGGCGGCGAGCGCGAGGCCAAACGTCCGCGCCTCGGCCTCGCCGTGGCCGTAGTCCTTCGCTTCATCGGCGATGAGTGAGACGTCGTCCCAGACCGGCTCGCCATCCTTGCGCCAGAAGCAACCCAGCGCCCAGCGCGGCAGGGATTCGCCCGGATACCATTTGCCCTGGCCGTGATGCAACAGCGCGCCGGGGGCAAAGAGCCGCCGCAGCCGCCGGATCAGTTCGTCGGAGAGCAGGCGTTTTTGCGGCCCGGTCGCGGCGCTGTTCCACTCCTCGCCATCCATGTCGTCAATGCTCACAAAGGTCGGCTCGCCGCCCATGGTGAGGCGCACGTCGCCCTTCGCCAGCACCTCGTCGATGCGGTGGCCGAGCGCCTCGATCTCCGCCCATTGCTCCGGCGTGTAGGGCTTGGTCACGCGCGGGGATTCATGGACGCGGGCGACCTGCATTTCGTGATGGAACTCCACCTCGCACTTTTCCACTTGGCCCGTGACCGGCGCCGCGCTGGAAGGGTCCGGCGTGGCCGCGAGCGGCAGGTGCCCCTCGCCCGCCAACATGCCGGAGGTGGGGTCGAGGCCGATCCAGCCCGCGCCGGGCAGGTAGACCTCGCACCAGGCATGG
>CAZNKC010000350.1:0-3001 GCA_964573315.1 uncultured Verrucomicrobiaceae bacterium | reverse complement strand
TCAGCAGGAACAAAAGCAGCAGCACACCTCCGGCCAGCAATCCGCCCGCGCCGAGCAACAAGTCCACTCCCAACAGCAAAAACCATCCCCAAATATAGCCTGCCCCTCGACTCGGATCATCATCCTTGCCCTCCTCCGGCTTCACGGTTCCCAACACCAAAACGGCAACCCCGTAGCCGAAAACACCGACCCACGCCAAATACTCCACCGCGATCAAGATCACGCGCAGCATGTCATTCATGGTTGGCAGGAGGAAGGTAAGGCGGACGTGTCGTCCGCCCTGTCCGGCGGGCTTCCCAGCCCGCCGGCATGTCAACGGAGCAGCGGGCTGCAAGCCCGCTTGACGAGGCGGACGACACGTCCGCCCTACCGCGGCGGCTGACGCCGCCCCGCCCTGACCGTAATGTCACGGACAAAATCGGCATGACTGTAAATTTGAAACTGAAGCCCTCAATCAATGCAAAAAGTGCCGGTGCCCGGTGAACACCATCGCCATCTCGCGCTCGTCCGCCGCCGCGATGACCTCCTCGTCACGCACCGAACCGCCCGGCTGGATCGCCGCCGTCGCACCCGCTTCGGCGCAGGCGATCAGGCCGTCGGCGAAAGGAAACATCGCATCGCTGGCCACCACCGAATTTTCCAAAGACAACCCCGCCTCCTGCGCCTTCCACACCGCGATGCGACAGGAGTCCACGCGCGACATCTGCCCCGCGCCGATGCCCAGCGTGCGGTCCTGCCCGGCGAAGACGATGGCGTTCGACTTCACATGCTTGACGACTCGCCAGGCAAACTTCATCGCCTCCAACTCGTCGCGCGTCGGCGGGCGTTTGGTTTTGACCTTGCTTTCCAAATCGTCCAGGCCGAGCGCGCGCGGGTCGGAATCCATCACCAGCAGACCGCCCGGCGCCGAGCGCACCACCGGCTCGCTGAGCGCCTCCGCCGCCTCCGGCAGCATCTGAATGAGGCGCAGATTTTTTTTCTTCTGCAAATGCGCGCGCGCGTCCGCGTCGAAGTCCGGCGCGATGATGATGTCGGTGAAAATCTCCGAGATGACCCGCGCCAGGGCCAGCGGCATGGAGCGATTGATGACGATCACGCCGCCGAAAGGCGCCTGCTTGTCCGTCTCGAACGCCCGCTGCCAAGCCTCGCGCAGATCGTCGTCCGAGCTGCCGACACCGCAGGGATTCGTGTGTTTCAAAATCGCCAGCGTCGGCCGGCGGAACTCATGAATCAGCCCGGTGGCGGCGTGGATGTCCAGCACGTTGGTGTAGGACAGCTCCTTGCCGTGCAGCTTCGTGTAGTAATCGCCGAAGTCCCCATACAGCGAGGCCTCCTGGTGCGGATTGTCGCCGTAGCGCAACTCGCTGTAGAGCGGCAGGCTCACGTTGAAGGTCTTTTGTGTCACCTGCTCGCGATTGAGGTAGTTGCCGATCGCCGCGTCGTAGTTCGAGGTGCGCAGAAACACCTTGCAGGCCAGCCGCTCGCGCGTCGCCAGCGTGGTGTCGCCAGCGTGCTCCTCCATTTCCTGGAGCACCCCGTCGTAGTCCTCCGGATCGCACAGCACCGTCACCCACTTGTGGTTCTTGGCCGCGGAGCGCAGCATCGACGGCCCGCCGATGTCGATATTCTCGATCGCCTCCTTCAGCGTCACGTCTTTTTTGGCCACGGTCTGCTCGAAGGGGTACAAATTGATCGCCACCAAGTCGATGGGCGGGATCTCGTGCTTGCCCGCGTCCCGCTCGTCCTGGTCGTGGCCGCGGCGCTGCAGCAGACCGCCGTGGACCTTCGGATGCAGCGTCTTGACGCGGCCGTCGAACATCTCCGGGAAACCCGTGTACTCGCTCACGTCGCGCACCTTCAGCCCGCCCTCGGCCAGATGCCGCGCCGTGCCGCCCGTGGACAAAATCTCCACCCCGCGCGCCTCCAAACCCCGGGCAAAGTCGAGGAGGCCGGTTTTATCGGAGACGGAAAGGAGAGCTCTTTGGATTGCCATGTCGCCGAAGCGTTAAACGGGATGCGCGGGCAGTAAAGAGGGAATTCCCGCAGAGCGCGGAGCCTCCTTCGTCCTCGTCCTCGTCCTCGTCCTCGTCCTCGTCCTCGTCCTCGTCCTCGTCCTCAATCTGCCGATCATCCCCAAGCTCCGCGCCGCCTCCGCCCTCTTTGAAGTGGGACGCGGCACAGCGCATCCCTACCAGGGGTGCGGTCACCCACCCTCCGCCAACCCCAGCAGCCGCGCCCGCAGCGCCGTGAACTCAGCCGGCGCTGCTTCTCCGTCCGCCCGCGCCGGCAACGCCAGCCGCACGCTCACCGTGCCACGCGCCGCCATCTCAAAGGCCGGACCCGCTTCCGCCGCCAAATCCGTCGCGCCCGGCGACACATCGACCAAATGCGTGACCCGCTCGTCGCGCCGCCGCATTTCCTCGCCCAGCCGCGTCAACGCCTCCAGCCGCGTCTTTTCATCCAGCGCCTCCAGCGGCAGAAATCCGAAACGCAGAGTGCGTGTCACCAGCTCCCCGGTCAGCCAATGCGCGAGGCTCAGCGCCGACGCCAGAGCCGCGTTCTCCGCCCGCACTTGGTCCGCCTCCGCCGCACCGTAGGCCAGCACCACCAGCACCACCTCGCGCGGACGCTGCTTGCCGAGCAATTCCACCAGCACGCCGTCCACCGTGCCCTCCTCATCCAGCTTCGCGATCAACCGCCGCGGGCTGTACCCCATTCCTTCCGCCCCCAGGCTCGACTCCAAATAACTCGCCGTGGACGCCAGCCGGTCGCGCGGCCCGCCCTTGGCCACCTGCTCCAGCACCGCCAGATGCCGCCCCCAAGCCGCCGCCTCCGGCGCCTGCCGCAACGCCGTCGCATACCGCAGGTTGCGATCCTCCGCCCGGTCTTTCTTCCACGACCAGATGCCAAAGGAAGCGATCCCCAGCAGGATCGTGCCCAGCGGAAAAATCACCAAAGCCGCCCGGATAAAGCGGCCCGAACGCGCCGGCGGCACAGTGGA
>CAZNKC010000349.1:0-3050 GCA_964573315.1 uncultured Verrucomicrobiaceae bacterium | reverse complement strand
GCCGCAATGCGTTCGGCGGGACGCCAAACGCAGCACGCGGGACGCGTGCGCTCCATGCGCGAAGTCCTGACCCACAGCGGGAGGCCCGCTCTCCTGATAAGGCAGCCAAGATGGTTGCCCCACTTTATATCCCGCCTCGGAGAGGCGGGGTACTTTCTTGACACTCTTTGTCCCTCACCCAACCCCCGCCTCTTCCAGCCGCGCGTGGTCGATCGTGCGCAACCGCTCCTGTTTGACCCCCAGGCGCGGCACGCACTCCAGCAGCGCTTGCGTGTAAGGATGCGACGGACGGGTGAGGATGTCATTGACCGGCCCCTGCTCGACGATGCGCCCGCGAAACATGACCAGCACGCGGTCGGCCACGTCGCGGATGATGCCGAGGTTGTGGGTGATGAGGATCAAACTCATGCCGAGATCGCAGCGCAACCCAGCCAGCAAATCCATGATCTGTTTCTGAATAGTCACATCGAGCGCCGTGGTGGGTTCGTCCGCGATCAACAACCGCGGCCGGCAGCACAGCGCCATGGCGATCATGACACGCTGCTGCATGCCGCCGGACAACTCGTGCGGGTAAGCGCGCAGCCGCTTCTCCGGCTCGGTGATGCCGACCTTGCGCAGCCAGCCGATGATCTCCGCGTCACGGTCTTTCACATCGGGGCGATGCAGCGCCAGCGCCTCGGCCAGTTGGGTGCGCACGGTCAGCACGGGGTTGAGGGAGGTGGTCGGCTCCTGGAAAATGTAGGCGATGTCCTTGCCGCGAATCCGGCGCAACTGGCGCTCGCTCATCCGCAGCACCTCATGGCCCGCCAGCCGCAACTCATCGGCACTGACGAGCGCGGGCGGCTCCGGCAGCAGCCGGGCGAGCGCGAGCGCGGTGGCGCTCTTGCCGCTGCCGCTCTCCCCCACGATGGCGATGGACTCGCCATCCTGCAAGGTCAGGTCGATGCCGCGCACCGCCTCCGCAGGCTCCGCGCCGTGTCGTTTGAAACGGATGCGGAGGTTCTTGATCTGGAGCAAGGGCGCGGCGCCGGCAACGGGCTGAATGTCAGGAGTCATCTCAAAGCCCGATGATGCGGCCAAGGCGCCGTAAATACAAGATAAGTCTTTGGACTGCGGCAGCCCTGCTGCCGCTTTCCCGCAGCCAGCCCTGCTGGCAAGACGTGCGGGGGGAAGCCGTTCGTGTTGGCGGAGTCCACCCCCGGCAGCAGGGCTGCCAACGCCCCAAAGCGGCAGCAGGGCTGCCGCAGTCCAAAGAGCCGGATGCCCGTCTCCAATCCACCGGGACGTGAGCCGGCGATTCGTCGGCGCTCCATGCCGCGTGCGCCCCGGCCAAACGGCGACAAAAAGATCGCGCCCGGCATTTGACAAAGCGCGGGTTCAGCGTAGTATCTCAGTCCGCCAAGAACGGGCGAAAGCCCGGCGGCACGCACCCGTAGCTCAACGGATTAGAGCATCTGACTACGGATCAGAAGGTTTCAGGTTCGAATCCTGACGGGTGCGCCATCTCTTGGCTTCAGGCCGTGGGCAAGTTTTAAACTTCAGAGCGCTGGGCTGCACGATCCGCGCAGCCTGCTGGTGAAGCTTCTATCCGGCCAGTTCAGACTCAGCCAAGTTGAGTTGAAGCGTATTCAGGACTGGCTTAGCATCGCCTTCCTGTTGTTGGCATCCGGCAACAACGAGGCCGGATAACCAAGTTTTTAATGCCTGACACCACGCTATTTCTCATAGAGCCACTTGATCCCGCCAAGCATCGGCGGGAGGAGTTCGATTGCGGGGTGGAGGCACTGAATGATTATCTCAAAACCCGGGCGAGGAAGGAGATGGAGACGCGGGTCGCGGCCTGTTTTGTGGCGGTGCCGGAGGCGGATACTGGCTGCATTGCGGGGTATTACACTTTGTCCGCCGCAGCGATCCGGTGCGCGGATGTCGGGGATTCAGCGTTCTTGGAAAAGCTGCCGCGTTACCCCGAATTTCCGGCTACCTTGCTGGGCCGGCTGGCCCGGTCTTTGAAGTTTCGCGGCCAAGGCTTGGGAGATCGCCTGATGATCAGCGCCTTGCAGCGGGCCATTGCGGGCGCGCGTGAAGTGGCGTCATGGGCCATGGTGACCGATCCCAAGGATGACAAGGCTCGTGAGTTTTACGCGGAGTTTGGGTTTCAGGGACTGACTGGATCGCGTCTGTTTCTGCCTCTCAAGCAGGCTGCTCGCTGGCTGGAGGTCAACTCTCCCTGACGGAACCTTGATGCAAGCGCAGCGCTTTTTGAAATCGCTTGGGCGCCTTGCCCGGCGGAGCGAGAAGCGCATCCATGAAGCGCCGCGACTCGCGGGCGTTTAGCCGGATGACTTCGTGCTGTTGGATCACTTCCCGGGCGGCCGACCGGAGATGGGACACGACAAAAGACGCCACGGAAGCCCCTTCCAACGCGGCGGCATGCTCAAGCAGCGCCTTGTCTTCCGGAGCGATTCGGGCAACAAGGCGTTCCGAGCGTCGAGGCTTGTCTTTGAGGCTTGGCATTGGCTGAATGTGTTCCATTTTGTGCCACAAATCAATCGTTTTCATCCTTGCGCCCCAGGCCATCGCTCAAGATGGCGAAGATCGGCGTGGGAGTGGGCTTTTCCAAGCGCCGCGGGGGTTTGGGCGGTTGCAAACCGCCGCTCCTTGGCGTCACCAGCGCCCGATGCGGCTGTCGAGTTGGAAGACTTGGCCGGAGACGTGGGTCAGGGTGTCGAGGAAGACGATGAAGCGGGCGGCGTCTGTTGCGGTGTTGAAGCGGCGCAGGGCGTGTTGTTCCTCCAGTTCGCGCCGCCGTGCTGGGTCGCTCAACAGGGACGCTGTCATTTTTGTTTCCAACAGGCCGGGCAGCACGCAGTTGGCGCGCAGGCCGCGGGCGCCGTATTCGAGGGCGATGGATTTGGTGAGCCCGATCAAGCCGGCTTTGGCGGCGGCGTAGTTGGCTTGGCCCGCGGTGCCGCGCAGCGCGACCAGCGAGCCAACTTGGATGAGATGGCCGCGGCGCTGGCGCGCCATCAGCCAAAGCCACTCGCGCGCGC
>CAZNKC010000348.1:0-3108 GCA_964573315.1 uncultured Verrucomicrobiaceae bacterium | reverse complement strand
GGGTTAGAGTGAGCCAAAGTCAAAACGGCAAAGCTCAGGCAGGGCAACTTCCCTCCCGCGCGCCTCACTCATTGAGCCGCACGCGCAGACTGCCTTCGCGCACCTCGAACTCCTTGATCCCCTCGACAAAGCGCCGCACGGCGGGCTCGCTGTCCAGATTGGCGGTGACGAGGTCCAGCCCCTTCATATCGCCCAGCCAGGCGTTCGGAACCGGGATGCCGCCGACCGTGACGTCGTCGATCTTGAGCACGAATTTGCCGGCGGCATCGATGAGCGCGCCGAGCGCCAGACGGAACCGCAAGGTGGTGCCGCCGATCACGGGGAAATCCTTGTCCACCGGCACGATGAAGCTGGCGGCGATGCGGTCGCGGGACAGATCCACCTTGATCTGGTCGCCCAACCCCTGCTGGGCCAGGAAGGCATTGATCTCCTTGGCGGTGAGGGAGATTTCGCGGGGATCGCTCGCGGCGGGCGGTGTGACGGCGGTTTCCTCGACCACTTCCAAAGCCTCCAGCTTGCGTTCCAGCGCCGCCTGTTCCTGGACGCTGAGTTGCACGGGACTGAGCGGAGAGGCGTAAAAGTTGCGCTTCACCCACCAAGCGGTGCCAACGGCGGTGAGGGCGCAGCAGCCGAGGATGGCAGCGAGGATGAGCAACGCCGGCTTTTTCCAGGAAGAAGCCGGCGGCGGCGCGGCCAAGACAGGCGGGGGCGGGATGGTTTCGTTCATGGCAGTGTGTGTTGCAGTGTGTTTGTTGAATGGAGTCGGACGGCACTCAACGCATTTGGAACACAAATGCCATTGCACGTTGAAACTTCGTTTGTAACGCCGCAACAAAAAAGCGGCGGGCGGTGTGCGACAGTGAATCGTTCTCGTCCTCCTACTCGTCCTCGTCCTCGAAAATCAGCAAACCGTGGTCGGCAGGCAGTGGGCAGTGGGCAGAAATCGGAAAACCCCATTCATCCTGTTCATCCTGAAAAAATCCTGTCAATCCTGTCAAAATCAGTTCCCCGCCGCGCACACCCCCGCGCTCAAAACTCCAGCGGCCCCAGCAGGTGCAGCATCTTGGCGTAGTTGCGCGGCGCCAGCAGCAGCCACAACGCGGCCGCCGCGGTGACCAGCGTGCAGAGAATGATCCAGGGATTGCGCATGAGCTGCTCCGGCTCCAGCCGCGCCGCCTCCTCCTTCATGGCGTGGTGAAAATACACCAGCACCGCCGCCACGATGACCGGAGCGACGAACACGAGATTCTGCAACTGCGGATAAACCGCCATCGCCACCCCGGCGCAGAAGCAAAACAGATTGGCGTAGCCGATCATCGCCAAGATGAGGCTTTTTTCCGTGTAAGTCTTGAACGAACGGCGATAACGCCCGCTCAACCCGGCATCGCCGATGAAGCGGAATTCCGCGTAGCGTTTCCCGGTCATCAGCAGCGCGCCGAAAAACCACCAGGACAGCACGATGGACAGCGGCGGCACATGACGCGGCTCGACCAGGGCGTAGTAACCGAGCCAGAGCCGGACGGGATTGTTGAAGGACTCGGCGATGACATCGGCAAACGCCCGGTCCTTGAGCCGCAGAGGCGGCACATTATAGACCAGCCCGCTGAGCAGCAGCAGCAGCAGCGCGGCGTGATAGGCCCAGTTGAAATCCCACCACCAAGCCAGCGCGAAAGCCGCGACGATCAACCCGGCCATCATCACCCATAGCACCGGCACCTTCACCTTGCCCGCGGGGATGCCGCGGTGGCGCTTCGTCGGGTGCATGGCATCGAACGGCGCGTCGAGAATCTCGTTGAGGATGTAATTGGCCGAGGCCACCAGACAGGCGGGCACGAGCGACAGCAGCGCCACCCGGACCAGTTCCGCGTTGAAGGCAAAATCCAGCACCAGCGCCCAGGCCACGGCATGACCGAAGACGATGAAGATGTTTTTCAGCCAGTGGTCGGGGCGACAGATTTTGAGATACTCAACCATGCGGGACAAAGCCTCATGTGAACGGGACTCGGGCGTTCGTCAACCGCCGAACACCGTGCGATGAGGCTTGACTTGCCCCCGAAAAAGCCGTCATCATCGGTCCATGAAAATCATGACCTCCTGGCCGCGCGTGCTCGCGATGTTGATTCTGGGCCTCTCCGCCGCCGCGCAGGGCGTGGAACGCCGCGTCTGGACCTCGGCGGACGGCCAAGCGTCCTTTGAAGGCGAATTGGTGGAGTTCACTCAGGACGAGGTGAAGATCAAGCGGACGGACGATTTCAAAATCTTCAAGTTGCCGCTGGAAAAACTCTCCGCCGCGGACCAGTCGCTGGTGCGCGGCCTGCTGCGTGAACAGGGGCGCGACGCCGGGTTGAAGAGCGGGCCGCACGCGGACAAGGTGGCCGGGCAGTTCGTCAAGGCGGTGTCGCCGCAAGGGCTGAACTACCAATTTTACGGCAATCCGAAATGGAAAGAAGGCGAGCGTTACCCGCTGCTCATCTGGTTGCACGGCGCCGGCCAGAGCGGATCGGACAACGAAGCGCAGATGGGCGGCGCGACGCGGCCTTTCAGCGCGCCGGAAAATCAGGCGGAACGGCCCTGCTTCATCCTCGCGCCACAGTGTCCGAGCCGCGACATCGGCTGGAAAAACGAGGTGGCGTCGAATCTGATGGCCTTGATCGCGGACCTCACGGACAAGCTGCCCATCGATGAGTCGCGCATCTACCTGACCGGATCCTCCATGGGCGGCTCCGGCTCGTGGAATCTCGCCTCGGCTTATCCGGGCGTGTTCGCGGCGGTGGTGCCGCTGTGCGGCGGCGGCGATCCGAAAAAGGCGGAGGCCTTGAAGGAAACCCCCATCTGGGCTTTCCATGGCGACCAGGACACGGAGGTGCCGCTCGACCGGTCGAAGAATATGGTGGACGCGATCAAGGCGCTCGGCGGGGAAAAAGTGGAGTTCACCATCCTCCAGGGAGAGGGCCATTCCATCTCCGGCGGTGTCTATGCCCGCCCGGAACTGCACCGGTGGATTTTCGAGCACCGCAAAGCCGCGCCCTGAAATAGTAGCGGAAGTCGTCAGACTTCCCCAGCACGCCCCCAAGCCCCCGCACCACCCAGCCAAACTCTCACGAGTTC
>CAZNKC010000347.1:0-3119 GCA_964573315.1 uncultured Verrucomicrobiaceae bacterium | reverse complement strand
AACGCCAACGGCCTGCCCATCATGCCCCTGCCCGCCGAACTCCTGCACGGCGGCGACCGCGCGCGCGGCAAGGACGTGGTGACCAACCACCTCGGCGGCAACTGCCTGGCCTGCCATGTGGCGGAAGCCGCGGAAGGCAGCAACGTGGGACCACCGCTTACAGGCATCGGCAATCTCCAGACACGCGAGTACCTGCTGGAGTCCCTGCTGTCGCCGGGCGCAGTCATCGCCCCGGGATTCGGCATGGTGTCCGTGACCCTGAAGGACGGCACCGCGCTGGCCGGCACGGTTTTGGAAGAAACCCCGCTCACCCTGAAACTACGCGCGGCGGACGGCGCGGAACATAAAATCCAACGCGCCAACATCACCGCCCAAACCCCGCCAATCTCAGTCATGCCCCCCATGCTAGGCATCCTCACCAAACGCGAAATTCGCGACGTGGTCGAGTACCTGGCCTCTCTCAAGAAAGCGCCAAAAAAATAACGGAGCGCGAGCGCCCTCGCTCGCTTGGAGTACGGGTGCCCTCACCCGCTGTTCGTTAGCTGGGCGCATTCAGGCAGAATGCCCAAGCTACTCCCTGGAGGGCGGGACTCTGTTCCCGCCCATTTTTTCGCGGGCGGAGGCGGCGCGGAGCCGCTGCGTGACAGGAAAAGACAGACTCATATTTTCCGCCCCCCCCACTTCACCCCTCTGCTCTTGCTCAAAAATCGCAACCCCACCCGCTGGTCGGCGAGAGGCACTCAAGCTCGGAAGCCTGAACCACTCGTCACAGGCTGAAAGCCCATGCTACAACCGACCGGCTAAAAGCCCCTGCCACAAAACGTATGAATCAAACCATGAAACCGACCGCCACGCTCTCGCTCACCACCGCCCTGCTCTTATCCGCCGCCATCACCGCGCCCGGCGAGGAAGAAAAAACCCTGCGCGAAGCCCTGACCTTCCACGCCTCCTTCGACAGCGGCTTCGACGCCGATTTCTCCAAAGGCGCCAAGACCTGTTTCCTCAAAAAAAGCGGGGAACTGATCCCCTTCACCGGCAACGAAGAAGCCCGTCTCGCCCCCGGAGAAGGCCGCTTCGGCGGCGCGGCGCATTTCCCGAAAAAAGGCGCCACCCGCCCGCAGTATTCCGGCGTCAACGTCGTGAACTACAACGACCAAAGCTGGAACGCCTCGGTGTCCGTGTGGCTGAGGCTCACGCCCGACGAAGACCTGGAACCCGGCTACTGCGACCCCGTGCAGATCGTCGGCGATGACAGCAAAAAAGGCTTCATCTTCCTGGAGTGGTCCAAGGACGAAACCCCGCGTTTTTTCCGCTACGCCATCCGCCCGCTCTACCACATCTGGAACCCCACCGACATCAACTGGGCGGACATCCCGGACGAGAAACGCCCCATGGTGCAAGTCGCCAACGCCCCCTTCTCGCGGGACAAATGGACGCACGCCGTCTTCACGCTCGACAACGTCAACAGCAAAACCGGCAAAGCCTCCGGCAGCCTCTACCTCAACGCGGAGTTGCAAGGCAGCATCGAAGGCTGGGACTTAACCTTCGGCTGGGATCCCGCCCAAGTCGCCCTAGTCCTAGGCGCCGCCTACGTCGGCCATCAAGACGACCTCGCCGTCTTCAACAAACCCCTCACCCCCGCCGAAGTGAAAACGCTCCACCAACTCCCGAACGGCGTGCGGGGGTTGTACTGACGCCGGGCTCCGGTCATTACGCCCGCGCCGCAAGCAAGCCGCATGACCATCTCCCAAGCCTCGCCGTCCGCGCAAAAGATCGCGTTGTTTCGCTCCCTGTTTCGCGGACGGGAGGAAGTCTATCCCCGGCGTTTCGAGAGCGCGAAAACAGGCCGGACGGGTTACTCGCCGGTATGCGGGAATGAATGGGTGCGCGGTGTGTGCGAGAAACCGCGCATCAAGTGCGGCGACTGCCCGCATCAACGCTGGCTGCCGGTGACCGATGAAGTGGTGCGCTGGCATTTGTCGGGCCGTGATGATCGCGGGCACGGCTTCGTGATGGGCGTGTATCCGATGCTGCTGGATGAGACCTGCTTTTTCCTGGCCGTGGATTTCGATGAAGGCGACTGGACTGCGGATGCCCTGGCCTATCTGGAGACTTGTGAACGACTAGGGGTGCCTGCATCCTTGGAACGATCCCGCTCGGGCAACGGCGGGCATGTTTGGATTTTCTTTGCCGAACCGGTTCCCGCGGTCTTGGCAAGAAAACTGGGCGCGCATCTGTTGACGGAAACGATGGAGTGCCGGCCAGAGGCAGGCTTGAAATCGTATGACCGCTTCTTTCCCAACCAGGACACGCTGCCGCACGGCGGATTCGGAAACCTCATCGCACTGCCGTTGCAAAAGGCCGCTCGCGAGCAAGGCAACAGTGTGTTTGTGGATCGGAATCTGTCACCTCATGCCGATCAGTGGGCGTTTCTGTCAGAGATGCGGCGCATGGAACGCGGTGCGCTCGAAACCATCGTGCGCGAGGCGGAAAGACGGGGCCGCGTGGTCGGAGTACACGATCCTGCTTCCCGCCAGCGCCCTGCCCGGCTGGCCGCCGGAAGTGCCTCTGCCCGTCGATGCGCAGTGGAAACAGGACTATGCCGCCAGCGTGCGCCGCTTGATCCGGGACGGCGTGGACACCCCGCTGGCGCAACTCTTCGTCCACGCCACACGTCCCCCGGCGCCGGACGCCGAAGGAGCCGCGCGTGCCCGCAGCGCCAGTGAAGCCTTCATCTTCCGCCGCCTCGAAACCCTGCCCGCCCTGGCCGGGCGCTTCCACCTCAACGCCCTGCTCCCCATCCCTTTTGACGACCGCGGCCAGATGGAGGTCGATCTCCTCTGCGAAGACGCCCGCTTGGTCATCGAAATCGACGGCGCGCAACATCTCGGCGACGAGACAGCCTATCGCCGCGACCGCCGCAAAGACGCCCTGCTGCAATCGCACGGCTGGCTAGTCCTGCGCTTCCTGGCCGGGGATTTGGGCAAGCGGCTGGGTGAGATTCTGGATGCGGTGTTGAGAATGATGACGGCGCGGCTTCGCCATTAAACAATCAACAGACGTTGTTAGCCCGACTTCGCGGATTCGGCACGATTTTCGGTGATTTTCGCCCATTGGTG
>CAZNKC010000346.1:0-3120 GCA_964573315.1 uncultured Verrucomicrobiaceae bacterium | reverse complement strand
GGTTTTTAGGCTAAAGGCATCTGTTCACACACGCGCCGCCGCAACGCCTCAGACATACGCCTCGGAGAGGCGTGGTACTTTTAAGCTGTCAGCTTCGTGTTCGGATGTCCCTCGTTCATGTCGATGCGCTCGGGACGGCCCTTGTATTTGAACACCAGCCGCGTGTGATCGACGCCCATCAGGTGCAGGATCGTGGCGTGCAGATCGTGGACGTGCATTTTGTTTTCCACCGCCCGCAGGCCGAGATCGTCCGTGCTGCCCACCACCTGGCCGCCGCGCACGCCGCCGCCAGCCATCCACATGGTGAAACCGGTCGGGTTGTGGTCGCGGCCGTCGCCTTTCTCGCTCATCGGCGTGCGGCCGAACTCGCCGCCCCAGATCACCAGCGTCTCGTCCAGCAGCCCGCGCGCCTTCAGGTCGCGCAGCAGGCCCGCCACCGGCTGGTCCTGCTGGTGGCAGAGCCGGGTGTGGTTTTCCTCGATCTTCGAGTGCGAGTCCCACTTGCTGCCGGCGCCGTGGTAAAGCTGCACGAAGCGCACCCCGCGCTCCACCAAGCGACGCGCCAGCAGGCAGTTGCGGCCCATCACCGCCGTCTTCGGATCGTCGATGCCATAGAGCTTTTTCGTCGCCTCCGACTCCCGGCTCAGTTCCACCGCCTCCGGCGCCTCCGACTGCATGCGGAAGGCCAGCTCGTAAGCGCGGATGCGCGCGTCCAGGTCCGTGTTGTCCGTGCGCGGAGCGTTGTAGCCGCGGTTCAACTTGTCCAAAAACGCCAGCTTGCCCTGCTGCCGGGAAACGCTCATGCCCGAAGGCGGCGCCAGATTCGCGATCGGCTGCGTGCCGCCCTCGAACTCCACCCCTTGATACACCGCCGGCATGAAACCGGAGCCCCAGTTGCGCACCCCGTTCACCACCTGCGTCTCGGTGTCCTTGATGACCACAAAGGCCGGCAGGTTCGCGTTCTCCGTGCCCAAGCCGTAATTCACCCACGCCCCCAGCGAAGGCCGCCCGCCGAAGATCGATCCCGTGTTCATCTGGCACACCCCGCCGGAGTGGTTGATGCCGTCCGACACGCACGAGCGGATCACGCACAACTCATCCGCCATTTTCGCCGTGTGCGGCAGCCAGTCGGAAATCCACAACCCGCTTTCCCCGTGCTGCTTCCACTCCCGCTTGTCCGTCATCAGCGGAGCCCTCGACTCGCCCATCGCCGTGATGACCGACCCGAAGCTCTCCGGCAGCGACTGTCCGTCCAGCTCCCGCAGCAGCGGCTTCGGATCGAACAAGTCAAGGTGGCTCGGCCCGCCCTCGATGAACACAAAAATCACGCTCTTCGCCTGCCCCGCCCGATGCGCCAGCTTCGCCGTCGCCGGCACCCCCGCCTGACCTGCCGGATCCCCCAGCGCCGCCTGCAAATCCGAATCCCCCAGCAGCGCCGACATCGCCAACGCCCCAAACCCCGCCCCTCCCCGGCGCAAAATGTCCCGGCGGTTCGTCAAATACTCGTAATGTGGAATCATCATGGCTGGCCTCCAAAAAAAGCTTCTATTTGACATAAAGAGGCAGCGGCCCCCGACTTTCGGACAAAAAATCCGAAATCCGAAATCCGAATGGCAGAGCGCAGAGGGCACGGCGCAGGGCGTATTGATTGCTGGGCGTAATTACGCTTTGCGCCCTGCTCTCTGCCCTCTGCTTCACCCCCGCCATGCTCATCAACGGCACCCCCTACCGCACCGTCTGGTTCGCCGACGGCCAAGTCCGCGTCATTGACCAGCGCCTGCTGCCCTGGGAATTCCGCCTGCTCGACCTCCCGGACACCGAAGCCGCCGCCCGCGCCATTGCGGACATGACCGTGCGCGGCGCCGGCTGCATCGGTGCCACCGCCGGGTATGGCATGGCGCTCGCCGCCCGCGAAGCCGCCACCGCTGCCGATCCTGCCGCCACTCTTCAAGCCAAGGCCGATCTCCTCATCGCCACCCGCCCCACCGCCGTCAATCTCGCCTGGGCCGTGCAACGCCAGCTCGACCACCTCCTGCCCCTGCCGCCCGCCGCTTGGCCGGACGCCGCGCTCGCCGAAGCCGGTCGCATCGCCGACGAAGACGCCGCCGCCTGCGCCGCCATTGGCCGGCACGGGCTGCCGTTGATCGAAAAAATCGCCGCGGGCAAAACCCCCGGCCAGCCCGTCCGCATCCTCACGCACTGCAACGCCGGCTGGCTGGCCTTTGTCGATCACGGCTCCGCCACCGCGCCCATTTATGCCGCGCACGCCGCCGGCATCCCCGTCCACGTCTGGGTGGATGAAACCCGCCCGCGCAACCAAGGCGCCCGCCTCACCGCCTGGGAACTGGCGCAGGAAGGCCTGCCCCACACCGTCATCGCCGACAACACCGGCGGCCATCTCATGCAGCACGGCCTCGTCGATCTCGTCATCACCGGCGCCGACCGCGTCACCCGCACCGGCGACGTCGCCAACAAGATCGGCACCTATTTGAAAGCCCTCGCCGCCCGCGACAACGGCATCCCCTTTTACGTCGCCCTGCCCACCTCCACCATCGACTGGACCCTCACCGACGGCCTCGCGCAAATCCCCATCGAAGAGCGCCACCCCGGCGAACTCGCCTGGATAGACGGCCCGGATGAAACCGGGGTTCATCACCGCATCCGCCTCATCCCGGAAACCTCCCCCGCCGCCAACCACGCCTTCGACGTCACCCCCGCCCGCCTCGTCACCGCGCTTATCACCGAACGCGGTATCCATCCGCCGGGCATGGATTTTTTGAACCACTAATAAACACGAATGGTCACGAATAGAGACATTTAAAAAACCGCCGTGAGCACGGCGGCCAAGGAATCAGACTTGCTAAGTCTGGCGTTTTGACCAGCGCCAAGCCTTGGCCGACACTTGGGCAAGCGCCTTTTATCGTGGCCGCGTGGAACCCGCAGGGTTCCCAGCCATTAGCCGGTGGTTGAGCGCGTAGCGCGATACCACCGGAGAGCAACCCGAACGGCCTTGCCCAGCGCGCCATCCTGAAAGGATGGCAGCCAAGCATGGGGCGCGGGCATCGTGCCCAATACTGTTCGGAGTCATTGACATTCATTGATTCATGAACAACCATTGGG
>CAZNKC010000345.1:0-3196 GCA_964573315.1 uncultured Verrucomicrobiaceae bacterium | reverse complement strand
TCGGAGTCGAAGGCGGGGCGCCTTCGACTGCGGGTGAGGGCACCCGCGCTCCGTCACACCGTGATCCGCCGGTTGCGCGCGGTGATGGGCCAGGTCTCCACCGCGCGTCCGTCGCGGATGACGACGGCCTCGCCATACAGCGCCACCGTGGGGCAGACGTGGCGCGGGATGCCGTGCAGGGCGTCGCCGATGCGGAAGCGTTCGGACTGGCCGACGTTGAGCACGAGGTGCTCCTCGCTCTGCATCACCGCCTCCACGTCCGCGCCCAACTCCTCGAAACGCACCCGGGGATGCGGGTTCTCGGAGGCCACCGACTTGTAACCGAGATCGACGGTGATGTGATCCGGGCTCGGCTTGCAGACGACGCGCGCCAGCAGCACGGCGGCGGGCAGGAAAGGCAGGTCGTCGTGGAATTTGTCGCCGTAACCGAAGTCCCACAGCACCGTGGTGCCCGGGCTCAGCGTGCGTTCCGGGTAGCTGGCGTGGATGCCGAAGGTGGGCGAGCCGCCGCAGAGAAACTCCTTGATGACCAAGCCCATGCCGCGCAACTCATCGACAAAAGCGATGACGGGCGCGAGCGCGGCGTCGCAACGCTCGCGGCGCACAGCCGGGTCGGGATCGTAGAGATGCCCGTCGTAGGCGTGGACGCCGATGAACTGCAGCCGCGGCGTGTCGCGGATCATGGTGGCGATGTAGGCGGCCTGCTGTCCCGGCGCGATGCCGGTGCGGCCCATGCCACAGTTGATGTCCAAAAACACGCCGAAACTGACGTTGTTGCGTTGTGCGGCGGAGGCGAGGAAAGCCACGACCTCCTCGTCATCGGCCAGCGTTGAGAAAGTGGTCTTGGAAAACAGCTTGGCCAGCGCGGCCAGCCGTCCGGCGGCAGCGGGACCGGCGCAGGGCATGGCCAGCAGCACGTCCGGCGCTCCTTCCGCGGCGCACATCTCCGCCTCGGCGATGGTGGAGCATTTGAACTTGGTGATGCCCAGCTCCATCTGCCGCCGGATGAGCGGAGCCAGCTTGTGCGTCTTCACATGCGTCCGCAGCCGCTCCGGCGAACCGGCGATTTTCAGCATCAGCGCCAGGTTGTGCTCGATGCGGTCCGCGTAAAGCAGCAAAGCCGGGCTGGCGATTTCGGCTTCGTTTTCGATGTGGTACCAGGGTGTCGTCGTTGTCATCGGGAGGAGGGTGGGCCTGACAAAGAACGGAGGACAAGCGTGGAGGAAAGGGAAAAATGCGAAACCTCGGAGGGCGGGAGCGCGGGGGCAGAGCGCAGAGGGCAGGGCGCAAAGCGGAATACTCGCCCTGCGCCCTGCCCTCTGCCCCTTGCGCCCTCCGGCGCTCACTCCCCCTTCCCCACCGGCCCCAATTTGCCGCCGTAGAGATCGATGGCGCGGCGGGCGACGATGTCGATGATGGCGGGCTGCAAAGTGCGGGCGGCGACGTTGGACACGGCGACGGAGGCCCACATGACCGGGGATTTGTAAAGCACCGCCTGCCACACCGGCAGCAGGCGGCGGTACCATTTGCCGGCCTCCCGCACCGCCTCGTGTTTGGCGATTTTGTGCGTCATCTCCCAGGTCTTGAGCGCGGTGCCAGCGCTCACGTCAATGAGCCGGCCGATGGGCCGGGTTTGCAAAAAATCCGCCACGTCCAGCGCCGCCAGATGCACGGCGCGGGAGAACTGGCCGAGGCCGGGCGCCAGCAGCGGGTTCTCGTGCCGGGGATGATAGATCGCCGCAATCTCGCACACCAGCTTGGGCACCTCGTCCACCAGCGGCGGCAGCCATTCGGGATTGAGCTTGCGCTGCCAGCGCAGCCGGTTTTTGCACTGGCTCACCGCCTCCAGCGCTTGCAAGTCCACCTCGCCCCGGTTCACGCCGCTCAGGTAGCCGCCGACCGCCGCGCGCGCCGCCTTCAGATCGGCGGCGAAACGCAGCGCCATCCACAACAGCCAAGTCGCCAGCCCGCATAAGAAGCCAGCGGCAAAGATGAGGATGTATCCCAGCCAACTCACGCGCCCAGCATGGCCCGCGCTTCGCCGGGGCGCAATCAAGTTCAAGTCATTGCCTCCGCCCCCTCTTCGTCCTCGTCCTCGTCCTCGTCCTCGATCATTCGGATTTCGGATTTCGGATTTCGGATTTTCGAGGACGAGTAGGAGGACGAGGACGAGCAACTTGCTTGCCGCGCCGCGCGCGCCCGCTATCATCCCGCCATGATCCTCGCCGATCTCGTCTCCCATCTCGACGCCGAACTCCGCATCCGCGAGGTGCCGGATTATCCGCCCGCGCTCAACGGCCTGCAAGTGGACGCGCCGGGCATCGCGGTGAAAAAAATCGCCGCCGCCGTGGATGCCTCGCTGCCGGTGATCCGCAAGACCGTGGCCGTCGGCGCCAACCTGCTGCTGGTGCATCACGGCTTGTTCTGGAGCGGCTTGCAACCGGTCACCGGCGCCCTGCATGAAAAACTGAGGCTCTGCCTGGAGCACGGCCTCGCCCTGTACAGCGCCCACCTGCCGCTGGACGTGCATCCGCGACTCGGCAACAACGCCTGCATCGCCCGCGCGCTCGGCCTGACACCCAGCGGCGGCTTTCTCGATTACAAAGGCATCGACATCGGCGTCATCGCCGAAACCGAAATCGCGCTCGACGACCTCATCGTCCGCTTCCGTGCCGCCCTCGACGGCGGCTCCGTGCATGTCTGCCCCGGCGGGCCGAAGACCACGCGTCGCATCGGCATCTCCTCCGGCGGCTCCGGCTCCGAAGTCGCCGCCGCCGCCAAGGCCGGCGTGGACACCTTCCTCACCGGCGAAGGCCCGCACTGGAGTTATCCGCTGGCGGAGGAGCTCGGCCTCAACGTCCTCTACGGCGGCCACTACGCCACCGAGACCTTCGGCGTCAAAGCCCTGGCCGCCGACATCGAAGCCCGCTTCGACATCCCCTGGACCTTCATCGATCATCCCACAGGGTTGTAAAGCAGGGCGCAGAGAGCAGGGCGCAAAGCGTCGCAGCGCCCCAAGGAGCGGCGCTTTGTAAGCGCCTTCCCCCGGAGGGCGGGATTGTATTCCCGCCCATTTTTCCGCGGGCGGAGGCGGCGCGGAGCCAAAGTGCGGCTGAGCGATTCAAATAACGCAGGCGAGACGCCAGAAGTGTTCCGAGAAAGCATCTCAAAAGAGAGGGAGGGGAAGGGAAAGTGA
>CAZNKC010000344.1:0-3239 GCA_964573315.1 uncultured Verrucomicrobiaceae bacterium | reverse complement strand
CGAAGTTCGCGAACTTCGAATTCAAGGCCAAGGTGAAGCACATGCCGAACTCGAACTCCGGCATTTATATCCACACCGAATATCAGGCCGATGGCTGGCCGTTCGAGGGCTACGAGTGCCAGGTGAACTCCACCACCCACAAAGACCCGAAAAAAACCGGCGGCCTCTACGGCGTGAAGGACGTGATGGACAAGGCGCCGGTGGCCGATGGCGAGTGGTTCGATTATCACATCAAAGTGGACGGCAAGCGCATCACCATCGCCATCAACGGCGTCGTGACCACGGACTGGACCGAACCCGAAGGCTGGGATCCCGCGACCGCGCTGAAAAACATGCCGGGCCGCAAGCTCAAGTCCGAAGGTGGCACCATCGCCCTGCAAGCCCACGACCCCAACAGCGTCGTGCATTACAAAGACTTGCGGCTCAAGATCAACGATTGAGCCTGAGTCTTTCGGGAGTGCGGATGGGAACCACGAATGGACACGAATAAACACGAATGGAATGAGTGTCTTGAGGCATGATTTCACGGGGAGAGCGCGGTGAGTAAGGCGGGCGTGTCGTCCGCCCTGTCCGGCGGGCTTCCCAGCCCGCCATTTCAACGAAGCAGCAAACGGCGGGGGCCATTGTACGAAGTCAAATCCATGGGGGCAGCGGGCTGAAAGCCCGCGCCACAACAAGGAGAGGCGGTTTGTAACCGCCTGTCCCCGAGGGCGGGACTCTGTTCCTCCTCATTTTTGTTCGCGGGCAAAAGAGCCCCCTCCCCACATGCAGGCAAGATGCCTGCATGACTCGGCACTGGCTGAAAGCCTATGCTACGCTGGCGGGCTGAAAGCCCGCTTGACGGGGCGGACGGCACGTCCGCCTTACGGATGGCTGGCACCGCCTCACCCCGGCCATAACGTCACCGGAATAGGCTGTCATTCATGTCCATTCGTGGTTCCTTCATTCCCCGGTTTCAAAACGCGATTCCGCGCGTAGCTTCTCCATGTGAGCGCGCGTGTTGTTGTCCTGGAAATTTTGGACGGATTGCCGGCGGATGATGCCGGGGCGCGGCGCAGCCGCCGCGATTTGCGTGTCATCAACTTCTTGATGGGCAACGAGCGCTGGATCGCGCGGCGGCTGCGGCGGTTTCCGGCGGCTTTGGCAAAAGGCGTCACTGAGCTGGGCGCGGGTGGCGGGGAATTGGCGGGCTGTTTGACGCGTGCTTTTCCAGGGATTCCGATAACGGCCTGCGATCTGGTGCCGCGTCCCGGCGGGTTGGACGCGGCGGTGGTTTGGCGGCAGGGGGACGTGCTGGAGATGGAGTTCTCGGAAGGCGGCGTGCTGGTGGCGAATCTTTTTCTGCATCACTTCGAGAGCCGGGCGCTGGAGTCGCTGGCGGCGTTGTGCCGGGATTTTGACGTGCTGGTGGTGAACGAACCGTTGCGGGCGAGTTGGCCGCATGTGCTGGGCTGGCTGATGCATCCGTGGATCAATGCGGTGACGCGGCACGATCTGCACGCCAGCCTGCGCGCGGGTTTTCGCCGGGGCGAACTGGCGTCGATTTTGGGATTGCACGGCGGCGGCTGGCAGTGGGAGGAAACTTCAACTTGGCGCGGGGCGCTGCGCTTTCTGGCTTGGAGGACATGAGCGACCGGGAACTGACCATCGCGGGCGGCGGGCTGGCTGGGCTTTCGCTGGCGGCGGGTCTGGCGCGGCGCGGGGTGCGGGTGACGGTGCTGGAAGCGGGGCGGTATCCGCGCCACCGGGTTTGCGGGGAATTCATCTCCGGGGTGCCCGGCGCGGTTTTCGAGCGGCTGGGCATTGATGACTTGTTTGCGGACGCGTTGCGGCATCGCAGTGTGCGCTGGTGCGAGCGCGGCCGGGAGTTTCATCGCGGCGAACTGCCGGAGGCGGCGCTGGGCATTTCCCGGCATGAGCTTGACGAGCGGCTGCGGCGGCGGGTGCTGGAATGCGGCGGCGTGGTGCGCGCGGGCGAGCGCGCGCGACCGGAGGCGCGGGAGGGCTTGGTGTGGGCCGCCGGGCGCCGGCCCAAGCCGGGCGGCGGTCGCTGGCTGGGGTTGAAAGTCCACGCCCGTCTGGAGTCCGTGATGGAGGCCGATTTGGAAATGCACGCGGGCCGCAACGGTTACACCGGCCTCGCGCGGGTGGAGGAGGGCTGGGTCAATGTCTGCGGCTTGTTCCGCGCCGGGGAGAAGACCGGCGCGAGCGGTGGCGATCTGTTGCCTGCCCTGCTGGCGGCGGGTGGCAACACGGCGCTGGCGGAGGCATTGCGCGCCGCACCGCTGCGCGCGGGATCGTTCACGTCGGTGGCGGGATTCGAGTTCGGCCGGCAGCCGCCACTGCCGGGCCTGCCGGTCATCGGCGACGCGGAGAGCATGATCCCGCCCTTCACCGGACACGGCATGGCGATGGCTTTCATCTCGGCGGAATGCGCGCTGGAGCCGCTGACGGAATGGGCGCGCGGGTCGCGCGACTGGGCGGACACGACCGCGCTGCTGCACCGGGTGTTGCGGCGACGGTTTGCGCGGCGGCTGGCCTGCGCGCGGTTTTTGCATCCGTTTTTGCTGGGGCCGGCTGGGCAGTCGGTTTTATTTTCGCTCGGGACGCTGCGGCTGTTGCCCTTCCGCCTGCTTTATGCCCTGGTGCGCTGACCTTCTTCGCTTATGTATCTCGCATCGCTCGCCACCGCGGTTCCGCCCCGGTCCTTCACCCAGGAGGAATGCTGGCAGGCGATGCAGCGCGGCGGACTGCTGGAGCGGCTGCAGCCGCGCTCGGCGGCGCTGCTGGACAAGGTGCTGAATGGAGGGACTTCGGGGATTGAGCGGCGTCATTTTGCCGTGGATGAAATCGAGCCGTTGTTCAGCCGGGGCGCGCAGCGCTTGAACGAGGACTTCGAGCGCGCCGCGCCGGGGCTGGCGGCGGCGGCGCTGGCGCGCGCGTTGGAACGCGCCGGACTGGACGCCGGCGGCATCGACGCGCTGCTCGTCTGCACCTGCACGGGCTATCTTTGCCCCGGCGTGAGCAGCCACTTGGCGGAGCGGCTCGGCCTGCGCGCGGACGCGCATCTTGCCGATCTCGCCGGGCTGGGTTGCGGCGCGGCGTTGCCGATGCTGCGCGCGGCGCACGGTCTGCTGGCGGCGAGGCCGGATGCGGTGGTGGCGACGGTGGCGGTGGAAATCTGTTCGGCGGCGTTTTATATCGATGACGATCCGGGCGTGTTGATCAGTCTGTGCCTG
>CAZNKC010000343.1:0-3334 GCA_964573315.1 uncultured Verrucomicrobiaceae bacterium | reverse complement strand
CGCGCCTTCGACTGATCCGCTTGCCATTTATCGTTATCGCGATGGGTTGTATGCGGTGGATTTGGTGACGGCGGCGTTGAAGCTGGATTTTTTCTCGCGGCTGGCGGCGGAGCCGGGCACGCTGGCGGAGGTGTGCGCGCGTTTCGGGTTCGCGGAACGGCCGGCGGATGTGATGGTGACGTTGTTCGCGGCCAATGGCTGGGTGGCGCGCGAGGGGGAGACGATCCGGGTGACGGAGGTGGCGCGGGAGCATTTGTGCGCGGAGTCGCCCTGGCATCTGGGGCCGTATTATGCGTCGCTGCACGAGCGGCCCATCGCGCGGGATTTCCTGGAGGTGCTGCGTACGGACAAACCGGCGGGCTGGTCGGGGGACAAGGCGGCGTTCGACTGGCACAAGGCGATGGAGGACGAGGGTTTCGCGCGGAACTTCACGGCGGCGATGGATTGCCGGGGGATTTACCTCGCGCAGGCGCTGGCGGAGCGGCTGGACTTGGGCGGCAGGAGGCGGCTGCTGGACATCGGCGCGGGTTCGGGGATTTACGCCTGCGGCATCGCGGCGCGGCATGAGGGGGTGCGCTGCGTAGCGCTGGATCAGGCGCCGGTGGACCGCATCGCGCGGACTTTGATCGCGGAGCGCGGGCTGGCGGCGCGGGTGGAGGTGGCGGTGGGGAACATGTTCGACGGCCTGCCGTCCGGCTGTGATGCGCATCTTTTTTCCAATGTGCTGCACGACTGGGGTGTGGATGAGGTGCGGGCGCTTTTGCGGGCGTCCTATGCGGCGCTGCCGCCGGGCGGGCTGCTGGTCATTCACGATGCCTTCATCAATGCGGCGAAGGACGGGCCGCTGCATGTGGCGGAGTACTCCTGCCTGCTGATGCACTCGACGCAGGGCAAATGCTACGGTGTGGGCGAGTACGCGGTGCTGCTGGCGGAGGCGGGTTTCACGCCGGGGCCGTATCAGGACACGGTGGCAGGGCGCGGCTTCATGACGGCGCTGAAGTAGATTCGATTGGCAATCGAATCCCGTCGCACCGGGTCAATACGATGTGCCGGTGATTTCGTTGGCGAAGGTGTTCACGCGGTCGATGACTTGGTCCACGTCTTCCTGGTCCGCGCCGAGGTCCAGCAGGGTTTCCACCAGATGGCCGGTGAAGAGCGCGAAGTGATGTCTGGTGATGCCGCGGCCATGATGCGCGTGGGCCAGCGGCCTGCCGGAGTAGGAGACGGGGCCGCCGGTGGCCATCGCGAAAAACTCGCGCTGCATGGCGTGGAGTTTTTCCAGGGAGGTGTGTTTGAAAAACGGCGCCAACTCCGGGTCGGCCAGCACACGGGCATAAAAGGCGGGGATGAGGCTGGCGATCATGGCCTCGCCGCCGAGGCGATCGTAGAGTGAAGGAGTGGATTCGATCATTCAGGCGTTTTAAGCGAAGCACAAAAAGTGCCGCCGCGAAACGGGAATCCGCCGCACGCCAATCCCGGCGCGGTAAATGACAGTTCATGCGTGCCAGGAGCGGCACACAAATGAGCATTGCGGGTGGCACTCTTCGTGCCAGTGGGAGAGGCATGTCCGTGCTGCAACCATTGCGAGAAGCCTCCCCCGTCGCCCATGATCTGCTCGTTCTCAGTCTCGTCGTGCTGGCGGGCATCGGGATCGGGAACATTCGCGTGGCGGGGGTGAAGCTGGGCGTGGCGGGGGTGCTTTTTGCCGGGCTGGGCGCGGCGCATTTTGGCCTGCGGCCGGAGGCGGAGGTGGCGCATTTTTTGAAGGACTTCGGTTTGGTGCTGTTTGTGTTTGCGCTTGGCATGCAGATGGGGCCGGGATTCTTCGCCTCGCTGCGCAAACAAGGGCGCGCGCTCAATGGCTACGCCTGTCTGCTCGTCGCGGGAGGGACGCTGACGGCCTGCCTGGGTGGCTGGCTGCTGGGGCTGCCGCTGCCGGCCATCGCGGGTTTGTTTGCCGGCGCCACGACGAATACACCTGCCCTCGGCGCGGCGCAGCAGGCGCTGGCTGCAGCGGGAGCGCCTGCCGATCTCGTGACGCTGCCGGCTTTGTCCTACGCGGCGGCGTATCCGCTGGCGGTGGTGGGCATCATCGGCTCGCTGATGCTGTTGCGCGCTTTTTTCAAGATCGATGTGAACGTGGAGGCGGCGCGTTTCCGAGAGGAGCAGGGGGAGGGGGTGGAGCCGTTGCAGCGGATGAGCTTTCGTGTCGAGAATCCGAACCTCGATGGGGTGGCCATCGCCGACGTGCCGGGTGTGCGAGAGACCGGCGTGGTCATTTCCCGCTGCCGCGCCGCCGGCGGTGGCGAGGTGAAAACGGCCACGCCCGAAACGCGGCTGCGCGTGGGTGATTTGATCCTGGCGGTGGGCACGGGGGCGCATTTGGAGCAGTTCCGCCGGGTCATCGGCAGCGTGAGTGAGGACGATCTCAGGCAAGCGCCCGGCAGCGTGACCTACCGCCGCGTGGTGCTCACCAACAAGCGCATGCTCGGCAAGACCGTGCGCGAGCTTGGGCTGGAGCACTTGCATGGTGTCGCCGTCACCCGGGTGAGCCGCGGCGACCTCATCTTCACGGCGCTGCCGGACGTGCGCCTGCAATTTGGCGACATGCTGCAACTCGTGGGCGAAGAGCAGGCGCTCAAGGAGGCGACCAAAGCTCTCGGCAACGCTGTGCATACGCTGCAGGAGACGAAATTCGCCGCCATCTTTGCCGGCATCCTGCTCGGAGTGCTGCTGGGGTTGTATCCGTTTCACATCGAGGGCCTGCCCGCGCCGGTGCGTCTGGGCTTGGCCGGAGGGCCGCTCGTCGTGGCCGTTTTGCTCGCCCATCTCGGCCGCCTCGGCCCGATGGTGATGCATATGCCGCTCAATGCCAACCGCGCCCTGCGCGAACTCGGCATCATCCTTTTCCTCGCGAATGTCGGCCTGCTTTCCGGCGAGGGGTTTGCGGACATCGTGTTCTCCATCCAGGGCTTGCAATGGGTGCTGCTCGGCATCCTCGTGACCATGCTGCCGCTGCTCGCCGTCGGTTTTTTGGCGCGCAAATGGCACCGCATGAATTTCATGTCCATCTGCGGCCTGCTTTCCGGCGGCATGACCGATCCGCCCGCGCTCACCTTTGCCACAACGATGGCGCGTTGCGACTCGCCCGCCGTGGCCTATGCCGCGGTGTATCCGCTCACCATGCTGCTGCGCATCGTGGTGGCGCAGGTCATCGCGCAGATGGGATAGCGCTCCCGTTAAACCTGAATTTGGGGGAGGGAACCACGAATCAACACCAATGGACGCGAATTTTGAGATTCCCGTGAAACGGATCCGGCTCACCCCCTAGCCC
>CAZNKC010000342.1:0-3479 GCA_964573315.1 uncultured Verrucomicrobiaceae bacterium | reverse complement strand
CCCAAAACGAAGGCGGCACCAGCGACGAGGAATTCCGCAACGCCGCCGTCATCGACCGCGTCAACACCACCGTGGCCGTCTGGATGGGCACCACCATCGCCTGCGCCCAATGCCACACGCACAAGTACGACCCGATCACCATCACCGAGTACTATCAGTTCTACGACTTCCTCAACCAAACCGCCGACGCCGACAAAAAAGACGAATCCCCCGTGCATGAAATCATCGCGCCGGAACTGAAACAACAGCGCCAAGCCTGGTCCCGGCGCGTTGCGGCTTTGGAAAAAGACCTCGCCCAGATCAACCCGGAGCGGCTCGAAGGCTTTGCGGCCTGGCTCGACTCCAAACCCGCCGCCAACGCCAAGCTCAAACCCCTGCTCGACAAACCCGCCGACCAGCGGACGCCGGAGGACGTGGAGCAATTGCAGATCCACTATGTCCGCCAAGTTTCCGCCGCCACCCGGACACAGCGCGGCGAACTCAGCCGCTTCAACAAGAAGCTGGCGGAAACCAAGCCCGTCACCGTTCCCGTCATGGTCGAGCTTTCCTCCGATCAACGCCGCGCCAGCCACATCCAAAACCGCGGTGAATGGCAGAACCTCGGCGCGCAGGTCCGCGCCGCCACGCCCGCCGCCTTCCATCCGCTGCCGGAGGACGCTCCGCGCGATCGCCTCGCCCTTGCCCGCTGGCTCGTCTCCCGTGACAATCCCCTCACCGCCCGCGTCACCGTCAACCGCTATTGGGAAGCGATCTTCGGCACCGGCATCGTACGCACCAGCGAGGAATTCGGCAGCCAGGGCGAGCTGCCTTTTCATCCTGAATTGCTCGACTGGCTCGCCGCCGACCTGATGGATCACGCTTGGGATTTGAAATACCTGCTCAAGCTTCTCGTCACCTCCGCCGCCTACCGGCAGGACTCGGCTTCGAGTCCGAAATCCGCAGCCCTGAACCCGAATCTTGAAGACCCGGAAAATCGTCTGCTATCGCGCGGGCCGCGTTTCCGACCCGGCGGCGAGTTGATCCGCGACCAAGCGCTCGCCGTCTCCGGCCTGCTCAGCCCCAAAATGGGCGGCCCGCCGGTGCGTCCGATGACGCCGAGCCTCGGCCTCTCCACCGCCTTTGGCCGCAGCAACGACTGGACCGTCAGCGAGGGCGAGGACAAACACCGCCGCAGCCTCTACACCGAAGTCCGCCGCAACGCCCCCTACGCCAGCTTCACCACCTTCGACGCCGGCAACCGCGAGGTCTGCATGATCCGCCGCAACCGCACCAACACTCCCTTGCAAGCCTTCGTCACGCTGAACGACCCCGTCTTCATCGAGACTCATCAGGCCATGGCCCGCCGTCTCCTGAGCGCGCCCGGCCTCGACACCGACACCGCCCGCCTTCACCATCTTTTCAAACTCACCCTCTGCCGCCCGCCGTCGGAACAAGAAACCACCGCCCTGCTCCGCACCCTCGGCGAAGCCCAAGCCCACTTCGCTCAATACCCCACCGAAGCCGCCCAACTCGCCAGCGATCCCCTCGGCCCCCTTCCCCAAGCCATCCCCGCCCCCCAAGCCGCCGCCTGGACCACCCTCGCCAACATCGTCATGAACCTCGACGAATTCCTCATGCGCAGGTAGCCAGAAAAGAATCCCGTTAATCCTCCAAAATCCCGTCAATCCTGTCAAAAAAAACTCCCAATGATGACTCACCGCCTCCTCGCTCTCGTCCTGCTGCTTCCACTCGCCAGCCCCGCCGCTGAAAACAACGAGCCTTTCGAGTTTCTCGTCATGGGCTGCATGCCTTATTACATGCCGCAGGACGCGGAGCGTTTCCAAAACGTCATCGCCGCCGCCAACGAAATCTCCCCCGCCTTCAGCGTCCATTGTGGCGACACCAAGTACGGCCAGGCTCCCTGTGATGACGCTGCTTATGACGTGATCAAAGCCCGCTTCGACCAATTCCGGCATCCTTTCATCTACACTCCCGGCGACAACGAATGGACCGACTGCCACAAGGCCGGCGCCGGACACGACCCCATTGACCGCCTCGCCCTGGTGCGCCGCCTGTTCTTCCCCGGCGACCAAAGCCTTGGCACTCCCACGCTGACCCTCACCAGTCAAAGCCGCGAGCAGCCGGAGTTCGCCACCTACGTTGAAAACAAGCGCTGGACCCGCGGCGGCATTCTTTTCGCCACCCTCCACGTTGTCGGCAGCAACAACAACGCGAACGAAAAGGACTCCGCCGCCATGGAGGAATTCCTCGCCCGCGACGCCGCGTCCATCGCTTGGCTCAAAGCCGCCTTTGCGGAGGCCGCCAAGCCGGAGTACCGCGCTCTCGCCCTGTTCATCCAGGCCAATCCCCTCTCTGAAACCGGCAAAAAAGGCGAACCACGCAGCGCCGGGTTCGCCAACTTCGTCCCCGCCCTCACCGCCGCCGTGCAGACTCTGCCGAAACCCGTCTATCTTTTCCACGCCGACAGCCACTACTTCCGCATCGATAAACCACTCACCTCCGCCACCGGCCGCACGCTGGAAAACTTCACCCGCATCGAAACCTTCGGCGGCCACAACCTCCACCTCATCCGCGTCGTGGCCGACCCCAACGCCCCCGAGCCCCTCATCGCCATGCCCCATCTGATCGACGCCAACCGAGTCGATCCCAACCTCCCCCTGCCTCCTCGAAACTAATATCGCCACATTTGAAATCACAATCTGCGATATCAAAACCCCACCTCCCCCAAAATCCCGTCAATCCTGCTCATCCTGCCATCCTGTCAAAAAAATCTCCCTCCTTCCCGGAATCCGCCTGATCCCCTTTCTCAATCCCGTTAATCCCCCATAAATCCCGTTAATCCTGTCCAAAAAAGCCGCCACCCCCATGAACCCGCTCCACCACGACCGCCTCCAGCTCACCACACGCCGCGCGTTCCTCGGCAATGCGGGCCAGTTCAGCCTCGGCGCCATCGCCCTGCACGCGCTGGAGTCACGGGCGGCTCCCGCCGCCGCGCAGGCGCCGCGTTTTTCCCATCATGCCGCCAAGGCCCGGCGCGTCATTTATCTGAGCATGTCCGGCGGCCCGCCGAACCTCGACCTCTTCGACTACAAACCCGCCCTGCAAAAGCACAGCGACCAGCCCTGCCCCGACTCCTTTCTCGCCGGCCGCACCTTCGCCTTCACCACCGGCGTGCCGAAATTGATGGGCACGCCGCGCGCCTTCAAGCAGTACGGCCAGGGCGGCCTCTGGATGAGCGACGCCTGCCCGCACTTCCACGGCATCGCGGATGAGATGTGCCTCATCCACTCGATGAAGACCGACCAGTTCAACCACGCCCCCGCCGAGCTTCTGCTCTACACCGGCCACAACCGTCAGGGCCGACCCTCCATGGGTTCCTGGGCCACCTACGGCCTCGGCACGGAAAACCAGGACTTGCCCGGTTTCGTGGCCCTCATCTCCTCCGGCACCCAACCCAGCGGCGGCCAGGGCTGCTGGGG
>CAZNKC010000341.1:0-3531 GCA_964573315.1 uncultured Verrucomicrobiaceae bacterium | reverse complement strand
GCATAGATGTCGATCTTGCCCACCACGCCGGGCGGCAGCTCGCAGGTGCGGTAGAGCGCGCCGGAAATCTCCCGCGGGGTCGCGCCATCCACGGCGCCGACGTTGATGAACATGCGGGTGTGATGCGGCGAATGCTGCCGCGCCTCGTCGCGATGCTCCCGGCGCGGTGGCCGGCGGTCGTCGCCGCCCGCCGGGCCGTATTCGCGGGGGGCGCGTTCAGGACGGTCCTGCGGCGGCTGACCGCCATCGCGATCACGGTCGCGCGGCGCGCGCGGCCCTCTTTCCGGCTTGGGCCGGTCCTCGACGATCTCCTCGCTCTCCCGCGAGGAATCCCCCACCCACAGGTGCATCAGCGCGTTGCTGATGTCCGTGGCGGAATGCCCGGCATCGAGCAGGCGGCGGATGGTGTCTTCGTGGTTGGCGAAGCTGCCTTCTTCGAGCGTGGCGCGCAGCAGTTCGAAGTAGGTGTCCGCGCGCTTGCCCTCCACCTCCTCCCGCGTCGGCACCTTGTGGCACTCGACGCGGACTTTGGCGTAGCGCTGGATGCGCTGCATGAGGAAAATCTCGCGCCCGCTCACCAGGCTGATCGCCTTGCCGCTGCGTCCGGCGCGGCCCGTGCGGCCGATGCGGTGGACGTAGTCCTCCTCGTCATAGGGCAGATCAATGTTCACCACGAGGTCCACGTCATCCACGTCCAGCCCGCGCGCCGCCACGTCGGTAGCCACCAGCACCTCGATGTTGCCGCTGCGGAAGTTTTTCATCACACGATCCCGCAGCGTCTGGTTGAGGTCGCCATGCAGCCGGTCCACGCTGTAGCCGCGCGCCAGCAGCGCGTCGGTCACGTCATCGACCATGCGCTTGGTGTTGGCGAACAGGATGGCGAGGCGCGGGTCTTCCATGTCCAGCAGCCGGCACAGCACCTCCAGCTTCGAGCGGCTATGCACTTCATAATAGCGCTGCTCGATGGTCGGCACCGTCAGCGCCTTGTGCTCGATGGTGATCCACACCGGATTGTTCGTATAGCTGTCGATCAGCGTCTTGATCGGCCCGGCGAGCGTGGCGGAGAAAAAGATCGTCTGCCGCTCATGCGGCAGCGCGGAGACGACGCGGTCGATCTCGTCCTTGAACCCCATGTCCAGCATCTCGTCCGCTTCGTCGAAGACCAGCGTCTGGATGGCGTCGAGCCGCAGCAGGTCGCGCTCGATGAAATCAATGACCCGGCCCGGGGTACCGACGACGATTTGCGCGCCGTGCTGGAGCGCGCGGATTTGGCGGTCATACGACGCGCCGCCGTAAATGGGAACCGCTTTCACGCCCATCATGTGGGCGGTGAGCTTGTGCAATTCCTCGCAGACCTGGATGGCCAGCTCGCGTGTCGGGCAAAGGATGAGCACCTGCACGCCGCGTTTCTGCGGATTCAGGCGTTGCAAGGCGGGAATGGCAAAGGCCATGGTCTTGCCGGAGCCGGTTTGCGACTGGCCGACGACGTCCCGGCCTTCGAGACCGGGAGGAATGGCCTGCGCCTGGATCGGCGCGGGCTGCTCGAAGCCGAGCGCTTCGATGGCTTTCAGGAGGTCCGGGGAAATGCCCAGTTCGGCAAAGGTTTGTTTTTCCATGATGAATTCAGTACAGGTTGGGTTTGAGATCCGGCGGGATCATTCACAGCCTCCAGAGCCAGAGAGAGGCCCTGCGATTCATCACCCTGCTTTTTGTACTTGGTCCCGCCCGCAACAGGCGGACACTCCAAATCAGTCGTGAACATTGGCCCCAATACGGGGAGGCGGCTCATTGCGAAGCCGGGGCGGAGTCTGGCACACTTTGGCGGCGGCGCAAGGGGGAATGAACGGCATGTCTTGCCCGGAAGTATCGCGCGGAATCTTCATGCGGCCAGAACTTCATCGCGAACGAAGTGGAGCCGGATCACCTTGGGCATATCGCCCGGAACACCATCGCCAAAGTGGCAATGTACGGCGTCTTTGACCATCTCACGCAGTTCTTCCAGAGTGTCCCCTTGGGTGACGATGCCATGGCCCAAAGCAGAGGCGACGTAACCGCCGTCCACATCGTCTTCCCGCACTTCGAAAATAATCTCGCTCATGGAGGTAACTTACGGGATTACCGCCGTGATGGCAAGCTCGTCTGTGACCTGTGGGGCGAGCCGCCAGGGCTTACGCATGGAAATCCGGCCTCGAAAAAGGCTCACGCAAAGGGCAACGTCCGCAAAGGAATGGATTTTTTGCGCCTTTGCGTCTTTGCGTGCCCATCCTGATGACCTGCCTGTCTGCCACAGAATCTATTTTCCACGTTTTTTAAGGATAACAGTGTTTGTTGCTTTGTTTCATGCGTAAGCCCTGGCGAGCCGCTGGCCCGCCGTGTGGGAGGAGTGCGACCGAGCCGGTCGCACCACGCGGCGCGCTTGCCCTTGCTCTCTCCTCATCTTTGATGGAATGAGACTGGCCGGACTTTTCTGCAAGGCGCGGGCGGCTTCGACGTTCACCCATTTCATGATCCGCCGCCTTGCTCTCGCCGCCGCCCTGTTGCTTGCCGCCAGCCCCGCTTTTGTCCGCGCCGCTGATCGGCCAAATATCGTGTTTATTTTCTGCGACGACCTCGCCGTCCAGGCCATCAGCGCGTACAACCATCCGTTGAAGCTGCTGGAGACGCCGCACATGGATCGCATCGCGCGGGAGGGCATGAAGTTTGAGCGCTGTCTGGTGCCGAACTCCATCTGCGGCCCCAGCCGCGCCGTCATCCAGACCGGGAAGTACAACCACATCAACGGCTTTTACCACAACGGTTGCAGCTTCGACGGCGACCAGCCCACCATGCCGAAGATGCTCAAAGCCGCCGGCTACCAGACCGCGGTCATCGGCAAGTGGCACCTTGTCAGCGATCCGCAGGGCTACGACCACTGGCACATCCTGCCCGGCCAGGGGCTGTACTACAATCCGCCGATGATCCGCGACGGCGAGCAGGTCAAGCACGAGGGTTACAACACCGATCTCATCGGCGATTTCTCCGTGGAGTGGCTGAAAAACCGGGACAAAACCAAACCTTTCCTGCTCATGAGCCAGTACAAAGCGCCGCATCGCGAGTGGGCGCCGCCGCTGCGCCACCTCGGCTGGAACGGCGAGCGCGAGTTCCCGGAGCCGGAGACGCTTTTCGATGATTACTCGGGCCGCGGCCGCGCCGAGAAAGAGCAGGACATGACGCTGGAGAAAACCTTCACCGAGTTGGACGCCAAACTCAGGCCGCCTCCGAACATGACCGAGGAGCAGCTCAAGGTCTGGAACGCCTACTACGAGCCGCTCAACGAAAAATTCCGCCAAGCCAACCTCAGCGGCAAGGACCTCGTCCGCTGGCGCTATCAACGCTACATGCACGACTACCTCGGCACGGTGAAGGCCATCGATGAAAACGTCGGCAAGCTGCTGGACTATCTCGACGCGGAAGGCATCGCGGACAACACGCTGGTCGTGCTTTCCTCCGACCAGGGTTTTTATCTGGGCGAGCACGGCTGGTTCGACAAGC
>CAZNKC010000340.1:0-3533 GCA_964573315.1 uncultured Verrucomicrobiaceae bacterium | reverse complement strand
GGCGGCGCGGGTTCGGATGAAGCCGGAGCCGGGCCGAGCGCGGCGATCAGGTCGGCGTCGAGGGTATCCGGGGTGGGTTGTTGGGTGATCGCGGCCGGAGGTTCCGGGGCGGGCGCTACCACGGATTTGCCGCAGGAGACGAGCAGCGCGGCGGCGAGCAGGAGGGAGTGCCGGCGAATCGTCGGCACTCCATGCGCCTGCCGGCTGGCGGACGTCACGGAGTCGAGATGCAGTTGCCTCGCGGGCAACGACTGGAGGGAATCTTTCATCAATCCGATGGCTTGTGTCAGGGTTAGGCTATTGCGGCATAGGAATGAAATCCGGTTCCCCAAAATTTCACGCCAAAATCCCCGACGCCACCTCGCCGCTCACATTCGTCAGCCGGAAATTCCGGCCGCCGTAGTTGAAGGTGAGTTTGCTGTGATCGAGGCCGAGCAGGTGCAGGATGGTGGCGTGCCAGTCGTGGATATGCATGGGATCAAGTACGGCTTTGTGGCCAACGTCATCCGTCGCGCCATAGGTGAGGCCGCCTTTCACTCCGCCGCCGGCCATCCAGATGGAGTAGCCTTTGTGGTTGTGGTCGCGGCCGTCGCCGCTCTGCGCGTAGGGCGTGCGCCCAAACTCGCCCGCCCACACGACGAGCGTGTCCTTCAACAGGCCGCGCGCTTTCAGATCGGTGAGCAGCGCGGCGATGGGCTGGTCGGTCGCTTCGCAGCTTTTCGCGAGGTTTTCGCGCAGGAGGTTGTGATGATCCCACTGCACGGGCGAGGCGATCTCGATGAAGCGCACGCCGGCCTCGGCCATGCGCCGCGCCAGCAGGCATTGCCGGGCGAACTGATCCTTGCCCTGGCCGATGCCGTAGAGTTTGAGGATGTGCTCCGGCTCGCCGCGCAGGTCCAAGACATCCGGCACCTCGCTCTGCATCCGAAAGGCGAGTTCGAACGACTCAATCGCGCCTTCGATCTCGGGATGAAAACCGTCGCGCTCCATCTTGCGCTCGTTGAGGCCTCGAATGAGATCGATCTGCGCGCGCTGGAGGTCGCGCGGCACGCTGGCGTTCTCGATGTTTTTCATCGGCGGCCCCGGAGCCACGTCTTTTTTGAGCAAAGCCGCGTACAAATCGGGAAGCTGGCTGCCGCCGATCCTCGTGCCCTGGCAGATGGCGGGCAGGAAGGCGCTGCCGTAGTTCTGCGCGCCGCCATTGTCCGCCGGGGGATTCAGCGTGATGAAGCCGGGCAGGTTTTCGTTTTCCGTGCCCAAGCCGTAAAGCGTCCACGCGCCCACCGAGGGCCGCACGAACTGAAAACTGCCCGTGTGCATCTGCACGAAGGCCTGCGCGTGGTTCGGCAGATCGGTGTGCATCGAGTTGATGATGCAGAGGTCGTCCGCGTGCCGCGCCAGCTTCGGATACAACGTGGTCATCCACTGCCCCGACTTGCCGAACTGCTTCAACGGATGCACCGGTCCGAACAGCTTCGCGCCCTCCGAATCGCGGCCCAAGCTCGCCGTCTGGCCGTCGCGTTTGCTGAGTTCCGGTTTGTGATCGAACAAATCCACATGCGACGGCCCGCCGCGCATGGTGAGGAAGATGACACGCTTCGCTCGCGGCGCGAAATGCGGCGCTTTCGATGCCAATCCGCCCTTGGCGGCGGCCTGCTGCGCAAGCGCGGAAAAAGCCAGCCAGCCGATGCCGGAGGACATTGAGGCGAGCATCTGGCGACGGGAGAATGGAGGAAGGTTCGTTTTCATGGCTGGCGGTGTTGGGTGGGTTTGATGAGTTTGGGATCATCCAAATCCAGGCGGTAAAGGATTTGGTTGTAATCGTAGCGCGGAGTGGGATGGGCGTGATCGGCAAACATCGCGGTGTAGGTGCCTTCAAAAAAGAGGACCGGCGAGCCTGCGGGTGTAAACTCGGGATGCAGGCGCGGGTTGTAAAAGGTGTAGTTTTCATGCGTGAGCACCTTCACCGCCGGACCCCACGGGCCGGTGGGCGCGTCAGCCTCAGCATACCAGATTTCGCCGAAGACGGACGGTTTGCCGAAGTGCTGCATGAAGACCGTGACCCAGCGCTTGCGGTAATCATTCCACGCGATGGAGCCGCTGTGCGGTTTGACATCATCTCCGCCATCGGCGGCGGGCAGACTTTCCTGCGGCTTGAGCACCTCCCAGGTGGCAGCGTCCTGCCAAGCCTCGAAGGTGGCGGGGCAGCGCAGCGTTGGCAGCGGATTGCCGAACAACACCCATTCCTTGCCGCGCTCATCTTTCCAAAACGCGGGATGGCCTTCCGGCATCGGCGGCTGTTTCGGCGTGGAGTCGGATGCCGTCCAAAGCACGCGCACCTGCTCGAATTCCGCCTTGTCGTCATTCCACACGCACAGGCCGGACTCATAAGCCTCCATCGGCGGCTTGATCTTCACATAGCTGCCGACGAGACGCGGCGTGCCGGTCTTGTCCGGCAGGCTCACGTAAGCGGAGACCCAAGTGGGGCCGCTGCCGGGCATCTTCGCCACGCCGCGCGGTTTGCCGTGGTCATCGGTGAAGTAATCGAGTTTCAACCGCAGCGGCGGCTCCAGCGAGTCGAGCGGCTGGACGGCGGTGGTGGCGCTGCTCATGTCGAAAATGCCGAGCGGATAACCGGGCAGGATGCTGTCTCCCCAGGCCCAGAAAAGGCGTCCGCGATGCACCGCGTTTTGCACGCTGTCGCAGCCGAGGATGCCGGAGTCATTCCAGTCCGATTCGCCGCCGAGCTTCCGGCTTTCCGCGAACAAGCCGCCGCCAGTGAGGCGTCCGATGCGTTTCGCCAGGATGGTGCGGTTCACCTCCACGCGCAGCGTCTTGCCCGGCTCCGGCGTCAGCCGCACGCCGCGATACCCGAAGCCGTCCATCGGGATCTCGTAGCCGTGGCCGATGACATCGAACCACGCCGGCACACCCATCAACTCCGGCGCATCAAAGGCGATGACGCCCGCGTTGTCCGTGATGAACCGCTGATGATGCGTCGTGCGCAGCTCAGCGAGAGGCACCGGCCAGCCGCTGCCTTTTTCCACCACCTCGATGCGGCACGGCTTCGGCGTTTCCGCCATCGCAACGGGGGAAATCAGGGCAAAGACGTGCAGGAAGGAGACAAGCCGCATCATATCTTAACGTGGGTGAAATCGGGGAAAAGGTTCACTGAATTCGAAAAAATTGAACAACGCGGAGGACTCGTGGGGCAAAGCTGGGGACGTGGCTGCCCTTGAACGAGAGTCGAGCAGGGGCAAACTCACGTTTGCCTCTACACGCAACGACGCGAACTCGTAGAGGAAGACGTGAGTCTTCCCCCAGCTCGGGAAGGCGTCCGATGGCATGAGCGCGTTCACGCTCCTCGCGGGCTTCCAGAAGGGCAAACTGACGTTTGCTTCTACGCGCAACGACGCGGACTCGTAGAGGAAGACGTGAGTCTTCCCCAGCTCGGGAAGGCGTCCGATGGCATAAGCGTGTTCACGCTCCTCGCGGGCTTCCAGAAGGGCAAACTGACGTTTGCTTCTACGCGC
>CAZNKC010000339.1:0-3563 GCA_964573315.1 uncultured Verrucomicrobiaceae bacterium | reverse complement strand
CACTTTCCCTTCCCCTCCCTCTCTTTTGAGATTCTTTCTCGGAACACTTCTGGCTTTCAGCCTGCAAAGTGTGGGACGGGCATTCTGCCCGGTCCCAACTCCGGGAATCAACTGCCACCCACCCGGATTCGGCTGCCAGTCGAATCTACGCACCAAAAAACCGCCGAACCCAGTTGTTTTTACCCCGGATTTCTGCGACAAAAAGAAACCCATACCATCCACATCTTTCATGCCCGCCCTCCCCAAGATCACCATCGGCCCCGTCACCCTGGACGGCGCCGTTCCCGTGTTCATCCTGGGCCCCTGCGTCATCGAGAGCGAGTCCTTTCTGCGCCGCCTCGCCGCCCGCCTCCACGAAATGGCCGCGCGCAACGGCTGGCGCTGGATTTTGAAAGCCTCTTACGACAAAGCCAACCGCAGCTCCATCAGCAGCTACCGCGGCCCCGGCTGCCGGGAAGGCTGCGCCCTGCTGGCCGAGGTGGGCCGCGCCCACGGCGTCCCCGTCACCACCGACATCCACAGTCCAGAGGAAGCGGAGATCGCCGCCGAATACATCGACCTCCTGCAAATCCCCGCCTTCCTCTGCCGCCAGACCGACCTCATCCTCGCCGCCGCCGGCACTGGCCGCGCCGTCAACGTCAAGAAAGGCCAGTTCCTCGCCCCCTGGGACGTGTCAAACATCGCCGACAAACTTGCCAGCGCCGACTGCAAAAATTTCTTTTTTACCGAACGCGGGACCACCTTTGGCTATCAAAATTTGGTAGCGGATATGAGGTCTCTTTACTGGATGCGGGAATTGGGCCATCGTGTCGTGTTTGACGCCACCCACTCCGTGCAGCGCCCCGGCGGCCAGGGCGCCACCACGGGCGGGGACGGCGTGCTCGCCCCCGTGCTCGCCCGCGCCGCCGTCGCCGCCGGATGCGACGGAGTTTTTATTGAAACCCACCCCGATCCCGCGCAAGCTCTCTCCGATGGCCCGAACCAAATCCCCCTCGACCGTCTGGAGCCCCTTCTCCAGCGGCTCACCGCCATCCATCACCTCGTCCACACCGACACCGATGAAGCCTGACCCTCTCCCCGCCGCCAGTTTGTCGTTCACGCTTCAGCGTGTTTGGCCGCGCGCCGCAGCCCTGCTCCTGCTGGCAGCCGCCCCCGCCGCCTCCGCTTCCGGCGACAAAGGAGAAAAACCCGCCCAGCCAGCCCCGCCGCCCGCCGCCGGCCAGACCGCCGCCCCGGTGGTGGAAACCCCCGGTTCCCAGCTCACCCACTTTGGCCGTCAAATCCCCGCCCAGAGGCCCAACCGCGGCATCTGGATCCCCAGTTTCTCCCAAGGCGCGCTCAAATCCGTCATCGAAGCCGATGTCGTCACGCGTATCGATGATCAGCGACTTTTTGCTGAAAACATGACCATTCAACTGAACGCCTCGGAAGCAAAAGACCGCGTCACTGTGGACACCCCCGCCGCCACCTACCACATGACCAGCCAGATGCTGCGCAGCAAGGAGCGCAGCAAAGTCAGCCGCGCCGACTTCGATTTGGAAGGAGACACCCTCGTCTTCGACACCACCACCTCCCAGGGCCGCATGACCGGCAACGTCCGCATGACCATCCACAATGCCCGCAGTTTCGTGAAGGGGAATGCCGCCGCCCCCGCCCAGCCCGATGATTCCGAAGCAGCCACTTCCAAAACCGCGGCTCCCGCCAATGGCAGCACCGAGCCCGCGCCCGCGCAACCACCGGCCAAAACCCAGCCATGAAATCGTTTTCTCTTTTCCTGCTCGCCGCCCTCATCCTGACGGCGTCATACGACGCCTTGCAGGCCAACCCCAACAACCTCCTCCAGTCCAGCAGCCGCCGTCGCGCCGACGCCTCCGCCAAAGAGGAAACCGCCAAGCGCATCGCCGAGGCCGAGGCCCACGCCGCCGTGGAAAAAGCCCGCCTCGCCCGTGAAGCCGCCGCCAAAACGGACATGGCCGCCAAAGCGCGCGCCGCCCTGCTCGCCGACGAGCAGCCGGCGCCGACCCCGAACACAGACCGCATCCAAGCCGCTCTGGAAGACCTCAGCGACGAAGGCCGCGAGCGGCTCAACGCGCCCGTTGCACCCGCGCGCAAAGCGGAAGTCGTGGAAGACGACGAGACTGTGAACGCCCCCCCCGTTCCCCCGGTTCTCCTGGCTCAAGCCGCCCCCACCGCGGCGGTGAACACCCCCACCCAAGCCATCCCGCCTCCGGCCACCTCCGCCTCTCCGGACACACCCAAACCCCAGCCATTGAAACCCACCCCGCTTGAGGATCCCAAAGTCGAAGCCAGCAAAATCCGCATTTTCAGTGACGAGGCCTTTCTTGACGCCGGCAAATCCATCGGCGTCTTCGTCGGCAATGTCCGCGTCTATCATCCCCAGTTCTATCTGGAAAGCGACCATCTCGAAGTCTTCATGAAAGAAAATTTCGATAAAGACAGCGATGCCAAAAGCCAAGAAGAAGCAACACCCGCTCCCGTCGTTGCCGGCAACCCAGCGCCGCCTGCCGCGGATGCCGGAGAAGACGAAGAAGAAGACAGCGCCATCGACAAAATCATCGCCCGCGGCGCCATGGTTATCATCGAAAAATTTACCGAGGACGGCGACATCCAGGTCGGCAAATGCAGGCACTTCACTTATGAGGACGCCAGCGGCATCGGCACCTTGCGCATCAAGCCCCAGGTCCAGCGCGGCTACCGATTGCAAATCGGCAGAAACCCGGAAAGCGTCATCACCATCGACCGCAAAGGCAAGCTTTCATCCAGCGGCGGCGTCGAGACCGAAATCATTCAAAACCCGCCCAAACAACAAACGAAAGGCTTGCGCCGCGCCCCTGAGCCATGACAGTAACCGCAAGAGACATGGGGAAAAGCGCCATCTTAAAACAGCAGCAGACAAGGGAGCAAGACGCGCGTACGCCTGCTGATGAGCCGGGCGTGGCCAGCCGCCTGCTTTACACCGAAGGCCTGCAAAAAATCTACGACGGCCGCGCCGTCGTCAACGGCGTGGACATCGACGTCAAAAGCGGCGAGATCGTCGGCCTGCTCGGTCCCAACGGCGCCGGCAAGACCACCACCTTTTACATGATCGTCGGCCTCGTCCGGCCCAACGGCGGTCGCGTCATCTTCGACGGCAAAGACACCACAGCCAAGCCCATGTACGTCCGCGCCCGCCTCGGCATGGGCTATCTGCCGCAGGAAGAGTCCATCTTCCGCAAGCTCACCGTGCGCCAGAACATCCTCGCTGTCATGGAGACCCAGCCCTTCACCGCCAAGGAGCGCCGGGATCAGAGCCAGGCCCTCATGGAAAAATTCGGCATCGACCACGTCGCCGACAACCTCGCCCTCACCCTCTCCGGCGGCGAAAAGCGCCGCCTCACCATCGCCCGCTCCCTCGTCACCGAGCCGAAGCTCCTCATGCTCGACGAACCCTTCTCCGGCGTCGATCCCATCGCCGTCTCCGAGATTCAGGAAATCATCCGCATGTTGCGCAAGGCCGGCCTCGCCATTCTCATCACCGACCACAACGTCCGGGAAACCCTCAA
>CAZNKC010000338.1:0-3601 GCA_964573315.1 uncultured Verrucomicrobiaceae bacterium | reverse complement strand
CTTGAGGTAGCCGGTGTAGGTGGTGATGCTGTCCTTCACGGCGGTCCAGTCCTGATAAAAAGCGGAGTAACTGGTGACGGAAACGATCGCGGCGCTGACGAGCAGAATTTGCCAGGGTTTCCAGGCTTTGCGACGGCGGCGGCCCAACGAGGACAAACGCAAGCCTCCGCCGCGCTCCTGATCGGAGATGAGAAAAGCCGCCGCCAGCCAAGCGGCGACGGCGGCGCCGAGGTTGAGGATGAAGGTCTCCTTGGTGGCGTGCTGAAAGCCGAGCGACGCGCCGCAGACCACGAGCCAGAAGCGGTTGCGCGTCAGATTCCAACGCCACCAGGCGGCCAGAGAGACGCCGACGAGCAGCGTCAGCAGCATCTCCATGATGAAGTAGCGGCTGTAATAAACCATCATCGGGGAGACCGCCGTGAGCACCATGGCGATCAAGGCGGCGCGCAACCCCAGCGCGGAGCGCAGCAGCAGGGCGCAGGCGATGACGAGCAAGCCGCACACGGCGGGAACATGGCGCAAGCCGGACTCGGTCCAGGAGACGGGATCACCCCAGCCGGCCAGTTTGCCGTACACCCAGGAGACGTAGTGCAAGCCGGGGCCGTGGTAGTCGGCGGGATCGTAGCGGAAGCCTTTGCCCTCCCAAAAATCCCCGAACTTGGCCGCCAGGATGGCCTCGTCCGTGTGCATGGGCCGGGCATCGAGATGGATGAAGCGGTAGTACGAGCCAAGACCCAGCGCGAGCCCCAAGAGCAGCAAGAGGGCGGGCAGTGAAAGACGGTCGTTTTTTCTGGGCATGGACGCGCGCAGTGGAACGGAGGGGGGCGGGGCTGTCAAGCCGGGATGGTTTGTTCGTGTTCCGTGCTCAGTGTTCTGTTGGGGACACTTCGTGAGGGGTGGGAGACTTTGGGGTTGGGGTGGAAATAAGCTGCGGATGGGGGTAGGCTGGCGGTGGCTGGTTTATTTTTTTGCCTCACCCCCCGTGGAAGACCCTTTCGGACATCACATCTCCTACCTGCGCCTTTCGGTCACGGACCGTTGCAACGAGCGCTGCCGGTATTGCATGCCGGAGGAGGAGCAGCGTTGGTTTTCGCGGGAGGAAGTGCTCGGCTACGATGAAATGCTGCGCGTGGTGCGCGCGGGCGCTGAGCTGGGGGTGCGCAAGTTGCGGGTGACGGGCGGCGAGCCGTTGACGCGGCCCGGTGTGGCGGATTTTTGCGCGGAGCTGGCGCGGGTGCCGGGCATCGAGGACATCGGCCTCTCGACCAACGGCACCCTGCTCGCGCGCGTGGAGGCGGGTGTGACGCTGGCGCGCCGGCTGGCGGCGGCGGGCGTGCGCACGGTGAATATCTCGCTCGACTCGCTGGACCGCGATGCCTACCGGCAAAGCACCGGGCGCGATCTTTTGCCGCAGGTGCTGGCGGGCATCGAAGCGGCGCGGGAGGCGGGGTTTGAGTCGGTGAAGCTGAACTGCGTGCTGATGAAGGGGCGGACGGAGCGGGAGCTGGCGGCGCTGGCGCGGTTCGCGGCGGAAAAGGGGCTGCTGCTGCGCTTCATCGAGCTGATGCCGGTCAGCACGCGCGAGGTGTTGAGCGATGTCAATTTTCTGGCCGCCGGAACCGCGAAGGCGTTGCTTGAGGCGGAGCTGGGGCCGCTTTTGCCGAGGGCGGATTTCAAGACGAACGGCCCCGCGGTTTACCACGAGGTTCCGGCCACGGGCCAGCTCCTGGGGTTCATCGGCGCGATGACGAACCTGCATTTCTGCGAGAGCTGCAACAAGCTGCGGCTGACCTGCGACGGCAAGCTGCGCCCCTGCCTGGGGAGTTATCTGGAGTTCGATCTGCGCGAGGCGCTGCGGCGCGGCTGTTCGGACGCGGAGTTGCGCGCGCTTTTCCTCGACGTGGTGGCGCGCAAGCCCAAGGAGCACGATTTTCGGGGCAGTTACCAGCCCGGCAGGAAGATGGTGGCGATCGGGGGGTGAAGGCTGGCGGTTCGTTTCAGCCGGGCTGCGGGGCGGCCTGTGGGGCGAGCCGCTGGCTCGCCGTATGAGGGGCGCGACCGAGCCGGTCGCGCCACGCTCAGCGCGCCAGCAAGCCGCGGGCGATGATGGCATCGACGGGGTTGCGGTCGTCGGTGCAGGCGATGCCGGGCGCGGGCAGATGCGGGGCGGGAACGTAGGATGAGACGAGGCGTTGCTGCGCGCTGCCGGGGGTGTAAAAGCGTTCGGTGATGAGCGGTTTCCAATCGCTCTTGGTGGCCAGCAGGATGACATTTTGCGGTTCGTTCAGAGGGCCGCCGATGCGGAAGATTTCGACGTACGGAAAAGCGGTGCGGACGCTGGCGAGGATGCTGGCGAGAAGCTCGGAGCGCGGCCCCTGGACGGCGCTGATGATGTTCATGACGTAGGCGCCGTCATCGGAGAGGCGGTCGTGAACGAGCTGGAAAAACTCGACGCTGGTGAGGTGGACGGGGATGGCGCGGATGCCGTTGTAGGCATCGCCAAAGATGAAGTCCCAGCGGTCTTCGGGCCGGTCATGCAGGCGGAGGAAGTGGCGGGCGTCGGCGGCGTGGGCGTGGACGCGGGGGTGATCGTCGAGCTGGAAGAAACGGCGGCCGGCGGCGATCACGCGCGGGTCGATCTCGGCGACATCGATATGCGCCTCCGGCAGCATGCGCGAGACTTCGTTGGGCATGCCGAAAGCGCCGGCGCCGAGAAAGAGGGCGCGTTTGATCGCGAGCTTGTCGTTGAGCTGCGCGAGCCGCCAGTAGTTTTGGTATTCAAGGATGAGCGCGCCGGTGTCCGGGTTGATGCCGCCTTCCTGGGTGCTGTCGAGTTCCAAGACGCGGCGTTTGTACGGGCCTTCGCCGGTTTCCGAGACGCGGATGCGGTGGTAAAACGATTCTTCCTCGTGCAGCACTTCCGGCGGCAGTTGCGGCCTGTCCACCTGGGAGACGGCGGCGGCGAAGAGGGCGGTGAGCAGCAGGGGGAGCTGTTGTTTGAAGCTCTTGCGCGCGAGCACAAAGCAGGCGGTGGCGAGCAGCACGAGCAGCACGGCGACTCCGAAGAAGATGGAGCGCACGCCGAAGGTGGAGAGCAGGAAGAAGCCGGAGAGGAAGGTGCCGGTGAAGCTGCCGAGCGAGCCGAGCATGCTGATGATGCCGGCGGAAGCGCCGACGTGGGTGTCCTGGCTGGTGAGGCTGTAAAAGCGGATGGCGGCGGGTGATACCGCGCCGAGCAGGATGCCGGGCACGGCAAAGAGCAGCAACGAGATCAACACCGGTCCGGCGATGAGATGACCGCCGGCGGAGAGCGGCGGGCCGAGCAGGCTGTGCAGCGAGGGGATGAAAAAAGTGAGCACGGCGGCACCGCCGAGCAGGATGCCGAGCACATCCGGCGAGGGGCTGCGGTCGGCCAGCCAGCCGCCGAGCCAGCCACCGGCGCTGGAGGCTACGAGGATGACGCCGATGAGCGCGGTCCAGGTGAAAATGCTGTTGCCGAACTCCGGCGCGAGCAGGCGGAAGGCGCAGATTTCAATGACCATGACACTGGCCCAGGCGAAGAAACACAAAGCGCCGAGCAGGACGCGGGTGAGGCGGGGGG
>CAZNKC010000337.1:0-3671 GCA_964573315.1 uncultured Verrucomicrobiaceae bacterium | reverse complement strand
GGGCTGGCTGCGGGAAAGCGGCAGCAGGGCTGCGCGCAGTCCAACGGACTTCGTCCTCTGCCCCGCTTGTTACGGCCGCTTCACCGCCGCAGGGCCAAGCTCCCACCCCTTGCCGGCGGCGCGGATGGCGAGCGCGGCGGCTTTTTCAGGCCACGGGATTTCGGTCTGATCGGCAGGGAGGATGCTGTGCAGTTCCCAGTTGCCGCCGGTGAAGATTTGTACCGTCCACCAGCGCACATCGGCGAGCCGGTGGGCATCCTCGAAACGCCACGCCACGCGGCCTTCCGCGTTTTTCTCCACGACAGGCGCTGGAAGCTCGACTTGGCTGAGCCAAGGGCTGGCGGGCGGGATGGCACGGACTTGGTAGGCGCGGGATTGCGTGAGGTCGGCGACCTTGAGAGTGTTCTTGGCGAGGCTGCCGAAGTTCCAATGAAAATGACCGGGCGGCATGATCGCGGCGCGCTCGCGCACCACGGAAATTTGCCGGAGGATCTCGGCGGGACCGCGATCTTTGCCCACGCGATCGACCGCCATGCCGGGCCAGATGTGGCGGCGCAGGCTGTTTTGCTCGAGCCACCAATCGTAGTAGGTGGTGAAGCTGAGCTTGGGCGGTTCGATGGGCCAGTAGAGCTGCGGCACCATGTAGTCGAGCCAGCCTTGTTGCAGCCATTTTAACGAGTCGGCGGACAAGTCTTCATACGGATCGAGGCCGCCGCCGGTGCCTTCCGGGACGTTGGGCCGCCACAGGCCGAAGGGGCTGATGCCGAACTTCACCCACTTTTTGGCCGCCTTGATGCCCTGGTAAAGCTCGCGCACCAGCGTATCGACGTTCTCGCGCCGCCAATGACTTTTGTCGAGCGTGCCGCCCTCGGCTTGGTAGCGCTTGAAGCTGGCGTCATCGGGGAAAGGCGCGATCTTGCCGTTGCCGCCTTTGACGGGGTAGGGATAAAAATAATCGTCGATGTGGATGCCATCCACGTCGTAGCGGTGGGTGACATCGAGCATGACCGCGCGCGTCTGAGCGCGCACCTCGGGATGGCCGGGGTCCATCCAGTGATCGATGCCGTATTTCATCGTGCGGCCGGGGTGCTGGAGGAGGATGTGGCTGGCGGAAGGCTTGTGCTTGTCTCCGGCGAGCGCGCGATAGGGATTGAACCAGGCGTGCAGTTCGATGCCGCGCCGGTGGCACTCCTCGATGGCAAAGGCGAGCGGATCCCAAGCCGGGCTGGGAGCCTGGCCCATCTTGCCGGTGAGAAAGGGAGACCAAGGCTCGAGATCGGATTGATAGAGAGCGTCACCGGCGGGACGAATCTGAAAAACGAGCGCGTTGAGGCGGAGATCGGCGGCTTTTTCGATGAGGGCGAGGAGTTGCTGCTGCTGCTTGGCGACGGGCAGGCCCGGCTCGCTGGGCCAGTCGATGTTGCGCACGGTGGCGATCCAGGCGGCGCGCATCTCGCGCGGCGGCGGGGGCGGCGGGGTGATGGCATCGGCGGCGGGAGCGGACCACGGGAGAATGAGGAGAGCAGGAAGAAGGCGTTGCAGCATGGGCCAGAGTAGATTCGATTGGCCATCGAATCCACCACACATCGAGCAATAGATGGGTAGGGACGCGCTGGGCCGCGTCCCTGATCTTCGTGGGGGGCGGAGGCGGTGGATGGCGCGGAGCTTTCTCCGCTGCCCTGACACGCCCCATGCTCCGCGCCCCCTCCGCCCGCAGAAAAAGTGGGACGCGCACAACGCGTCCCTACCGTTGGATGGATAGGGACGCGCTGGGTCGCGTCCCTGATCTCCGCGGTGGGTGGCGCGGAGCTTGTCCGGTGCGGTGACACGCCACGAAGCTCCGCGCCCCCTCCGCCCGCAGAAAAGTGGGACGCGCACAGCGCGTCCCTACCCATGTTACGGCACCCCGCTCAAGACCTCGCGCGCCTTGTTGTCGAAGTCCAGGGTCAGCACCATCTTGCCATCGCTATTGATGACCTGCCCCAGTCCCTTGCCGCCCGCTCCGGTTTTGTCCACCACCACCGGCAGGCTCAGGCTGCGCAGGCGGGCCGTGGTGGTGGTACCGGGCAGCGTGTATAGGATGCCCTTGCGCAGCTTCATCCTCGGCTGGCGCAGCGCTTTCAAGGCGCCGACACTGACCAGCGTGGAGTGCCCGGTGAACAGCGCCTGGTTTCGCTCCGCCGCTCCCGTCAGCGAGCACAGCACCGTGTAGTGGCCGAACAGCGGATCGACATCCACCCGCTGGATCACCCGGATGGCCGGGCCGTCCGCTCCTTCCACGAACTGCCCTTCCCTCAGCAGGATTTGCAGCGCATCGGGAGCGCTCTCCTCCCACAGGCACAGCGCCAGATCATTGCCGCCGCTCACCTTCGGCCCGCTGAGCTTGACCAGCACCAGCGCCTGCACAAGATCGAACCCCGGCATGTCGAGCGCTGGCCAGAACTGGAGAAAGCGGGCGATCTTCACTCCCGGCAGCCCCGCCGGGTCCACCTCCTGACCTTTGCGCGCTATCAAAAAATCGCTCCACCCATGCCACAGCCCCTCGTTGTTCTTGCGGGTCACTCCCGGCCCGCTGCCCAGGCTGGCGCGCCATGCCAGGGAGCCGTTGTTGGCGGAAACGCTCTCCCCCAGAAAAGAGCGAAATTGCGCGGGAGGAATACCGAGGTCGGGCGCGTTCCCTCCCTGAACCGCTTTCGCAACGGCAGTGGCGTTGGAGAAGGCATTGGCAAAGACCGCCTGACGCGCCGTTCCCCCGCCGGCGGGGATCAGCGCCGCCCCAAAACCGAAGGCATTGGAACTGCGGCTCCTCGCCACGCGGGGAACGATCTGGCCCAGCGTGCCGCCACCGTCAACGCCGGTGACACCCTCCCGGAACACCGTGCCGGTCGGCACGCCCGTGAACTGATTGACAAAGAAAAGGGCGCTGTCGTTGTCAGCGGTGACGCCGCCCGCCTTTTTCAAGCGGGTGTTGAAAACGGTGACCTCTCCGCCCTGCTGGGCTATTTGCGGGAAACTCTGCGGCAGCGCGCCGCCGAGATGACCGCCGGGGTCTTCGCCCGTGCGGACAATCTGCAGCAGGCTGGCAGCGTTGTCATGATATACCGCTTGGTTGTTGCCGGAGTTGACGCCGGGGCCGGCCACTGTGGCTTGGATGAGGGCGCTGCCGGCGGCGAGGCCCCAGGCGTTGTGAATCTTGGTGGCGCGGCGGCCATCCCCCAAGTCGGTGTCCTTGAACCGCAGGGCGAGGTCAAGGTCGCCGCTGAGGTTGTGCCATACGCCGCGGTTGCGACCGCCGCGCGAGCCGGGGCCGGAGAGCGTGGCTTGCAACACGGACGCGCCGTCGGAGTTGATGAAGGCCTGCGGGAAGGTGCTGAAGGTGGCGTCCGCCGAGCCGGGGGCCAGCGCGCCTCTGGTGGCCACGCGCGCCAGCGGCAGCGGCGCTGCCAGGGGGCGGATGAAATAAGCCGAGCCGGAGGAGTCGCCATTGTCGTTGTCCCCCCACGCGCCGGCGAGGGCGAGATTGCCGCTGAGCGCCACGTTGAAGCCAAACCGGTCGCCCACTGCGCCGTCGGTGGCGATGAGTTTGCCGGGAACGTCATGGCCAGTGGCGAGCGGTATGCCGCTGCGCGCGTCGAACAGGTAGGCCGCGCCTTTGTCGCTGTCGTCCCTAG
>CAZNKC010000336.1:0-3681 GCA_964573315.1 uncultured Verrucomicrobiaceae bacterium | reverse complement strand
CAGCAGGCCGGCGGTCATGAACCAGCGCGGGTTGCTGCGGTCGGACACGGAACCCATCAAAAACTTCGACACGCCGTAGGCGATGGACAGTCCGGTCATGGCGGTGCCGAGTTCCGCCTTCGAGTACTGCGGGTAGTCCTCCAGGATGTCCGGGATGGCGAGCGCGAAGTTTTTCCGCACCAGATAGTAGGCGGCGTAACCGATGAAGATGCCCAGGAAGACTTGGCGGCGCAGGCGCTTGTATTCGGGGTCGATCCGGTCCGCCGGCAGGGGCGGGGAGTCGGGGGCGGGTCGGAAAAGGGAAAACATAAGCGGCGAGGCTGGCAGGCGGCGGTCTTTTCGTCAATGCTTGCTCACTGATTGGCGGCTGGTTTTTTCACCTGCCGGGCAAACAGAGCGCGCAGCTCAGCCACCGTACCCAGCGCCAAGGTCACTTCGTACTCGACGGTGACACCCGGCTCCAGGGCGAGGGTGCGAATCGGAGCGAGATAGGAGCAATCCGCCTTGGGATGACCCTCGCGCACGCGATAGCAGGTGAGTTCGCTGGTTCCGGGAAACAGAATGCCCAGGCCGCGGTCCTGCGCATCCACCCAGGCGGCCCAGGGTTCGGACAGACGCGCGTATTCGTTGGGGAATCCGGGTTGCAGACGTTTGAGCGGGGCATCTTTCCACGCGGGTTGATCGCCGGGACAAAAGACCAGGGTGTCGAGCGCGGCATCCACAAACAGGGCGGGCAGTTCTTGATGCCGCGCGCGATGTGTTTTCTCTCCCTTGTAAGTCATGCGGAATCTCAACGGCGCGGTGTTTCCTTCCAGCCGCAGCCACTGCTCGAACACCACCTCGTCAAGCAAAGCGCCGCTGCCCCAGTGCCGCGGACGGATGCGGGCGTAGTAGGTGGCGCCGTCGAGGCGCGACTCCAGCAGGACGGAAGGTTCGTTTTTCCAGGAGCCGCCCTGCACGGGATTGTAGGTCCACGGCTTGCCGTTCCAATCGGAGTTGTCGGGGTCGCCGTAAAACGCCTGCTGCAGATAGCGGCCCACATCGAAGGTGTTGAGCAGGTTGTGATCCGAGCCGGACTTTGCAAACCAGCCGATGGCCGCTCCGGCTTGTTCATTCACGCCCAGGCGCAACTGGTCGTTGTCGAGAAACACCCAGCCGTCTGCTCCCGCGGCGCGGCAGCCGATGGAGCCAAGCAGGCAGGTAAGAATGCACAGGGCAAATTGCCGGGGGTGGCCGGCGGAGAGGGCTTGGACCATTGGCGCGCGGCTGGAAGAAGGAAACATAAGTGGCGAGGTTAAACGCAGCTCGATGGTTCAGGGAAGGGGAAAATCGTCCGCGAGAACGCGGTTTTTCATTTGGCAGAAGGCGATGAGCGGGGGAAGCATGGAGTTTCAATCCTTGGACTCAACCGCTCGATGCCCGCTCCGGACCGCCAGACATCTTGTTCGCAACCGCTGTTTGGCGGATGGCATCCCGGCGTGATGGCGGCGCTGCTGTTGCTGGTGACGCTGGTTGCCTACGGGCCGGCGCTGACGGGCGATTTCTTCCTGTACTGGGATGACGCGAAGTGGACGCGGGACATGGAGCCGCTGGCGCAGGATGTCTCCGGTTTGTGGCGGATTTGGAGCGAGTTGGGAGCGGTGGAACAGTACTATCCACTGACGGCCACGTCGTTCTGGATGGACCGGCGGTTGTGGGGGGACTGGACGCTGCCGTATCATGTGGAGAATGTCCTGTTGCACGCGGCCTCGGCTTTTTTGCTGGGCTTGCTGTTGCGACGGCTGCGGGTTCCGGGTGCGTGGCTGGCGGCGTTCATTATTGCGCTGCATCCGGTGATGGTGGAGTCGGTGGCGTGGGTGACGGAGCGGAAGAATGTGTTGTCGCTGCCGTTTTTTCTCGGCGCGCTCATTGCCAGCGCGGGGTTCGCTTCGTGGCCGGAGCGGGTGGAAAAGGAGCGCGGGCGATGGTGGCGCGCTTACTTGCTGACGGCGGTTTTGTTTCTGGCGGCGATCCTCGCCAAGGTTTCGGCGTTCGTGTTTCCGGCGGTGCTGCTGCTGCTGTGCTGGTGGAAAAAAGGAACGCTGAGCCCGCGGCGTGATGTGCTGCCGATGCTGCCTTTTTTCGCGGTTGCCATCGCGTTGTCGCTGGTCGTGCATCATGTGGAGACGAAGCTGCTGGGATCGGAAGGGGAGGTTTTCGATATGAGCTTGGCGCAACACATCTTGGTGGCCGGGCGGGTGCTGTGTTTTCACGCGGGCAAGCTGCTGGCGCCGGTGGATGTCTGCGCCATGTATGCGCGTTGGACGCCGGACCCGGCGGTGTGGTGGCAGTGGTTGTTTCCGGCGGGCGTGATTCTGGCGGTGGTGGCCGCGTGGGGCTTGCGGCATCGCATCGGGCGCGGGCCGGTGGTGGCGTTGTTTTATTTTGCCGGGTCGCTGTTTCCGCTGCTGGGTTTTTTCGAGGTCTATGGCATGGCGTTTACCTTTGTGGCGGATCGCTGGGTATATCTGCCGAGCCTGGGCATTCTCGTGCCGACGGCGGTGTGTCTGGACCGGCTGGCGCGGCAAGTGAGGCCGATGCCGCTGCGGTGGGGGCTGCTGGCGGCGGTTCCGGCGCTGCTCGCGGGGCTGACATGGCAGTCGGCGGGACGGTTCCGGGATGAGCGGACTTTGTGGGCGGTCACCGCGGAGCAGAACCCGGCGTGCTGGGCGGCCTTCAACAACCTGGGGAATCTTGCCGCCGGGGAAGGGCGTCACGAGGAGGCTGCGGCGTTGTTTCGCCGGGCGTTGGAAGCGGATGCGGATAATACTCATGCGCTCAACAATCTGGCCAACGCGCTGCTGAACAGCGGCCAAGCCGGCGAAGCGGTGGAGCGGTTCCGGGAGCTGTTGGAACGCGATCCGAAACTGGCGGTGGCGCATCATAATCTGGGGCTTGGCCTCCTGAAGCTGGGGCGGCCGGTGGAAGCGGTGGAGGCGTTTCGTGAAGCACTGCGATTGCAGCCGGACTTGTTGCCGGCGCATCAGCAGCTTGGCGATCTGCTTTTGGCCTTGGGACGCTCCGGGGAGGCGGAGGCGCAGTATTTGGCGACGCTGGAGGTCGCGCCGCAGGATGCCAACGCGCTGCTGACGCTGGGCAATCTGCGCATTGCCCAAGGCAGGCTGCGGGAGGCGTGTGATTTCTACGAGCGGGCGCTGGAGACAAGCCCTGCCGATCCGGTGGTCTTGAACAATCTGGCGTGGCTGCTGGCCACGGCGGAGGACGAGACGCTGCGGGATGGCCCGCGCGCGGTGGAACTGGCGGCGCGGGCGATTCAAAACGCGCCGGAGCGGATGTTGGAGTACGAGCAAACCCTGGCGCTGGCTCACGCAGCCAGTGGCCGGTTCGACGAGGCGGCGAAGATCGCCGGAGAAGCGGCGGCCCAGGCGGCGGCGGAGGGCAGGGGGGATTTGGCCCGCATCCTGGAGGCGCAGCGGCGGCAGTTCCTGGAGCGTGGTGGTCGTTGACGGAGGGCGGGATTGTATTCCCTCTCATTTGTTTGCGGGCGGCGGCGGCGCGGAGTCGTTGGAGTCAAGCCTTTAGCCGATCATTTCGAACGTCCCTTGAACTCCACTCGCAATAATGATCGCCTAAAGGCTCGACTCCAACGGTGCGGCGAGCCAGCGGCTCGCGCCACGATGC
>CAZNKC010000335.1:0-3719 GCA_964573315.1 uncultured Verrucomicrobiaceae bacterium | reverse complement strand
CTCATCAACAGGCCCATTTTGTCCTTTTTTCGGGAGAACTGACGAACTTGGGCTAAAGGTGGGAATGAAAACCACGGAGGGCACAGAGGGACACGGAGAAAGTGAAAGCCGCGGATGGCACGGATATCACGGATGTTTGGCGGCTGGCATCAAGGGGTGCGCTCACCTGGAAAGTGAAAGGGCCAGGTTTCGCCATCCATGGATTATCTGTGTCATCCGTGTGATCCGCGGTTCTTCATTTTCCTTTTCAGGTTATGAATGTGCGCTTTTTGGAGGTCTTCGTTGAGGTGGACGAAGTCGCCCTCTTCGCAGCAGCGGACGAAGCTTTCGGTGAAGCGTTTCAATTCATCCCAGACGTGGCGGATGCTGGCGGCTTCCTCGGCGGTGATGGAGTTGTCGAGCGCGGCGTGGCTGATGGAGGCGAGCAGGTTGGCGAACTGCTGCACGATCTCCTGGGTGGCGGGCATCACTTCGTAACCTTTGCGGCAGTGGCTGGGAGGGTTTTTGACAAAGACGCCGCCGCCTTTCATGCAGAGCCATTGCAGGATGTGGTCGTCTCCGGTCAGTTCGTATAGCTGGAGGGCGCGGTCGAGCGGGTTGGCGGTGCCGCTGCCGCTGGCTTCGTCCGGTTGCGCCCATTTATAGACGAGAGACAAGGAGATGCCCAAAGCGGCGGCCACCTCCTTGGGGTTGCCTTTGTTCAGTGCCTGACGGACGACTTCATGTGATTCCATGATGGTCCATTACTGGCCCAAGCCGGGGGTGTCTGGCAAGCTTTCTTTGGTGTCTTCGTCCGGGTTTTTTGGCGGATTTTCTTGAGTGGAATCCGGATCTGGGGTTGGGGCCGGATTTGTCGTGGGAGCATCTGTCTCAGTGGCGCTGCGGACGGGGGCGTCCGCGCTCCGGGGGGGCGGGGCTGTCTGGGTGGTGGCATCCGTGTTGGCTTCCGGTTCCGGCTCGGGGGATTCGGGATCAGGATTGGGTTCGGGATTCGGATCAGGATCGGGGGCAGGCTCGGGATCAGGGGCAGGCGGGGTGGTGCCTTCGTCGCTGGAAGAAGGAGTGGGTTCTTCGGCGGGCGCGGTGTCTTGGGGGACTGCTTTGGGCTCGGGTTGAGGCTGCTCGTCAGTGGGGCTGCGGACGGTGGCGTCCGCGCTCCGCTCAGGTTGAGGCTGCTCGTCACTGGCGCTGCGGACGGGGGCGTCCGCGCTCCGCTCGGGGGCTGGCTGCTCGTCAGCGGCGGGGGCGGCGGGCGTGGTTTCCTGCGGCTTTGGCGCGGGGTGCTCGCCTTGGACGCCGAGGCAGACGAGGCCGTCGGAGTACTCGATGATGTAACCTTCGTTGGCCAGCCAGCGCAGGTCTTTGAGGGTGGCGACTTGGTCATCGTTGAGCGCGGTGGCGGCGGCATCGGCCGGGGCTGCTTTGTTGGTTTCGTTGGATTCCTCGGCAGCGGGTGGCGCGGGTTCCGTGTCCGGCGCGAGCGACTTCACCAGTGCGGTGACCTGCAAGCCGCCCGGCGCGTTTTTGAGGCGCTCGACGATGGCGGTGAGGCGCTCGGCGAAGACGGTGGAGGGATCGATGGCACGCGGCCGCACGCGGCAGACGAACATTTTTCCGGCGCGGCGCTTGAAGGTCTTCAAGCCGCGGCGGTCGAATCCGGCGGAGAGTTTTTGGGACATCTCAAAGAGATGCTTGCGCGCGCTTTCGACGGCTTGGCGGAGGAGGATGAAAAGGGCGGGGGAGATTTGTTTTTTGTCGATGCTGCCGGGCACGGTGACGTCCCGTGTTTCCGCGATGGCTTGCTCGCCATGATGGCGGCGGAAGTGGGTTTCCATATCATGCCGGGTGCTGAGCGGCGCGGGCGCTTCCTCGCCGCCGTCTTCCGGCGTGAGGGGAATCCAGCGCACGGCTTTGCGCTGCTGATCCTTCCACTTTTGTACCAGTTCCGGGTCGGCCTCGGTGCGGATGCGGCGTTTGTAATCCTCCAGCGGCATGTTGGCGTAACGCTCACGGTGCAGGCGGATGATGGCGGTCTGGAAGCTGTGATGGCTGGCGGGGCCGAGCAGCTCGCCGCTCAAGCCGCAGATGGCGACGGAGGGGAAGTTTCCTTTGGGTTCCTCCAACTCGATTTCCTCGACGCGATACCATGTCTCCAGCGCTGAACTCGAAAGGACGTGCCGCAGGGCTTCGTCGCGGGTGAGGAAGAGGCTGCCGTCGGCGGGCACGCGGATCAGTGGTTGCGCGCGTGAGTCTTCGCAGAGGAAGCGAACGCCGAAGCGCTCGCCGTCGGCGAGCACGAGGCGGGCGACGTCGAAGAGGCTGAAGGCGTGACCGGTGGAGCGGATGTAGGCGGACAGGGATTCGAGGCTTTTGTCATCGGGATGAACGGAGGAGTGGACGTCCTTCGGCAGCTCGATCCAGTCGCGGCGCGGTCCTTGGTCGCGGTCACGATCCCGGTGGTCTCGCCGTCCGTCGCCGCGCCCGCCGCCTTGTCCTTGCCGGCGCGGGCCGCGATCCTGACCTGGGCCGTCGTCGCGGCGGAAAGCGGGCCGGTCTCCACTTGGGCGCGGTGGGCGATCTCCGCCTGGGCGCGGTGCTCCGCGTCCGCGGTCGCGGTCGAAGCGGCGCGGGTGATCTCCGCGTTTGCCGGGGCGTTCGCGTTCGTCGTCGTAGGATTTGGATGAGATCGAAGACGCGCCGCCAACCTGGGTGACCCAAGCCGGCATGATCTGGAGGCTCGACAAATCCAGCCCTCCGCTCGCTGCGGCTGGTTTGGGGGCAGGCGTGGATTCGGAGACGGTTCCGCCGGGGGGAGGGGTGGCGGAATCGGGTGCTGGGGCGTCGGGGTCGCTCATGAGTGGCGTGCAATATGAAGCAAGTTCGTTCCGTGCGCCAGTCTTGTGTTTGCCTGATGAGGGGAAGGCTTTTCGCTTTGTTTGGATTGCGCGCGCGCTGTCATCGGTGTGTGTTGGGGGAGATGAGTGAGATACGTTATTTCAACCGGCTGACGGGGCGGATGGAGACGGAGCATGTCTATGGCGGGCGGTTTCTGCGCTGGACGTATGAGACGGCTCCGGGCCGGCTGGCGCTGCATGCGCTGGTGAAGCGCGCGGTGTTTTCCCATTGGTATGGCGCGCGCATGGATGCGCCGGGCAGCCGGGAGCGCATCCGGCCGTTCATCGAGCAGTATGGGCTTGATGAGTCCGAGTTTTTGGAGCCGGTGGAGAGCTTCCGCAGTTTTAACGAGTTTTTTTTCCGGCGGTTGAAGCCGGAAGCGCGTCCGGTGGATGGGGAGAGGGAGGCGCTGGTGTTTCCGGCGGATGGACGGCATTTGGTGGTGCCGGACGTGGACGCGGCGGCGGATTTTTTTGTGAAGGGGGTGAGGTTTGATTTGCGGGCTTTGGTTGGGGATGAGGAATTGGCGGAGCGGTATAGCGGTGGCAGTTTGTTGATCTCGCGTTTGTGCCCGGTGGATTATCACCGGTTTCATTTTCCCGTGGGCGGGGTGACAGGCGAGCCGGTGCTGCTGAACGGGCCGTTGTTTTCGGTGAGCCCGATCGCGCTGCTGCGACGCCCTTCGATCTTGTGGGAGAACAAGCGTTACCGCACTGAGATCGCGACGGAGACGTTTGGGCTAGTGCAGTTTTTTGAAATCGGCGCGACTTGTGTGGGGTCGGTCGTGCATGCGTCCGCGCCGGGAACGCCGGTGCTGAAGGGGG
>CAZNKC010000334.1:0-3849 GCA_964573315.1 uncultured Verrucomicrobiaceae bacterium | reverse complement strand
CCATCTCCGGCACGATGGCGATGCCCAGGCCCGCGCCCACCATCGCCAGCAGCGTTTCCAACTGCTCGCACTCCAGCCGGTCCTCGCTGCGGCGGATGCGGCAGACGCTGAGTATCTGGTCCGCGAGGCAGTGTCCCTCGCTGAGGATGATGAGCTGGTCTTTGGGCACTTCCTTGAGCGCCACGCCGCTCGTGCGTTCCGCCAGCGGGTGCGTCTCCGGCAGCGCCAGCAGCAGCTTTTCCCGCAGCAGTTCCTTCACATGCAGGGACCAGCGTTGTTTGTCGGTGGCGGTGATGTCGCTGGCGATGGCGAAGTCGAGCCGGCCCTTCACCAGTTCATCGATCAAGCGGCTGGTGCGGCCCTCCCGCACATGGATGCGCACGCCGGGGTGCGCCTGCTGAAAGCGGCGGATATACTCCGGCAGCAGGTAGGGCGCCACGGTGGGGATGACGCCGAAATGGATGCAGCCCTCGACGAGCTGCGCGCGCCGCTGCATTTCCCCCTGCAATGCCTCCGACTCCGCGAGGATGGCGCGCGCCCGGAGCAGCACGGACCGGCCCGCCTCGGTCAACTCCACATGACGCGGGTGGCGGACGAAAAACGGCTGCCCCATCTCCTCCTCCAGATTGAGAATCTGCTGGCTCAAGGACGGCTGGGCGATGGAGCAAGCCGCGGCGGCGGCGGTGAAGCTGCCGTGGTCGGCCACGGCGCAGAGGTAACGAAGCTGGCGGAGTTCCATGTTGGTTGGTCATAGGTAACGACTATGTTTTTCATTGCAACACCCTCTTTGCCCTATGGTATGAAACGCCCAATCATCATCACGTCCCGCTTTCAACCGGGACGATTCCCCCCAAAACCGAACCAGACCGAACCCAAAACCGGCGCGGCAGGCGCAATGCCTGCCGTGCCTAACCTAACGAGCGTCGATCAAGGCGGCGGGGTCACGCCGCTGATGCCGCGCGTGCGGCAGTTTCGTTGTTCAACGATTGAGCGCGGCGGCGAGCAGGTGGCCGAGCCAGACGAACAGCAGGCACAAGGCCACGGAGCCGAGGATGTTCAAACCGGCGTACAACCACTGCGCGTCGCGGACGAGTGTCAGGGTTTGCAGGCTGAAGGCGGAAAAGGTGGTGAATCCGCCGCAAATGCCCGTCATGAAAAACAGCCGCCCGCCGTCGGGAACCACCCAGCGTCCATCCGGGCCGGTCAGGGTCGCGAACAAACCGATGGCCAGCGAGCCGAGCACGTTCACCGCGAGGGTGCCGAGCGGGAAGGCGGCGCCATATCGCTGCTCGACCGCGCCGGCCAGCCAGTAACGCAGTCCGCTGCCGAGGCCGCCACCGAGAATGACGAGGAGGAGATGGCTCATCTGAATGACGAATGGAGAATGGAGAATCCGCGCAAGCTGGAAGCTCGCGCCACTTTCTGTCCCCGCCCCGGAGAGGCGGGGTACTTTCAAGCGATGATGTCGCGCATGACGTGGCCGTGGACGTCGGTGAGGCGAAGATCGCGGCCGCTGAAGCGGTAGGTGAGTTGTTCGTGGTCAATGCCCATGAGGTGGAGCACGGTGGCCCAGAGGTCATAGACGGTCTGGATGTCTTCCACGGCGTGGTAGCCGAAGTCGTCGGTGGCGCCGAGGATGTGGCCGCCTTTGATGCCGCCGCCGGCCATCCAGATGCTGAAGCCGTAGGGGTTGTGGTCGCGGCCGTCGCTGCCTTGGGCGAAGGGGGTGCGGCCGAACTCGCCGGCCCAGACGACGAGGGTGCTGTCCAGCAGGCCGCGCTGCTTGAGGTCTTTGACCAAGGCGGCGATGGGTTGATCGACTTGATAGGCCATGTTGGCGTGGCCTTTTTTGATCGCTTTGTGCTGGTCCCAAGGGTTGGGGGCTTGGCCGTCGCCGTCATTTTGCGGCAGGCAGCTCAGCTCGATGAAGCGGACGCCGCGCTCGACGAGGCGGCGGGCGAGCAGGCACTGGCGGGCGTAGGGGGCGATGTTGAGATTTGGGTCGTCGAGGCCGTACATTTCCCGGGTGGCGGCGGATTCGCCGGAGATGTCGCACAGCTCGGGCACGGCGGCCTGCATGCGCCAGGCCATTTCGTAGTTTTCGATGGCGGATTCGACGTGGGAGTTGGCTTGCAGCTCGCCGAGGAATTGTTGGTCCAGGTTGCGGATGAAGTCGAGCCGCTGGCGCTGCTGGGCGCGGGATTCGCGCGGCAGGAGGTTGGGGATGGCTTCGCCTTGGTCGGCTTTGAGAATGGAGGCTTGGTGGATGGCGGGGAGGAAGCCGTTGCTGAACAGGCCGACGCCGCCGTGCGGGGCGGTGGCGTCGTGGCTCTGGAGGACGACGTAGGAGGGGAGGTCGCGCGATTCGTTGCCGAGGCCGTAACTGGTCCAGGCGCCGGCGCTGGGGTAGCCGAGGAAGGGAAAACCGGTGTGCATGAAGAAATTCCCCTGGGCGTGCTCGGAGAATTTGGCGGTCATGCTGCGGACGACGCTGATCTCGTCCGCGATGGTGGCCATGTGGGGGAAAAGATCGCTGACGGGGATGCCGCTCTGGCCGCGCGGTTTGAAGGCCCAATGGGAGGGCTGGACGGTGCCGTTCTGGTTGAACTGGGTGCGCTGGACGGCCATCGGCATGGGCTGGCCGGCGTATTTTTCAAGCAGGGGCTTGGGGTCGAAGGAGTCGATGTGGGAGACGCCGCCGCTCATGTAGCAAAAGATGACGGAGCGGGCGCGGGCGGGAATCTTGCGCGCGCGGTTTAGTGGGGCGGCTTGGGATTGCTGCTCGTGAAGCAGGCCGGCGAGCGCGGCGAGACCGAAGCCGGTGGAGGAACGGGCGAGCAGGCGGCGGCGGGAGAGGTGCGGGGACATGGTTTTAGACAGGATTTACAGGATTGCAGGATGAACAGGATTTGTGAAGGCGCTGAAGTCACGGCTTGATAAAAGGCCGCGGGTGTGGAATGCCGAGGGTATGCTTGCTTGGAAGGATGTTTGTGAAGACCGCAATCTGCGGGACTTGCCGTTCAAGATTGAAACGAACCGCTTTAATCAGATTGTCATGAGTCCCGCATACAACTGGCAGGGAGTCTTTCGAGCTGACATTGGCATATTGCTGGGGCGAAAGCTGCCGGAGGGCCGAGTAATCATGAAATGCGCCGTCGAAACGATGGACGGAACCAAAGTCCCCGATGTGGCTTGGATTTCCACAGCGCGGCTTGCGCCGCATCGCCGTGCGGCCAGCCTGCCGATCGCGCCGGAAATCTGCGTCGAAGTCATGTCGAACTCGAACAGCATGGCGGAGATGACGGGAAAGATGCAGCTCTACTTTGCTCGCGGCGCGGAGGAGGTCTGGCTTTGTGACGAGGATGGCAACATGACTTTCTTTCGTCATGATGAAACCCGCGCGGCGGCTTCCACGCTCTGCCCGGATTTTCCGGTGAAGATCGATTGGGATTGACGTGGAGCGCCGACGACTCGTCGGCATTCCGACGACATAGCGAACAAGGTGGCGGTTAAGCAACCGTATAAAATCGCTGAAGTCTTGCGGTAGTGGGATCATAGCCTGGATGATTGAGTTGCCGCATCGTTTCCACCGCGCGCAGGCGTTGCAGGGCGGTCATGGCGCGCCATTCCAGAAGCTCTCGCTCCTCGCGCTGCTCGTGGGAAGAGAACGTGGTGAGAACTCGCTGGATTTTGGGTTGCTGGCGTCGCATGTGCTGGAATATGCGTGACGAATCGGGGTTGGGAAAGGGGCTTTTGAGAGGCGGCGAATACGGGTGAAAATTGCTGTTCGGAGCAAGGGGCGCCTGGAGCGGCTGGGATTGACGCGGAGTGCCGGCGATTCGTCGGCAT
>CAZNKC010000333.1:0-3883 GCA_964573315.1 uncultured Verrucomicrobiaceae bacterium | reverse complement strand
GCCCCTTCCATATCCCTTTTCCTGCCTTCCTGTTTTCCTTATTCACGAATCTAGGCTAACAGGATCGCCCGCCATTCACAACGCCCGCGCGAACGCCCCGCCATCGACCAGCAGGGCCTCGCCGGTGATGTAGCTCCCCGCCTCGCTGGCGAGCAGCAGCGCCGGGCCGATCAACTCCTTGGGCTGGCCCCAGCGGTTCAAGGCGGTGCGGTTCGCGAAGGCTTGCTTTTCCACCTCGCTCAGCAGGCTCATCGGCAGGTCGGTCAAAAAAGGGCCCGGACAGATGCAGTTCACCGTGATGTTGAACGGCCCCAGGTCCAGCGCGCTCGCTTTGGCCAGCCCGATCAGGCCGGACTTGGTGGCGGAGTACACGTTGCGCCGTTCCTTCGAGCCGACGCCCAGCACGGACGAGATGTGGATGATCCGCCCCCAGCCGCGCTCTTTCATGCCGGGCACGACGGCGCGGGTCAGGCTCATGCAGCTTGTCAAATTCAACTCGATGATGCGGTCCCACGCTTCGTCGGTGATCTCGTCGATGGCCTGCGGCTGGTTGCTGCCGGCGTTGTTGATGAGGATGTCCACCTTGCCCAGCCGGGCGATGGTTTCCTCCGCCAGCGCCCGCACCTGCCCGCGGTCCGCCATGTCCGTCACCCGCCACTCGACTTGTGTTTGCAACCCCTCGCCGATCTCCGCCGCCGCTTTTTTCAACTCCTCCTCGCTGCGGCTGGCGATCATCACATCCGCTCCCGCCTCTGCCAAGCCGCGCGCCATCGCCTTGCCCAGCCCTTTGCTGCCGCCCGTCACCAGCGCGGCTTTGCCCGTCAGATCGAAGAGTTTGTGGATCATGGTCCCGTCCATATCACGCCGCGCCAGCGCGCGCCAGGGAAATAGTACCCCGCCTCTCCGAGGCGGACACCACCCTCGCCCTCACCTCGGAGAGGCGGGGTACTTTTGCCCGCAAGCCAGGGTTGACGCCATCCCCTGCCCCGCGAAACTGCCGGTCCCAATTTCTTTATGGAACTCGTCTCCATCGTCGAAGCCCTGCTTTTTGCCTCCCAGGAATCCCTCACCCTGGCCCAGATGGCTGCCGCCGTGAAGGACACCGCCAAGGACATCCACGAGGCCGCCGAAGGCGGAGAGCCCGCTCCGGAGTGGGTGGCGCCCCTCTTGGAAACCGATGAAACCCAGGTCCGCGGCGCCATCGACACCCTCATCGCTCATTATGAGGCCGACGGCCGCGCCTTCACCGTCGTCGAACGCTCCACCGGCTGGCGTCTCTGCGCGCACGGCAATTACGCCGACTGGTGCCGCGCCCTTTACCCCGGCAAAAAACCCCAGCGCCTCAGTCAGCCCGCTCTCGAAACCCTCGCCATCATCGCCTACCGCCAGCCTATCACCAAAGCCGGCGTCGAAGCCGTGCGCGGCGTCTCCGTCGATGCCATGGTGCAGCAGCTCATCGACCGCGGCCTCCTCAAAATTGAAGGCCGCGCCGATCTCCCCGGCCGCCCCCTGCTCTACGGCACCACGGATGCCTTCCTCGACCACTTCGGCGTCCGCACCCTCGACGAACTGCCCAACGCCGGCGAACTGCGCCGCGTCAAACTCCCCACCGCCGACGAAGACGCCGCGGCTGCGGACGCCCCGGCAGAGCAGCAGCTTTCTCTCGAACCCGTCTCGGACAACGCCTCGCTCGGCTTTGAGGAACAAGCCGGGGAAGGCGAGACCGCTGGCACAGTTGACGCCACTGACAGCGCTGACACCGCCACCCCCGCCTGACCGTCCCTCCCGCCATGTCCCTGGACACCGCCCGCGAACAAATCGACGCCATCGACCGGCAGCTCATCCGGCTGTTGAACGAACGCGCCGATCTGGTCCACGCCATCGGCGAGATCAAACGCAAAGACGGCCTCGACGTCTATGTGCCGGGCCGCGAGGAGCAGCTCCTGCGCAAGCTCGTCGAACTCAACGCCGCCCACAACGGCCTGCTCACGGAAAAAGCCGTGCGCGCCATTTATCGGGAGATCATGAGCGCCGCGCTCGCGCTGGAGTCCGGCATGAAGATCGCCTACCTCGGCCCCGCCGGCTCCTGGACGCATCAGGTCGCCATCAACAAATTCGGCAACAGCGTCGAGTACGTCGCCGAAGCCAGCACCGAAGGCGTCTTTTCACGCGTCGCCTCGCGCGAGGCGGACTACGGCGTGCTGCCCATCGAGCACTCCACCGAGGGCGCCGTCCATCATACGCTGGATCATCTGGTGGACTCCGCGTTGCAAATCTACGCCGAAATCCTCTGGCGCGCCGAGACCGTGGTCATGGCCCAGCGCGAGGACAGCGCCATCGAAGTCATCCACGGCCACCCGCAAGTGCTCGCCCAATGCCGTCCCTGGCTGGCGGAGCGCTTCCCCAGCGCCCGGCTCGCCGAAAGCCCCACCTCCGGCGCCGCCGCCGCGCGCGCCATGGAGTCCCCCGGCCACGCCGCGCTCGGCACCCCGTTGAGCGCCGAACTGCACCATCTGAAAATCATCGCCAGCTCCCCCGGCCGCCTCTCCACCCAGGCCCGCTTCATCGTCCTCGGCAGCCGCTCCGGCGCGCCCTCCGGCAACGACAACTCCATGCTCGTCGTCCACGCCCGCGATCGCGTCGGCGCGCTGCTGGAGATCCTGAAAATCTTCGCCGACCATCGCGTCAACGTCCGCCAGATCGAAAACCGCCCCGTGCCCGGCGACGACACCGGCTCTCAAGCCCGATTCTTCCTCGAAATCAGCGGCCATCTTCAAGACCCGTCCATCCTCGCCGTCATCGACGCTCTCCAGCAACACGGCGCCACGGTGAAACCCCTCGGCAGCTACCCCGCCCCCGGCTGGGTGGAGGAACGGTAGGGGGACGTTTGTTCGTGTTCCGTTTTCAGTTTCTTTTCCGGGCGATCTCGACAGGGCGTCTTGCCCCTTAACGACCGCCGAGACGCAAAGCATTGTCAGCCAGTGCGGCAGCGTTGTCTCCCACGCCCTCCGCTGAAGCGCCAGTCAAGCACCCAAGCTTCCCGGAATTTGGCACCCCCCTTCCCTGTCACGCATCCGCTTTCAACTCCCGGCTGCCACCCATGCTCCGCCCCGCCAGTAACGTCTCCGCCAGCACCAGCGCCAGCACACCGAGCAAGGCCCACCACCAGAAGCGCTGCCGCGACTCCTCCTCCACGCTGTCCAGCCGCTCGCGATTTTCCTCCGCCGCGGTTCCGGCAACCGCCGCAAGCAACGGCGTCTCCCGCTTCAGCCGCACACCCATTTCCTCCAGCCGCTCCGCCGGCATCACCGACACCCGGCCCTCCGCTGCCGGCACTTGCGCCGCCAGCCAGCGTGTCTCACTGCCCTCTCGCACTTGGTAAAGGCCCGGCTGCCGCGGCACATAACGCGCTCCCGCCGCCAGCGGCTCCTTGGCTCCGCCCGGCGCCAGCACCTCGCCGTCCTGTTTCAGCGTCCACGGCAGCGCGTCGCCCACTTCCAGCGTGGTTTCATCCTCGTGCGCGTAACCCGCCGCCGCCAGCCAGCCGAACAGCAGCGGCACGAACTTGGTGGACAGCGCGAGCTGGCTGTCCGCCGGATGCCAGCCGGAGGCCAGCACCAGCAGCGTGCCTTCTCCCACCGGCACCGCGATCATGGCCGCCTCGCCCGAATCGAACCGCGCCAGCACCCGCGCCGCGCCGCCCTCCTCTGTTTCCAGCACCCGATGCCGCCAAAACCGCACCTTGGTAAAGTCCTTCAACCGCGCATCGGCGAACGGACGCAGCAGCGGATGCGCCGAGTCCATCTCCCCCAGCATCGCGTACTCGCCCTGCCCCGCGCGCTCCGCCTCCCGCAGCGTCCAGCGACCCTCGGGAGCCAGCGCC
>CAZNKC010000332.1:0-3883 GCA_964573315.1 uncultured Verrucomicrobiaceae bacterium | reverse complement strand
CCCACAGCAATCCGCCGCCCGCGCGCGGCACGACGGCGCCGACACGCTGGCCCACATCCCACACCCGCTCGGCCCCGCTCGCCGGATCGAACGCCACCACTGCGTGGCCCTCGATATCGACATACAACAACCGTCCCTGGGACCAAAGCGGTCCCTCACCCCATTGCGACACTCGATTTCCGACAACTTCCGGCTGGATCATTCATCCATCAAAGCCCGAAATCCGAAATCCGAAACCCGAAAGTGGTGCAACCTTCCAGGTTGCGCGGACAAAAGTACCACGCCTTTCCAAGGCGTTCTTTCCCCCTGGCGCAGCCCTTTCATGTACCGCCCGAGCCTTGGCTGGCCCTTGTTGTTGACACCCGCCGGACCATTGCGGATACTGCTTGTCATGGAAACGCTCGTCCAAATCGAATCCGCCGTGGCTGGGCTGTCGCCGCAGGATCAGCGGTCGTTGCTGGCTTGGTTGCAAGGCCGTCTGACCGGCGTTCGCAAGACTGAAGCCGGCACGCCGATGCCGGAAGCATTGAAGGTGTTCCGTCAGTTGCAAGCGGAGGTTCGACTCACGACGGAAGGAGCTGCGGCATGGAAAGCTGCCGTGATGGATGCCAGGCGTTAAAAAAACTGGACGCAGATTTCCCTGCCGTGATTCACCTGGATACCAATTTCTTGATCGATGCACTGGTGCCGGACAGCATCCAGGAAACTCAATTGGTCGGTTGGCTGAGAGCAGGCGAGACTCCTGAAATGGATTCGATGATGAAGCAAGTGCGGGCAGAGCTTTACTTCGATTCCGCTTGATGGCTGGTTGATGAATGGGGCTTCCCGCCAACCCGCGAGTTTTCTCAAAGCCGCTGGCTCTTGCCGTGGCATTTGGGGTTCTGCTGGCTGCGTTCATCTCAATGGCGTTCGAATTCGGAAGCGGGCGCTTTTTTGAAGGCGTCTCTTCAGCGGCCGGGCACCTTCTCATTTTCAGCTTTGGCCTGATTATTCTCGCTGGTGTTGCGGCGGCGCTTGCCCTGTTGATGGGACGATGGCTCGGCGTCACTCTCACCGGAGCGCTTGCGTTCTTGAGCTTGGCGGCATCGGTTTGGTTTTCTTATCTCGGTTCCCAACCGCTCTCCCGAATGCGGCGTTTGGTTTGGGAGGCCGCGCCTGCATCATTGACCTTTCACGAGCACAAGATGTACCCGTCTTTCAACGACGGTTCGACATACACGTTCGTTATCGCCTGCGAGAACTCGGTTGTTTTGGAACTATGCCGGGCCGCGAAGCTGGTGGAGGTGTCCCGGGATTCGACCTCCGGTTTGTTGTCCGCTTTTTTCCCGGATGTTGATTTTTCGTCCGGCACCCGGTTTTACGCGCGCGCTGGCATTGAGTTGGCCTACACGCCTTCAATCAAGAAAGCGTTCATCGCCTGCTCACCGAGGCTGATGGAATAGCTCCGCTCCTCGCGCGGAGGGAAAGGACTGCTTTTTTCCGGCTTTCGACTTGCCCGCCACGCCGCAGCGTCTTGAATGCCGCCCATGAGCGAACGCAGCGGGATTTTGGCCGGAGGAAACTTCATCGTGGACCAGGTGAAGATGATCGATGCGTACCCGGAACAGGACATGCTGGCGAACATCCGCTCGGAGACAGCGTGCAACGGCGGCGGGCCGTTCAATGTGCTGAAGGATTTGGCGGCGATGGGCGCGGGCTATCCGCTGGAGGCGGCGGGGCTGGCCGGCAATGACGCGCCGGGCGCGTGGATTTTGAGCGATTGCGCGGCGGCGGGCATCGACACCACGCAACTGCGCCGGACGGAGCGCGCGCCCACTTCCTACACGGACGCGATGACGGTTATCGGCACGGGGCGGCGCACGTTTTTCCACCAGCGCGGCGCGAACGCGCTGCTGGGGGAGACGGACTTCGATTTTTCGCGGACGCGAGCGCGCTGGTTCCACTTGGGCTATCTGATGCTGCTGGATGAGATGGATCGCGAACTGCCGGAGGGCGGCACGGTGGCGGCGCGGGTGCTGGCGGCGGCGCAAGCGGCGGGGCTGCGTACGAGCGTCGATCTGGTGAGCACAGAACATCCGCGTTTCCGGCAGATCGTGGAGGCGGCGCTGCCGTTCACCGATGCCTTGATCGTCAACGAGATCGAGGCCGGCAAGGTGGCGGGCGCCGACTTGCGCGGCGCGGGCGCGGCGCGGCTGGCGGAGGCGGCACGGGCCATCCTGGAGCGCGGCGTGCGCAGGCAGGTGGTGATTCATTGCGAGCGCGGCGCGGTGGCGGTGGCGCGGCCGGGCGAGGTGGAGACGGCGGCCTCGCTGCGGCTGCCGCCGGGTTTCATCGTGGGCGCCACGGGCGCGGGCGATGCCTTTGCGGCGGGGTACCTGCACGCGCTGCACGAAGGCTGGCCCACGGCGGACGGACTGCGGCTGGCGGTGTGCGCGGCGGCGGCTTGCCTGACGGATTCGACGCCATCAGGGGGCTTGCGTCCGGTGGCGGAATGCCTCAAACTGGGCGAACTTTATGAAACGGGAACCTTTGACTGAGGCGGAACTGGAACGGCTGCCGGAAACACTGCCTGGCTGGGCGGTGGAGGGCAAGGAACTGACGCGAACTTTCGCCTTCGCCAGCTACTTGGACGGCATCGAGTTCGTGCGGCGGCTGGCGCTGGCGGCGGAGGAAATGAATCATCACCCGGACCTGCTGGTGGGCTGGCGCAAGGTGACGGTGCGGCTGAGCACCCACAGCGCGGGCGCGCTGACGGAACTGGATGTGGAGTTGGCGCGCCGGGCGTCGGCACTGGTGGAGTAGAAGCGGCGCTCCCCGCCGGGATTCCCGGCAGCGAGTGAGGGCACTCGCGCTCCTGAGATACCGTTTGCCTCCGCGAGCCGCGCCCTTATCCTTGCGGTGATCCGTGATGGCATCCTCGACTGGCAAACCCCGTGATGAATCGCACGACGCTGATGGCAGTCCCGCGTGGGGCTGGCTGGCGCTGGCATTGGCAGCCGGGATCATGAGTGTCCGCAAAAAACCGAAGACCGGAGTCTGGCTGGGTCTGGGATTGGCCGCCCTGAGTTGCTGGCAGGCGAGCCGGAAAAAACCGCCTCTCCCCGTTCCCGTCGCGCCGCTGGCTCTCCCGCCTCCGTCTTTCCGCGAAGAGGTCGAGCCATTCCATCTGCCCTTCCAAAAATTCTCTCCAGAATCGGCGCACGAAAAGCCGGCGTCCTCCATCGCAACAGTCGAACCGGACAACGACCGGAAAATGACGGAGCGCGGCCAAAGCAAATGGCTGCTGCAGGTGGAGCCGGTGCCGTTGCTCGTGGAAGAAAAAGAGACCCCAAGCGCAACGGACCCGCCCGGCCAAGGCGGAGCCATCCTGGACGAAGCCCCGCTTTTTGCCGAGGAAGAACCCAGCACCTGGCAGCCACACGCTGCCGCAGCCGCGCCATGGCTCAACGCAGGCGCCGAGATACCCGATGCCATCGAACTGCCCGAAGTCCTCGAACCCTGGAACCCGGCGCGGCGCGCTGAACGATAAGCCCGGTGTGGAATGGAGCGCGGGCGAGTCGCCCGCAGTACAGACAGCGAGCCAAGTCAGCCACGCAGCCAGGGCTTACGCATGGAGCAGTCAAGTATTGATGGGGATTCCAAATTCCGGCGTTCGTGGCTGCGGAGAGACGAGCGTTGTTCTATTTTCAGCGTGAATCGCACATTGCTGGAGCGCACGCGTCCCGCGTGCTGCGTTTGGCGTCCCGCCGAACGCATTGCGGCGGCAGCCGCACACGGTCACCCGTGTCGCCCGCCTGCAATCATTCTTCGCTCTCACTTCCAGGTGTCCCCAGCTTTGCGTTGGCGGGCTGCGCCAACCCTGCGTGTTCGCTGCGCTCAATCT
>CAZNKC010000331.1:0-3934 GCA_964573315.1 uncultured Verrucomicrobiaceae bacterium | reverse complement strand
CCCAGTGCTATCCCAAGACCTGTTTATGACATTCTTTTCGAGAACCGGTCTAAAAACAGAAACAATGAAGGCGGACACCGCAGAGATTGGATGAGCGCAGAGGGTTGATTCAGGAAACTTTTCTCTGCGCTCATCCAATCTCTGCGGTGTCGCCTTCAATCCGTGATCTTCCCCTCATTTCCCTGTCATCCCTCCTCCTTTTCCGGGGTTTCTGCATATCCATACATGCTCTCTCGTTTCATGCGGAAGCCCTGCACGAGCGCGGCTTTATCCAAAAAGTGAAGGCCGTTCTCAGCAGCCCGGCTGATCTTTCCGTCTGTTCCGGTTATTCCATAGGCCCCATTCACGACTTTTTCCGGGAGCCGTCCGCGGTGCGTGAGACCAGCCGGCTGGCGCGTTCCAGGGTGCGCCGTTCTTCGTCGGTGAGGGAGTGAAGCCCTTGCTCGCTGATTTTGTCGAGGATGGGATCGACCTCCTCGCGCATGACATCGGCGGCGGGATCGCCGGAGGGATTGCGCTTGCGGGCGGCTTCGTGGTCGATCTCCAGATCGACAGCGAGCCGGCGGCGTTTGGAGCGCGCCAGCTCGAGTTGCGCGCGCTCATCCTGCTGGCGGCGTCCGCTGCCAGGCTCCGCCCAAAGCTGGCGGTAAGTCAGCGGGCGGCCGCCGAAGCCGAGCATGCGCACATAATACCAGCCCAAGAGAGCGCCGCCGAGGTGCGCGAAGCAGGCCACGTTGCCGCCGGGCATGTCCGGCCAAACCAGCCCCGCCAGTCCCAGCACCAGATTGAGGGCGACGATGAATGCCGCCAGCTTCCACAGCCGCACCCGGACCGGGACGATCAAAAAAAAGAGCGCGGTGAAGACCTCGTCCGGCAGCGTGACGGCGAGCGCGAGGAACAGAGCGAAGACCGAGGCCGAGGCGCCCACGAGATACACCGAGCCTTCGCCGAACCAAGCGCGCACGGCGATCTCCAATGCGGCGCCGAGCACCCCGCCCAAAAGGTAAATGCGGAGAAAGTGTGCGCTGCCGAAAATCTGCTGGATCTGCCTGCCGACGAACCAGAGCATCAACAGGTTCACCAGGAGGTGGCCCAGAGTACCGTGGACGAACATGTAGGTGAAGATGGTCCAGATTTGCCCCTGGGCCAGCAGGTCGAGGCTGACGCCGCCTTTGGGCATCGCTTGGTGGCCGCTGCCTTCCATGAACCAGCCGAAAAAATACTGGCAGACGAACACGACGATGTTCAGCCAGAAGACCACCGTGAAAGCATCCCAGCGCACGCCGCCGGGGCTCCAGCGGGAACTGGAGGGGCGCATGTAGTCACGATCGTAAACGGACATGGCAGTCTGGAAACAACGGCCCGGCACGGTGGGTCATTGCCGCCAGTGTAGCGTCCGCTTTGGAAAAATGCCAGATGTTGTTTTTAAAAGTGCGGCAATCGCTTTTGGGGGAGCTGAGGGCATTCGGGCAGGAGCATGGAGCGCGGGCGCCCACGCCTGCTGTCTGTTTGCGGGTGATTGGCGGGTGATTGGCGGGTTGGGAGCATTCAGGCAGAATGCCTGAATGACTCGTTTCAGGCAGGATGCCTGAGCTACTCACGAATGCCCGCTGAGGGTGAGGGTGAAGACGTCTTTGCGGCCGTCTCGCGCGGTGACCGGCGGCAGGGAGTGCAGGGCGTCGGCGAGCAGGCTCTCCATTTGCGGCCAGTCAAGCCCGCGATAGCGGATGCGGAACAACTCCACGGGCAACAGCACGGTGTCATCGAGCGGGGAAGGGAAGGGGCCGATCATCTGGTGGACCAGCTCGATCCAGGGGCGCTCGGGCACGAAGCCGAGGCTGCGGGCGCCCACCTCGGCGGCCACGATCTCCAGCGTGTCGCGCAACCGCACGGCGGCGCCGGCGTTCTCGCGAACCTGGGCGAAGAAGGCGATGCCGAACCGCTCGGAGGCGCCGAACAACGGCGTGACGGGCTCCACGGTGCAGGCCAGATTATGCAAATCCAGCGCGGCGCTGTGCGCGGCGGACATCATCAGGGTGTTCAGGATGCAGTCCGGGGCGGTGTGGCTGTGGATGTCTGTGGAATAGACGGCGACATTGGGAGGGTCGAACGAAAAAGGCCGCGGCTGGATGCCCAGGGACTGCATCCGCTCGCGGATGATGCCGCTGTGGCGCAGCGTGGAGTGCTGGATGGAGTCATACGCTTTTTCCACCATGCTGACGGGGAGGATGGCGGAGGCCAGAGCGTTGGTGGCGATGCCCGGCAGCGTTTCTTGCGGGGCGGGTTCGGGAGATTTGGGGAGCAGGCGGTTCATGGGTGTGTGGGTTGTGTGTGTTGGGTTGTGGTGTGCGGGGGAGAAAAATCAAACCGGCGCCGGTGGCCGCCGTCAGCCCGGCGGACGCGCGGCTTCGTCCGGGTGGTATTCGAACTGGACGTGGACGGCGGGATCGAGAAACCGCAGGGTCTGCGCGCGGCCGGATTCGTTGACGATTTGCAAAGAGAGCGGCGCGGCGAGACCGGCCTCGTGATGCAGGCGGCAGCGCAGGCTCAGCTCCGCCGTGCAAAAGGCGTCCGCGGGCGTACTGACACGCATTTCGAGGTCCTCGGGCAGCAGGATTTTTTCGTGGGTGAGGACGCTGAGCACGGAGCCGGGCGGGAGTTCGAAAGCGGGCTTGAGGAGCGCGTCCGTCTCCTGCGGGCGCGGGGCGGGATCCTTGAGGCGGGTGACGATGCCGCGCAGCCCGAGCGTGAGCCAGCAGCCGTTGCGGGTGAGGTTGGCGGGGGAGAAAGGCTCCAGGCCGAGCCAGCCGCAGGCCACGGCCTCGCGCAGCAGGCCGGAGTCGAGTCGCGGCTGGGAGCGCATCTGGAGTTGGTCGAGGAATTCGCGGCGGCGCTGGGACTGCAACTGCTCGTGCCCTTCCGGCGTGGCGGCGAAGGCTTCTTGCTTCTCCTGCAGTTGCGTCCAGTGCTGCGGCGGCACGTTGAGGAAGTCCTGCAGCTTGAGCTTGATCTCGGCGGAGATCGGGTTGTGGCCGTTGATGATGGAGTTCAGATGCCCGCGGCTGATGCCCAGGGATTGGGCGGCGCTGATCTGGGAGATGCCGCGTTCATCGAGCAGATCGCGCAGGGCCGCGCCGGGATGAGGAGGATTTGATGCTGTCATAATTCGATGCTGTTATTATCTTACACTGATGCTGATTAATCTGTCAGGGGAAAAATGAATCTTTGCTGGCCCGTCTGCCGCGGTTTTTTTGAAATCAATCCAATGAACTAGAGAAAAATCGTTGATTCATAATTTTTGAAAAAGATAGTACTGAATATAATGTTTTTTTGAACACTGTTATTTAGAACAATAAATCTGACAAAAAGACCTGACAAAGTGTGTGTAAGGCTTTTTTATGGCATTTTAAGATGACTTTTTCAAGGGGTTTGGCTCTTTCTGTCAGATGGTCTTATTCGGGCGGGTAAAAAATCTGGAGCCCGGATGTGCTTTTGTCGGGATGCTGAGAGTCGTCCGGCAAAAGTTTGAGATGCTGCAAAGCGACGAGTCTGGAGATGGGCCAAAGTTACTGCTCCCCCACAAGGAGAGGCGGTTTGTAACCGCCTCCCCATAAGGAGCAAGCGCGCCCGTGTTCCCGTGTCCAAGATGCTGCCGCGTCGTTCCAACTCCAGCTTGAATTCCAAACTGAGACACTATCCAAGCGTCTGGAGGGGCATCAACCCGGAGGGTTGCAAGCTATTAGCCGGAGGTTGAGCGCAGCGATACCACCGGTACCCGGCACGTTCCGGCTCTCGCCACCGCCGCCGCACGCCGGAGGCGTGCCAGCGAGACGCGGCGTGCCCCAGAGTGCCCCGGCTCTGTCTGGCGCGGCAGGACGACCGGCGCGCTGGCTGCCATCCCTCCGGGATGGCGCGCACGGCCTTGCCCTGCGCG
>CAZNKC010000330.1:0-3941 GCA_964573315.1 uncultured Verrucomicrobiaceae bacterium | reverse complement strand
TTGTAATTCGCGCTCCAGCCAAAAGCTCCGTTGCATTTCCCGCTGTTTGAAACGACAAAACAGCCTCCCGATTTCCTTCACCTTTTCAACCAAACACAAGCATCGCCATTATGTCCGTCTGGGATTTTGCCAACCCGCAACTCAAAGACCTCGTCGCCTACGAACCGGGCAAGCCGGTTGAGGATGTCGCCCGTGAACTCGGGCTCGATCCCGCCGCCATCGTCAAGCTGGCCTCGAACGAAAACCCGCTCGGTCCCTCGCCCAAGGCCCAGGAGGCGATGCGCGCGGTCATTGCCGAAGCCCACATCTATCCCGACGGCGGCGGCTGGAAACTGCGCCGCGCCATCGCCGATAAATTCGGCCTGGAAATGGGCAACGTCATCCTCGGCAGCGGCTCGAACGAAGTGATCGAGTTCATCGGCCACGCCTTTCTCAAACCGGGCGACAACATCATCACCGCCGGGTACGCTTTCCTGGTTTACAAGCTCATGGCCAAGGTCTTCGGCGCGGACACCATCGAGGTGCCGGACCCGGGTTTCATTCACGATCTGGATGCCATGGCTGCCGCCATCACGCCGGAGACGAAGGAAATTTTCATCGCCAACCCGAACAATCCCACCGGCACCCTGGTCGGTCAGGAGCAGATCGACCACTTCATGGACAAGGTGCCGCCACACGTCATCGTGGTGTTTGACGAGGCCTATTACGAGTTTCTCGACAACCCGCCGGACACCCTCAAATACGTCCGGGAAGGCCGCAACGTCATCGTCCTGCGCACCTTCTCCAAGATCCAGGGACTGGCCGGCCTGCGCATCGGTTACGGTCTCGGTCCGCCGGAGTTGATTGAGATTCTCCAACGCACCCGCCAGCCTTTCAACACCAACGCCATGGCTCAGGCCGCCGCGCTCGCCGGTCTGCTCGACGACGAACACCAAGCCAAAACCAAGCGCATCACCGACGAAGGCCGCGCGTATTTGCAGGAGCAGTTTGCGGCGCTCGGCTTGGAATACGTGCCCGGCTTTGCCAACTTCGTGCTGGTCAAGGTGGGCGATGGCAATGCTGTTTTCAAAGCCATGATGCAGCAGGGCGTCATCATCCGCGCCATGGCGGCCTACAAACTGCCGGAGTGGATTCGCGTCTCCATCGGCACGCCGGAGCAAAACCGGCGCTGCATCGAGGTGCTGCGGCAGGTGCTTGGTTTGTGAGAATGAGAGAGGACAGGAGGGCGGGACTCTGTTCCCGCCCATTTGTTTGCGGGCGGAGGCGGTGCGGAGCCGCTGATGTGCAGGCTGCGACTGGTTAGCCGGGTTCACCTGTCGTGTTGGGGAGGGGATTTTGACAGGATTTAGAAGGATTGACAGGATGGGGGATTGCCGGACTCCGGCCCTGCACTGTCCACTGATGATCGGCCACCGGCCGCCGCTCCCGCTAGGGTTGGAAAACCATGACTGTTTGATATTTGCTCAAAAACTCGAGATCGTACCAGTGCGTGGTCAGTGCGGTCCAGGCGGCGAGGGAGGTTTGATGGAACGCGATCGCCTGCCCCTGGCCCTTGCCGCCGGCGCCGGTTTTGTCCGTGGTGACGGGCAGGCTCATGCCGCGCAGGGTGACGAAGCCATCAAACGGTTGATAATGGACGCCTTTGCGCAGCCGCAGCACCGGCAGGCGCCGAAGCCGGCCGGCTTCGGTGGTGGCATTGCCCACGAGGGTGTTGCCGGCGAACAGCGCTTGATTGCGCGCCGCAGCACCCGTCAGCGAGGCCAGCACCACGTAGTGGCCAAAGCGCGGCTCCACATCCACCCGCTGGATGACGCGCACGTGCGCGCCGTCGGTGCCGTCCACGGCCTGTCCCTCGCGCAGCAGGATGCGCGGGTAGGCTAAGTCGTTCGCGTCCCAGAGCAGCAGGGCGAGGTCGTTGGAGGCTTTCACGCCGGGGCCTTTCAGCTTGACCAGCAGCAGCGCCTGGGTGTCGCCGTTGGCCGGCCAGAAGCGCAGGATGCGCGCGATCTTCTCCCCCGACACGTCAAACCCCTGCACCGATCTGTCCTTGCGCGCGATCAACCGATGGCCGTTCTGCAGCCACAGGCCCTCGTTGTTTTTGCTGGTCACACCGCTGCCTTTCAAGCTGGCACGCCACAGCACCACGCCGTCGTAGGACACGCTCTCGCCCAGCAGGGAGCGGTAGGTGGCGCCGCCGGTGTTTTCGGCGATGCCGCCCTGAATGGCGGCCAGCGTGTTGACGCCGCCTCCCAGGGCGGGGTTTTTGCTGAACAGCGTCTGCCGGGCGGGGCTGCCGTCGTCAAAGATCAGCGAGGCGCCGGAGGCGATCGTCTGGTTGGCGCGGCTCACCGCCACCCGCTTGAAGAGCTGCCCCAGGCGGCTGACACCGGCGTTGACAACGTCCCCCTCGGTGACGGACGACCCGATGGCGTCGCCGCCGTGATTGATGAAGGTGATGCGGCTGTCATTGCGCTTGTTCACCGCACCGCCGCGCCGCAACTGCCCATTGATCGCGATGTAATCGAGGCCGGATTGCGCCACCTCATGGAATTTTTGATAGCCCGCTTCGAACGTGCTAAAGATGTAGTCCAAACCTGCGGCGTTGGCGCGATATAAATCCTGATAGGTGCGGCCGGACCATTTGATGTCGGCCAGGACCAGCGTGTTGTTGGTGCGGTTGCTCCATGCCTTGTGGATTTTGGTGATCTTGATTTCCGCAGGGTCATCCTTCAGGCGCAGCAGATAGCGCGCCGGATCGTACGGCGGATTAACGCCGAAGCCGCTGGTATCCCACACGCCGCGGTTGCGCCCGCCCTTGGCTCCGGGGCCGATGAGGCTGGCTTGAAACACCGCCTGCCGGCTGAGATTGATGAAGGTATCCTGGAAGGCCTTGAAATGGGTCTCAGGTGCGCCGGGCGCGACGGTCGCGGGAAAGACGGTGCTCGTTCCGAACGTGACACTTTCTATATTCTGCCAGATAGGCTGGAACAGCGGCGTGTAGAAATAGGCGGCGCCGGAGTTGTTGCCATCGTCGTCGTCGTCCAACGGCGCGCTGATCACGGCGTGGTTGCCGTTCAAGGCCACGGCGTAGCCGAAGATGTCGCCAATCGCGCCGTCGCTGGCGGTGAGCTTTGGAAACCAGGAGGTGTGGTTGCGCGAGTCGAACAGGTAGGCGGCGCCGCGGCTTCCGTTATGCAAGGGGGCGCCGATGAGGGCAAGATAGCCGCTCAGGGCCACGCTGCGGCCGAAGTGGTCATTCGCCGCGCCGTCATTGACGTCATTGTATTGGGCGATGAACTTGGTCAGTTGCCCGCCGCTGCGCGCGCTGAACAGGTAGGCGGCGCCGGCATCCGTGCCGTTGGCGTTGTCGTCCAACGGCGCGCCGATGAGGGCGAGACCGCCGTTGATCGCCACGCTGCGGCCGAAGTTGTCGTTCGCCGCACCGTCACTGGCGGTGAGTTTGTGGAGGGCGCTGCTGCCGCTGCTGCTGGAAAGGTAGCGCACGTAGGCGGCGCCGGCGTTCGTTCCCTTCTCGTCGTCGCCCGGGGCGCCGATCACCATCAAGTTGCCGTTGAGCGCCACGCTGGCACCGAAATTGTCGTTTGGATTAAGAGCGTTTGAGGTTACATAGCCGGAGGAAAAGCCATTGCTGAAGCGGTAATGATAAAGTGCGCCCCTGGCATCATTGAAACCGGGCGCGCCAATGAGGACGGTGTCGCCCTGTAAGGCCACACTGCTGCCGTAGTTTTGGTTGGCAAGACTGCTCGCGGGGATGAACTTGCGCTTCTGCTTGCCGGTGCGCAGGTCGAAGACATAGGCCGCGCCGGCGTCGTTGGCTTTCTCGTCGTCCCACGGCGCGCCGATGAGGGCGAAGTGGCCGTTGATCGCCACGCTGGTCCCAAACTTGTCGCCCACGGCGGCATCCTTGGCGGTGAGTTTGC
>CAZNKC010000329.1:0-3980 GCA_964573315.1 uncultured Verrucomicrobiaceae bacterium | reverse complement strand
TCAAAAATGAGCATGGCAGCATTTAGAACGCGCCGGACGCGCCAGTCCATTCAAAATCATGGTTCGTTGGCAAAAAGCCCGAAGCCCGAAATCCGAATTTTTGACCTTTGACCTCTGGCTTCTTGACCCGCTACTGGGCCCCGCCGTTGAAACGCTGATCCTGCGCGCGGCGCAGTTCCTCCATCCGGTTTTGCGCCAAGTAACGCTGGTGCATGTCGCGCAAGGACGGGATGCGCACGAAGTGATTGTTCATGCCGTAACGCGACCACGGGCCGGGCGGGATTTCCCCCACATCGACGAAACGCCAGTCCACCTTCGCGCCGCTGCTCATGCCCAGGTAATCGCGCACGGCGGGCGACAGATCGATGCCGGCGCCCTTGTTGAACGTGTTCTTCGGACGCGCGCTGCCGAACACGTAGTTCGGATCGTCGGTGATAAAAGGGCCGCAGTCCTCCCACTGCGCGTAGCACACCCGGTTGCCGTGGCGGATGGCCAGCCAAGTGCCGCGCAGCACGGATCTGCCGGATTTCACGAAGCTGGTTTTGAACCAGGGAATGATGTTCGCCGCCTCCGGCTTGTGCTGCTTGTAATTGACGCAGTCGTTGTAAGGCAGCGCCACGTAAAACGGGTTCAGGCCCGGCGTGAACCCCTTCGGCGTGTAGTTCTCCGTGCGCTTCGCCGGGTCGGGATCATCGTAGCCGCCGTAGTTTTCCGCCCATTTCACATCCCAGGAGCTTTTGTGATTGGGTGTCGGATTGTTCGCCGTCGGCTGCTCGCCCACCCAAAACACGGTCGCCACGATGTCCGTTCTCCACGGATAGCGTGTGTAAGCGGTGCGCGGCAGCGCCGGCATCGTGGCGGCTGTGGCTGCCGTCGTGCGTGGCAGCGTCGGCGAATACACCTTCGGCACACCGCCCGTGACCGCCACGCCGGTCGAAGACGCCTGCGGCAGACTCTGCCCCAACGCCACGACCGGCAGGGTCACGGACAGGATTAGACAGGCTGCTTGAATGGCGGAGGTGGAGCGATGAAACAGCATGGAAAACGAAATCAAGATCGAACGGCGCTGGAGCTTCGGCAAAGCCAAAGCGGAGCCTCATTCCTATCCAAGCCCGCCGGAAAAGTCAAGAGCCTGAAATTCAGGCATCTACTCGTGTTGATTCGTGTCCATTCGCGGTTCTCCCCTTCCCAGCATCCCCAGCAGCGCCTGCGCGCACGCCTGGGAAAACGCCGGCGCGTTGATCTCCGCGTCCACCTCGATCAGCGGGGTGCCGGGGCGCAGATGCTCGCGGATGCCCCCGAACAAAGCCGCGTCCGCCGCCGCGTCGTGGAAAGGCCCGCCCGCCGCGCTGATGACGCTCACCCCGCGCAGCGGCAGCAGCACCGTGACCGGGCCGGTGTAGGCGTTCACTTTCTCCGCCAGGATGCGGCCCAGCTCCGCGCACTCCGCCGGCGTCGTGCGCATCAACGTCACCTGTGGATTGTGATGATAAAAAGTCCGGCCCGCGAACTGAGCGGGCACCGTCGCCGGCTCGCCGAAATTCACCATGTCCAGGCAGCCCGGCGCCACCACAGCCGGCACGCCCGCGCGGCCCGCCGCCTCCAGCCGCGCCGGACCCGCGCCGAGGATGCCGCCGACTAACTCGTCCGCCCACTCCGTCGTCGTCACGTCCAGCACGCCCTGGATCAAGCCGCTTTCGATCAAGCCCTCCATCACCCGCCCGCCCGTGCCGGTGGCGTGAAACACCAGCACCTCGTAACCCGCCGCCTCCAGCGTTGCCTTGGCCGCGTTCACGCAGTCCGTGGTGTTGCCGAACATAGAGGCGGCGATGAGCGGCTTGTCCTCGCCGGCGGGCGGCGCCGTCTCCACCATGCCGCAGATCGCCCCCGCCGCCCGGCTCAGCAGCACACGCGACAGCCGGTTGATGCCGGAAACATCGACGATGCTGGGAAACATGACGATGTCCTTCGTGCCCACATACGGCGCCACATTGCCCGCCGCCAGCGTCGAGACCATCACCTTCGGGAACCCCACCGGCAGCGCCCGCATCGCCGCCGTACCGATCGCCGTGCCGCCGCCACCGCCGAGCGAGATCACGCCTTGCACTTCCCCCGCCGCCACCAGCCGGGATAAAAACACCGCCGCCGCTCCGGCCATCGCCGTCACCGCCTCGCCCCGGTCTTGCCGCGCCGCGATTCCCGCCAAATCCACGCCGCCCGCCGCCGCCACCTCCTCCCGCCGCACGTCCGGCTCCACCGCCGGCACGCCGCCACTGCCCACGTCAATCATGACCGTCTCATGCCCGCGCGCGCGGATCAGGTCCGCCACGAAAGCGTGCTCCGCGCCCTTGGTGTCCAGTGTGCCTAAAACCGCGATTTTTGCCATGCGCCCAGCTTTAGCCTAGATTCGTGAATAAGGAAAACAGGAAGGCAGGAAAAGGGATAGGGAAGGGACATCTCTGGCAGAGTGGCCGGCTCCTCCTTTGAGTGAAGGCTCGCAAGTTCGCCAGCGCTTGTATTCCCACTTCTTTTCTTGATTTCCTGCCTTCCTCATTTCCATTTTGAGGTTTAGCGAAAAACACCGCCACACGTCAACCTCCGCTTTTCCACCAGCGGCTATCCGGGAGCGTCATGGTCTCACCAAAGCAAAATCGTCAAACGCTTCGGCCCGTGGGCTCCAAGGACGAGGATGCGCTCGATGTCCCCGGTGCGGCTGGGACCGGTGACGAAGCCAATCATGCTGGGCCAGCGATTTGGCTCGCCGTATTTTTGATAAAGCCGTTCGTAAGCGGCGGGCAGATCGGGCACAAGCTGATCCTTGCGGGCCAGCACGACATGATGCGGCGGCAGCACGGAAAGCGCGCGCCCGCCGTGATCGCGGGCGTTGATGACGACGCTGCCGGTCTGCGCCACGAGGCATTCGCATTCGGTGATGCCCGCATCGCAGGTTTCGAGCACGGCCGGATCATAACCCGGTGTCGCGGGAAAAAGACGCGCCGCCACCTTGCCGCCATCGCCACCGCCCAAGTGACGGGCGGCGGCTTCAGCCAAAGGAGAAGGCTGATGAGCGACATGCTCCCAATCATGCTCTTGGCGCAACTCAGCCAGCTTGGCAAAAGCAGCAGCCTCATCGTCCAGCAAATGAAAACCCGCCTTGAGCGCGGCGGCGTTTTCCGCAAAACGCGCGAGCCAGGCATCCTCTCCGTCCGGGACGGGCGGCAGCCAGCGCCGCGCCTCGGCGGCAGCGGCGCGGGGAACGAATCCCACCGCGGATTCGACGCCCGGACGAGGCGGCGGAGCCGGCACCGTGAGCGCCGAGCGGATGCGGGCAAGGATGGTTTCGCGGGTGGTCATAGGTTTCAGGTTTCAGGTTTCAGTGTTCAGTGTTCAGTGTTCAGGGTTCAGGGTTCAGGGTTCAGGTTTGAGACTCATCCCTTTTCACTTTTCACTTACCCCTTTTCACTTCAGGGTTCAGGGTTCAGAGGTGGGACTAGTCCTTCGGGTGTAGGGAGCTTTCAGCGTATGCCGCTGATTTTTAAACACTGAACACTGAACACTGAACACTGAAAACTGAAAACTGAAAACTGAATCCTGAATCCTGAAACCTCAATCCCGATTTTTCCCTCAAGCAGCGAGCCGTTCAAGTTTGATAGGATAGGTCTGCGCGGCGTTCCATTGACAGACGATGATGTCGCCGTTTTCCAGCACACAGACATCGTGGCCGTGGTCGATGACTCGCTCCGCCTGCGTGAGTGGCTTCAGTTTCCCCTCCTCATAAACCGGCTCAGAGCCGCCCGGCGCGCTGATGACCTTGCCCGCCGCGTCGAGCACGACGGTGAAGCCTGAGGGATTTTGCGGCAGCTTGTTGATCTCCGGCGTCTTCGACCAGCACACGCCCGCGTACAACTCCTGCCCCGCGATGACGGGCCGGCAGACCATGCAGCCGGGCACGGCCAGCGTTTCGAGAAACTGACCGTCCA
>CAZNKC010000328.1:0-3998 GCA_964573315.1 uncultured Verrucomicrobiaceae bacterium | reverse complement strand
GGCGGTTTGTAACCGCCTGCCTTTCCGGAGGGCGGGATTGTATTCCCGCCCATTTTTTCGCGGGCGGAGACGGTGCGGAGCCGCTGGTGCGCAAGCTTCTGTCGATCAACCAAATTCACCTGCGCCCCCCAGGCTCCGCACCCCCTCCGCCCTCGAAAAAGTGGGCCGGGACAGATCCCGGCCCTCCGAAGGTTGGGCGGTTGCAAACCGCCCCTCCTTGTGCCGCCGCCCGCCGGAATGCAATCCGGCCCTCCCCATGCCCGGCAAAAAATCGCGCAAAAGATCATGGCATGGCGGACATCATGCGGTAAGCAAAGATTTGACCGACAACATGCCTGACCAAGCCCCCCCGGTTCCGCCCGATCTACCCATCCTCTACCGTCCGAATGTCGCCGCCATCCTGGAGCGGGGCAGCGGCGAGATTTTCGTGGCCGAGCGCCTCGGCATGAAGGGCGCCTGGCAGTTCCCACAAGGCGGAGTGGACAGTGGCGAGTCTCTGCTGGATGCGTTTTATCGCGAACTGGAGGAGGAGATCGGCGTCAAGCCGCGACACGTCGAGATCATCGAATCCCACACCGGCTACCGCTACGCCTTTCCGAAGAACCGGCTCAAATACGGCATCTACGGCGGCCAGGAGCAAACCTATTTCCGCTGCCGTTTTCTAGGCAAGGACAGCGACATCCATCTCGACGCCCACAACCGCGAGTTTGGCCGCTGGCGCTGGATCCCGCCCGCCCTGTTCCAGCTCTCCTGGGTGCCCAAGTTCAAGCGCGAGGTCTATCGCCAAGTGTTTCACGACTTTTATCAGATGGACTTGGCTGCCTAGATTTTTAAAATACTCTAAAGACCCTGCTCCAACGATTCCAGACCTCACCGCGGCAATTCCCCGGGAATGGCCCGGTCCTGGATGCCGAGGGCTTTTTCGAGTTGTTGCTCCAGGTAGAGCACCTGATCGGTGGTGAGGCTGTTGGCGTGCAGTTTCTCGTGACGGCCAGTCGTGTTGACGAGCCAGAGTTGATAGTCGGTGCTCGGTCCATTCTTGCCGTGGGTGACATGGGATTTGCCGTAAATCTGGTCAATCATCACACCGGGCACGCGCCGGTAGCCGAACCAAGGCAGCGGGCCGTGGGTGATGACGACCTCGCCACGCTCGACGCGGATATGGGTCTTGTTGATGAAACAGGCCAGCGTCCAATAAGTGAGACCGGCACCGACGGCGACGTGGATGAGCGGGAAAACCTTGGCCATGAGCGGCGCGCCGGTTGCAAACGCCGTCGCATACCAAACGATGAGGAAGCCGTCCCAGATAAGGCAAAAAGGAACGAGAAATAGCACGGCATAAGAAAACCAGCGGCGGGTGATTTCGATGCCGTGCGGGGTGGCGAGCAACTCCATGCGCTGCGGCAGCGGCACGGGTGGGCGCTCACGAAAAGCAGCGGGGCGCGCGGCGGAGGGCAGCAGCATGAGCGCACCGCAGTAAGCGCATTTGACGTGGCCCTGCGCGGAATCGATGGCCTCCCGCGGCAGCGGGGAGGAGCAGGACGGGCATTGCAGGGCGATGATGGGAACGGACATGAGTGAGTTCGGAATTTTAAATCGTCCTCGTCCTCGTCCTCGTCCTCGATTCTTCGGACTTCGGACTTCGGACTTCGGATTTTCGAGGACGAGGACGAGTAGGAGGACGATCTGTTTGCTAGCTCAAAGCGGCCGCTTGTACCCTTGGCAGCGGTTTTTCCAGCCGGGCAGCCAACGGGCTTCGTTGCGCTCCGGCGGAGCGTTTTGCACGCGGCGGGTGAGCACTCGCGCGGCGGCATCGGCAAAGGCGGCGGGAGCGGTTGACGCGCCGGACGGCGGCATGGTTTGCAGCACTTGCAGCAGCCCCCAGCCCTCGCCTCGATAACGCTCCGTGGCGGCGGTGCCTTCGCCTTTGAAATTGACGTAGTCGATGAGGGCAAAAGTTCCCTCCGGCGTGGCGGAGAGCGCCTCGTAATTCTGCCGCACCCGGCCCGCGCTGGAGCCTGCCTCCGCCAGCATCTTCGGCAGCGCGGCGCGGGAGCGCCGCATGATGAACTCGGTCTGCTGCCGCACGGTCCGGCTCAGCAGGTCGCGCAGTTCCCGCTGGCGCGCGCCGTTTTTATCCGCGAGGAAAGCGGCGCGGCTGGACCAAGGACAAGGGCCGTGCATCCAGCCGGGCGTGGCGATGCCACGCTGGTTTAGATAGCGCGCCAGCGGCGGGAAGCTCTCCTCGAACGGCCCGCGCCTCCCGGCGGGATACCAAATAAAATGCCCAATACCGAGCGAGGCGAAATCCTCACCGCTGTTCCAACTCGTGAGCCCCTCGACCGTGCCCGCGCATTCGTTCTGCCAGATGCGGCGTCCCACGCGGTCGATCTGCGCCGGAGTCAGCGCGGACGCAGGCGGAGCGGAGCCGCCGGGCACGGGCGCGGCGGCGCATTGTACGAGAAGAATAAAAGCAGCGAATGCGTGGCAGTGGCGAAGCAGACACGATGAAATTTTCATGCGGACAAAAGCAGCGGGAAAAAGAGACTGTTTCCAGGCCGGCGCCGGATGCGCCAGCCGTGACGCCCGATTTATTAGGATTGATTCAACGATTGTCCAAACTTATTCTTCGAGATGGCTCCGCGCCGTTCCTCCCCGACCGCCCATGCCATACCTGGCTTTCAACCTCAATGACGGAAACGAGTTTGTCTTCGACTTGATCGAGGAAAAACTGCAGATGGGTCGTACCGATGACAACGACATCGTCATCGACAACACCTACATCTCCGCGCATCATGCCGAGTTCCTGCGGCAGGCGGACGGGTCTTACGAGGTGGCGGATCTGAAGTCGTCCAACGGCACGTTCGTGAACGGCAAGCGTGTGGAGCGCGCGCGGTTGCGCGGCGGGGACAAGCTGCGCTTCGGCCAGCTCGCGGCGCGCTTCCGGGAGCGCGCGCCGCGCGGCCTCGCGCCGGATGAGACCGGGGCGAAAACCGTCGGTGGCTCCGCCGAAGCGCGCCCCCCGAACGGACGCCGCGGCGGCACGGATCCCGTCCCCTTGCCGGATGTGCAACCGCCGCCTCAGCCGCGCAAGGAGACGGGACGCATCGAACCAGCGACGCTGGCAGGCGTGAAGATGGCCGGAGAGGAAGTAGCTGCCTTCGCGCGGCAGGAGCGGCTGCGGCGGGATCTGGCCGATCTGGAGGCGAAACGCGCGGGACTCAGCGCGGAATTGGCGCGGGCGGAGGAAACAATAGCCGAAGCCGCCAAAGCCGCCGAAGAACTGCCGCGCGCCCGCGACGAAGCCGCCGCAGCACGCGCCGCCGCCAAGACGGAGACGGACAAACTCAACGCGGCCCGCCGCGAGACCTCAAACTTGGAAAGCCGCCGGGAAGCCCTGCTGCGGGAAATCGACAAAGCGCAGGAAGATGTGGACCGCGCCAAGGACAGCCTGCGCAACGTGCATGAGGAGGTGGAGCAAGCCCGCGCCAAAGCGCGCGAGGAACGGCAGGAAGTGGAGCGCCTGCGCGTGGAACTGGAAAAACAGCGTGCGGAGCAGACCGGAACCGAGGAGAGACTGCGCGGCCAAATCGCCGAACTGGAAGAAAAACACAAACTGCTGCGGCAGGGTTTGGCCACGGATGAGGCGACGGTGCTGATGTTCGTGAGCGATTTGATCAAACGCCTCGATCTCATCGACGCGCTGCGGCAACGCTTCGCCGATGCGCAGTCGGGAGAGGTCGCCCGCCAGCTTCTCACCCTGCGCGCCGCCGTGGAGGACATCCTGCGCCAGCATGGCGTGAAAGAGTTCGGCGTGCCTCCCGGCACGGAGGTCACGGTGGATTTGCGCAAACGCATCACCGTGGCGGACTCAGTGCCGGGAACCGAGCGCGCGCGCGTGGCGGAGTGCTGCCGCACCGGCTATCTGCGCGCGCTGGACGATGGCCGCGAGGTGATCCTGCGCAAAGCGGAAGTGCGCACCATCAACGGTTGATCCT
>CAZNKC010000327.1:0-4040 GCA_964573315.1 uncultured Verrucomicrobiaceae bacterium | reverse complement strand
GCGACTGCCATGCTTGAAGCAGCGTTTGCCAGGCTCTCTTGCGCTCCGGCGGCAGCTCGTCACTTGGGATGGCGGCCAGCTTTTCCAGCCAGACACGGCGGGTTTCTTCCGCCTCCGGCTGGGCGCCGCGCCAGAGGAAAGCGGCGCGCAGGGCGACGATGAAGGCTTTCTCGGCCAGGTGTTCGCGGGCGGCGGTGCTCAGGACGGTGGCTTTGGGTTCCGGAGGTGGCGCGGGCTTGTCTTCCGAATCATCCTCCACCTTTTCGCCGGGGCGGTCGTTCTGCTTTTTGCCCTCGGCGGTCCCGGCTTGAGGCGCTGTTGGCCGCTGGCGCTGCACGACAATGAGGCCGCCAACGGCCAGGATGACGGCGAGGGTCCAAAGAAGGGGCTTTTTGCTCAACATCGCGGCAGGATTTCAGCTCAGGCCAGGATGGGCTTCACCACCGTGCCGGCCACGTTGGTGAGGCGGTAGTCACGCCCCTGGAAACGATAAGTGAAGCGCTCGTGGTCGATGCCGAGCAGGTGCAGCATGGTGGCGTGAAAGTCATTGGCGGTGACTTTGCCATCGATGACGTCGAAACCGAAATCATCCGTCTCTCCGTAGCTGATGCCGGGTTTCACGCCGCCGCCCGCGACCCAAAAGGTGAAGGCGTCGCGATGGTGCTCGCGTCCGTAATCACCGCCGTTTTGGGAGACCCCGCCCTGAGCGTAGCAGGTGCGTCCGAACTCGGAGACGAACATCACCAGCGTCTCCCCCAGCAGGCCGCGCTCCTCAAGATCCTGCAGCAGCGCGGCCGCGGGCTGGTCCACGTCGCTGGATACTTTTTGGAAGCGGGAGAGGATGCCGGTGTGGTGGTCCCAGCCGGGGTGAAAGAGCTGGATGAAGCGTACGCCTCGCTCGCAGAGATTGCGGGCGATGAGGCAGTTGCGGGCGAAGCTGCCGGGACGTTTCACCGCTTTGCCATAGCGCTCCAGGACTCCCTTGGATTCTTGGGAAACATCCGTCACTTCCGGCACGGCGGTCTGCATGCGGAAGGCCATTTCCATCTGCTTGATGCGCGCGTCGATCTCCGCCTCGCCGCGCAGTCGCAGTTCCTCCTGCTGCACCTCGACCAGCCGGTCCACCATCTTGCGATGCAGGGAATCGCTCAGTCCCTCGGGATTGTGCAGGAACAGCACCGGATCCTTGCCCGGCATGAACTTGCTGGCTGGGCAGGAAGCCGCTGTCCCACAGGCGGGATGACAGGGGCTGGTCCGCGTTTCTTTTGGTGACCAGCACGATGTAAGCCGGCAAGTTCTCGTTCTCCGACCCCAAGCCGTAACTCAGCCACGCTCCCATGGTGGGGCGGCCAGGCAGTTGGTGCCCGCTGTTCATGAAGACGATGGCGGGATCGTGGTTGACGGCATCCGAGACCATGCCCTTGAGGAGGCAGAGCTTGTCCGCCTGTTTCGCCAGATGAGGGAAGCACTCGCTGATCCACGCGCCGCTCTGCCCGTGCTGCTGAAAGGCGAACTGGGAGCCCTGGATGGAGAACTGGTTTTGATACTGCGACATGCCCAGCGGCACCCGCCCTTGGAAAACAGACGCGGGCAGCGGCTGCCCGTGGCGCTCGGCGAGCAGGGGCTTGTGGTCGAAGGATTCCAGGTGGGACATGCCTCCGCTCATGAAGAGGCAGATGACCCGCTTGGCCTTGGGCGCGAAGTGCGGCAGAACCAAGCCGTCCGGCGGCGCCGACGCGGCGGCGCCCCTGCCCAGCAAGGATGCCAGCGCCGCCGCCCCGGTCCCGAAACCCATGCGACCGATCCACTCACGGCGCGTGATGCCGCGCGGGTCGGCGAACCTTTGGCAGGGGAACAAGGACTGTGTCAGGGGAGACATGGCGGAGCTTCAACAGGGGGGCTAGTAAACATTGACGAAAGGATCGGCGCTGAAAAGCGCGCGCACCATCAGCAGCGTGGCGGCCACTTCCTCAACCGGCAGGTCCGGCAGCAAAGGGGATTCACCCGTCGAGGCAAGCAATTTCCCGGCCACTTCACGATCCCCGGCAAACTCCTCCCGCCCCGCGGCGATCAAGGCGGTGAGCGCCGCGGTTTGCCCGCCGGTCGGCGGTTTGCCCGTGAGCATGCGGAAGGCCGTTTGCGCGCGCCGCGCGTCATCATTTGGCTCTGGAAGCTGCCGCACCAGCTTCTCGGCCAGCACCCGCGCGGCCTCCAAATAACCGGTGTCATTCCAGAGGGCCAGCATTTGCAGCGGCGTTGTGGTGGCAGCGCGATCGACCAGACAGAACTCACGGCTGGGCGCGTCGAAAACCGTCATGGCAGGCGGCGGACAGGTGCGGCGCCAGAAGGTGTAGAGGCTGCGCCGGTAAAGCTTTTCGCCTTGATCCTGCACGTACACATGCTGGGTCGCGCTGTCTTCCCACAACCCTTCGGGCTGGTAAGGTTTCACGCTGGGACCGCCGATCCCGGGATTGAGCAGGCCGCTGGCCCGCAGCGCCGAGTCCCGCAACTGCTCGGCGCTGAGCCTGTGGCGCGGGCCGCGCGCCAGGAACACATTGCCAGGGTCCGCCTCCCACTGGGCGCGATCCGCGGGCAGGGAACTGCGTCCGAAGGTTTCGGAGAGAGCGATCTCGCGGCAGAGCGCTTTCATATCCCAGCGCAACTGAATGAGCCGTCGAGCGAGAAAATCGAGCAGATCAGGCATCGCGGGCGCCTCCCCCTGCACACCGAAGTCCTGCGGGGTAGCCACCAGACCATGCCCGAAAAAGGTAGTCCAAAGGCGGTTCACCTGCACGCGGGCGGTGAGCGGATGATCCTCATCCACCAGCCACTGAGCGAAGCCCAGACGGTTCTTGGGAGCGCCCACGGGCATGGGAGGGAGCGCGGCCGGCGTTCCCGGCTCCACCGCCTCGCCCGGAGAACGGAAGTCCCCGCGCTCAAGAATAGGGGTCACCCGCTCCAGGCCCGGAGAGTCCGCCATGACCATGATGTCCTGCAAGCCGATGTCGAACTCCGTCTCGGCTTTCCGCGCCTCATTCAGCGCGGCCAGAGCCTCCACCCCTTCGGGATCGGCCTCCCTGACGTACCAGTCGAACCAGGGCTCGTCTTCCTCCGGCACGGTCTTGCCGCTGAGGAAGGTGATTTCCACTTGGCTCAGCTCGCGGTCGTACGCCCGCAGCTCATCGATCGCCGCCCCTTGCAGGCTGGTTTCGTTGCCGCTCTTCCCCAGCGTCAGGACGGCTTGCACTTCGCTGCCGTCCGACACCTGATCGGATTGGCCGTCTCCCCATTCCTCGCGATAATCAATGTCGCGGCTCAAGCTGTCGCGGACCACCCGGACGGCCACCGCCCGGCCATCGACATACAAGCGCAGTCCCGCAGCGCGGCTGGAGCCATCATAGGTCAGAGCGATGTGACTCCAGGAGGGAAAATCGATCTTTTCCGCCGCCTGCACACGGATGGCATTGCCGGGGAAGAAATGCCCGAGAGTCGCGGTCAGCCGGCCGTCCAGGAACATGAGATCATAACCGCGATGCCCCGTGTCCACCCCGGAGCGGCTGCGATGCAGGATGACGCCACGCTGCGGTATCTCAGCCACCGTGAGCCAGAAGGAAAAGGTGAACGGTGTGTGCTTGCGGTAGTAGCAAAGCTCCGGCGGGAACTCACAGAGGCTGCCCGCCGGCTGCGGAAACTCACAGGCCCTGCCCATCACCCCCTTAATCTTTGCGCGCGTCGCCCGGGTGGCGGTACGCAAAGGAGGCGTCAGCGAGATATGGAAGTCCCCCTCCTTTTCGTCCACCGCCTCAAAACTAACCGCCAGCTCCGGCTGCGGCATCACCGAAGGAAGACGGCCCGCAGCTCCCCCGGCCGCCGCATAATCCCACATGCCGCCCCCGCGCAAGGGCGGCGCGGAATGCTTGCGCCAGACCGCGAACCGCGCGTGGGCGGCCTCGCGCACGGCTTGCAACCGACCTTCCGCATCCTTGACCGCCTGCTTCAAGCGCGCGTGCTCCGCCTCCTGCCCGGGCTGGTAAACATAA
>CAZNKC010000326.1:1261-4085 GCA_964573315.1 uncultured Verrucomicrobiaceae bacterium | reverse complement strand
CTAAAAACAGAGTTGATAGTTGATGGTTGATAGTTGAGAGGCTGGAAATGAGCGGCTTGTGCCGCCAGGGGGGACTCACCCCGCGGGTGAATGGAGTCTCCGGCGTGAGCCGCTGATTTTGAACTATCAACACTCAACTTTCGACTCTCAACTCCCTTTTCAGGATAACTAGCCTTGCTTGCGGCCCACATAGATGAAGGCGGGCGGCAGGTTCGCCCACAGCACGCGGCTGCTTTCCACACCATCGAGCCGGGAATGCAGCAAACCGCGGAAGCGCCGGCCTGCCGGGAGCTGGTGGAAACCCCAGTAGGCAAAGGTGACGAAGCGTCCGCCGGGCCGCAGCCGGGGCAGCACATGGTCGAGGATGGTGTTTTGCAGGCTGGCGGGAAAGGATGCCCAGGGCAGGCCGGAGATGATCACGTCAAAAGCGCCGTCGTCCGGCCAGATGGTGTTGAAGTCGAAATCCTGCGCCGCGGCGGTCTCGAACCGGCGGGTGGGATGGCGCTCGCGCAGGGTGCGCACAAATTCAGCGTTCAGGTCCAGGCCGAGGTAGTCCGCCTCGTGCGGCATGTTTTCCAGCACGGCGGCGGTCAAGGCGCCGGTGCCGGGGCCAAGTTCGACGACGCGACCGGCGCGCCAGACCTCCGCCAGCTCCGCCATGAGGTGGCCGAGTTTGGGTGAGGAAGGAGCCACAGCCCCCACTTCTTTCCAGTTGCGGAGGGCTTGTTTGGCGAAGGCGAGAGACGACACTGCCGTGAAGCTAAGCTTGCATCCCGGCGGAAGCGAGTTCTTTTCCAGGCAATGCAACGCCGCGCCCCAAATATGACACGCCCGCTTGTCCGCTTCCTCGTCACCGCCGCCTGCCTCTGCCTATGCTCCTGCGGGAGCGGAGACAATTACCGCATCACGCTGCGGGACGGGCGGGAGTTCATCACTGCCAGCAAGCCGGAAATGCAGCGCAAGACGGGCTACTACCGGTATAAAAACTTCCAGGGCCGGGATGCGCTGATCCGCGCGGACGAGGTGTTCATGATTCAGCGTGAAGGCTGAGCGGCGGTGATGATGAAGCCCGCCAAATTGGTTCTGGCCTCGCAATCCCCGCGCCGGGCGCTGCTGTTGCGCGAGGCGGGTTTCGCGGATTTTGAAGTTTGCTCGCCCCAGGTGGAGGAGGCGCATGATGCCGCGCTGACGCCGCCGGAACTGACGATGACAAACGCGCGCCGCAAAGCCCTGTGGGCGGCGCAGCAGCAGCCGGAGACGCTGGCACTGGCGGCGGACACGCTGGTCTATGTGGACGGCGAGCCGCTGGGCAAACCCGCGGACTTGAAAGAGGCGGCGGCGATGCTGCTGCGGCTCTCCGGGCGCGCGCACGAGGTCTGCACGGGCGTGGCTTTGGTTTGGAAAGCGGGTGGCGTGTTGGAAAGCTTCGCGGTGACGACGGCAGTGGTTTTCAAGACCCTCGACGCGGACGCCATCCGCGCCTATCACGTCGTCTGCGATCCGCTGGACAAAGCCGGCGGCTACGGCATCCAGGATGGCACGGAGATCATTCTGGAAAAGATCGCAGGCTCGTTTAGCAACGTGATGGGGCTGCCGATGGAGGAGTTGGCGCCGAGGCTGCGGCGGTTGTTGTAAATCGTCCTCGTCCTCCTGCTCGTCCTCGTCCTCGAAATCTCCGAAATCGAGGACGAGCAGGAGGACGAGCAGGAGGACGAGGACGGTTGCTACTTCCCCAGCTCAACGCTGCGCTCGGTGGCGGCGCGCACGGCTTGGACAAGAGCGTGGCGCAGTCCATTCGCCTCCAACTGCTCCAGCCCGGCGATGGTGGTGCCGCCGGGGCTGGTGACTTCGTCGCGCAGGGCGGCGGGATGTTTGCCGGTCTCCAGCACCATGCGCGCCGCGCCGAGCACCGTCTGCGCGGCGAGCCGCAAAGCGGTGGCGCGTGGCAGTCCCTTGAGCACACCGCCGTCCGCCAGCGCCTCGATCACGGTATAAACATAGGCCGGGCCGCTGCCGCTCAATCCGGTCACGGCGTCGAGCAATTTTTCCGGCACCTCGTCCACGATGCCGACGCCGCCGAGGATGGTTTTGGCGAGGGCCGCGTCCGCGTCCGTGGCGTTGGCGCCGCGCGCGAAGGCCGCCGCGCCCGCGCCGACCAGGGCAGGGGTGTTCGGCATGGCGCGGATGACGCGCTGCGCGCCGCCGAGCCAAGCTTCGAGATCAGCCAAGGACACGCCGGCGGCGATGGAGAGAAACAACCGCTCACCCTGCGCCTGGGACAGCGTCTCACAAAGCGTCCGCATGTCCTGCGGCTTGACCGCGAGCAGGACCACGTCGGAACCCGCCGCCACCTGCGCGGGCGTGCCGCCGGAGGCCTGCACGGGCAGGGACTCGCGCAGGCTTTTCACCGCGGCGGGCACGGCGTCGCAGAGAGACACCGTGATTTCCTGTTTGCCGTCCAGGGCCGCGCACACGCCGCGCAGCAGCGCCCCGCCCATTTTTCCACAGCCGATGAGTCCGATCTTTAACATGCCGCAATTTCCGCCGGGAGACGCGCCGCGGCAAGGATAAAAGGATTCACACAAGAGGGCTACGCAAGATTCAAGTTTCAAGAAGCCGCGGCGGGACTTGACACTGAAAACTTGAACCTTGAAACTCCTTCCCTCTGTGTCCTCCTGTGATGAAAAAAGATTCACCACAGGAGGGCACGGAGGAAATGGAGGTTTGAAGGATTCCTTGAAACTCTCATTCCCCTGTCCCCATTCCTCTGTCATCCCCTCCCTCCGGATTCGATTGCCAATCGAGTCTGCGCCATGCAAAAGCC
>CAZNKC010000326.1:0-1161 GCA_964573315.1 uncultured Verrucomicrobiaceae bacterium | reverse complement strand
ATCGTCTATAAACGCAGCGACGACGCCGGCCTCACCTGGAGCGAGCGGCTGCCGACGCCGAAGAACTGGGAGACCTCGCTTGAAGTGCCCACGCTGCATCGCGTGGTGGATGCGGCGGGCAAAAAACGCATCATCATGTTCAGCGGCCTTTATCCCATCCGCATGGCCGTCACCGAGGACGACGGCGCGACTTGGAGCGAGTTGAAACCCATCGGCGACTTCGGCGGCGTGGTCACCATGTCAACCGTGTTGGAACTGCAAACACCGGGGCATTACCTCGCCTTTTTCCATGACGACGGCCGCTTCATCCGCGGCGGCGATGTGGAGAAGTTCTTCGTCAAAAGCCCGCACGCTCCCGACTATATCTGCACTACGGCAAAGCCCTGGCGTTTCTGGGTTTACACCACGCTCTCGAAGGACGGCGGCCTGACCTGGAGCGCGCCCGCGCCCATCGCCATGCTGCCGGACGCGAGCCTGTGCGAGCCGGGCGTGCTGCGTTCGCCGGACGGCAAGCAGATCGCCGTGCTGCTGCGCGAGAACAGCCGCAAGTACAATTCCTTCGTCATCTTCTCCGACGACGAGGGCCTGAGCTGGAGCGAGCCGAAGGAGCTGCCCGCCGCGCTCACCGGCGACCGCCACGTCGCCAAATACGCGCCGGATGGCCGCCTCTTCATCAGCTTCCGCGACACCACGCACGTCAGCCCCACGAAGGGCGATTGGGTGGCCTGGGTGGGCAAGTATGAAGACATCGTGAACGGCACGGAAGGGCAATACCGCGTCCGCATCATGGACAACACGAAAGGCGCGGACTGCACCTACCCCGGCGTCGAGTTGCTGCCCGACGGCACCTTCGTCACCACCACCTACGGCCACTGGACCGAGGGCGAACCCGCCTACGTCGTCAGCGTGCGCTTCAAGCTGGAGGAACTGGACGCGAAGTTGAAGTAGCTCGGAGCGCGAGTGCCCTCACTCGCCGCGACAACACCACCATAATCGCAGACGCCTCACACAAAATCAGGCGAGCAGGTCTTTGACGACGTGGCCGTGGATATCGGTGAGGCGGTAGTCGCGGCCTTGGAAACGGTAGGTGAGGCGTTCGTGGTCGAAGCCGAGGAGGTGCATGAGGGTGGCCTGGAGATCGTGGACGTGGACTTCGTTTTC
>CAZNKC010000325.1:0-4094 GCA_964573315.1 uncultured Verrucomicrobiaceae bacterium | reverse complement strand
CAACCGCCCGGACGTGCTCGACCCCGCGCTGCTGCGCCCCGGACGCTTCGACCGTCAAGTCACCGTCAGCCTGCCCGACGTGAAGGGCCGCGAGGAAATCCTCCGCGTCCACGCCAAAAAAGTGAAGCTCAGCGAGGCCGCCGAACTCTCCAAGATCGCGCGCGGCACGCCCGGCTTCTCCGGCGCGGAACTGGCCAACCTCATCAACGAAGCCGCCCTGCTCGCCGCCCGCAAAAACCTGAAGGCCATCACCACCGCCGAACTGGAGGAAGCCCGCGACAAAGTGCGCTGGGGCCGCGAGCGCCGCAGCCTCGCGCTCAGCGAGAAGGAAAAGGAAAACACCGCCTACCACGAGGCCGGCCACGCCATCCTCATCGAGGTGTTGGAGCACACCGACCCGTTGCACAAAGTCACCATCATCCCGCGCGGCCCCTCGCTCGGCTCCACCATGTGGCTGCCGGAGGAGGACAAATTCACCCTGCGCCGCAACGAGATCCTCGACGACCTCGTCGTCGCCATGGGTGGCCGCGTGGCGGAGGAGATCAAGTTCGGCGACGTCACCAACGGCGCGATGGGCGACATCCGCCAAGCCACCCACCTCGCCCGCAAGATGGTCTGCGCCTGGGGCATGAGCGAGAAGATGGGCATGGTCGAGTACGGCGAGGAAGAAGGCGCCGTGTTCCTGGCGCGCGACATCTCGCGCAGCCGCAACTACTCCGAAGCCACCGCCCAGCAGATCGACGAGGAAGTGAAGCGCCTCATCGACGAAGCCTATTCCACAGCCACCGGCCTGCTGACCCGGCATCGCGACAAACTGGACGCCATCGCCGCCGCACTGCTCGAGTACGAGACCCTGGACGGCAATCACATTAAGGAGATCATGGAGCACGGCCATCTGATCAACCCGCCGGAAAGCCCGAAAACACCACCCTCCCCGCCGCCCCTGCCCGTCGCCGCCGAAACCAAACCGCGTCCGCAGGAGGAAGAAGACGAAGGTGGCCTGCCGCCGGAACTGGCCGGCGTGCCGGCGTAAAGCGGGGCAAGCTTCCAGCTTGCCCGCATCATTCCGCGTTGCGCCACCTGCACAGCCGCATTCTGGCGAATGCGCCTACGCGAACCGGTGCGCCAGCCGCACACGGTCACCCGTGTGGCCCGCGTGAAACCATTCCTTCGCTCTCTCGTCCAGAGCATCCCAGCTTTGCGTTAGCGGGCCGCGCCAACCCTGCGTGTTCGCTGCGCTCAATCTTTCCGGCGAGGACGCCGAAAAGAGCACGCGGGACCATGCCAAAGGCAGGCAGGCTGCGTGCGCTCCAGGTGCAAGCCCTGGCCTCTCGTGCCACATCAGTGTCTTCACGGTTGCGCGCGCCAGCCGCCGCGGCATAAAGTGGGGCAAGCTTCCAGCTTGCCCGCGCAACCAAGATGGTTGCTCCACTTTCAATCCGCCCGCTCTCATGCCCATCTCCACCATTCTAACCGCCCTAGCCATCGGCGTACTCAGCGGTGTGATCGCCGCGCTCTGCGGCGTGGGCGGCGGCGTGGTCATGGTGCCGGGATTCGTCCTGCTGCTCGGCCTGGAGCAAAAAGTCGCCGTGGCCACCTCGCTGGCCATCATCATCCCCACCGCGCTCACCGCCACCATTCAAAACGCCCGCAACGACTTGGTGCATTGGAAATTCGCCGTCATCACCGCCCTCGCCGCCTCCGTCTTCGCCTATTTCGGCGCAGGCTGGCTAAAAAGCTTCAGCAACGAGCGCCTGACCCAGATTTTCGGTGTGGTGCTGATCGTTTTCGGCGTTCGGATGTTGTGGCAGGGCCGGGGATGACCCCCTCCTACTCGTCCTCGTCCTCGTCCTCGTCCTCGTCCTCGTCCTCGATCATTCGGATTTCGGATTTCGGATTTTTCGAGGACGAGTAGGAGGACGAGGACGATTCAAGACATTCATTCATCAATGCCAAACCCTTCCCTCCCCCGTCACGGCCCCGCACCCGGTTGCAAACGGCTGCGCCTCACACTGGCCTATGACGGCGCACCGTGGCGCGGCTGGCAGTCGATGCCGGGCGGGCGCACCGTGCAGGACGAACTGAACGCCGCCTTTCTGAAAGTGGCCGGCGCGCCGGTGCGCACGCAGGGATCGGGCCGCACCGACGCCGGTGTTCACGCGCTGGCGCAGGTGGCGCATGCGGACGTGCCGGAATCCGCGGCGCTGCGGGCGGACGCCTGGGTGAACGCGCTGAACGCGCATCTGCCGCCCAGCATCCGGGTGCTGGAGGTCGCGGAGCCGGAGCCGGATTTCCACGCGCGATTTGACGCCACCGGCAAGGTCTATCGCTATCGCATTTGGCGAAACCGCGTGATGAGCCCCTTCGAAGCCGGGCGAGCTTGGCCAGTGTACGGCAGGTTGGACGAGGACGCGCTGCGCCAGGGCGCGGCGCTGCTGACCGGCACGCATGATTTTGCCCGCCTGTCCGCCAACCGGGGCGGCGAAAAGGAAGCCAAACAACGCCTCGACCCCGCCAGCACCACGCGCACCCTGCGCCGGGTGGAGGTGCGGCAAGCGGGCGCGGACGTGCTGGAGATCGAGTTCGAGGGCGACGGCTTTCTCTACAAAATGGCGCGCCTGCTCACCGGCAGCCTCGTGCATCTGGCGCGGGGCCGCGCGGATTTGGCATGGTTGCGCGACCTGCTGGAACAGCCGCGCTCCGGACCGAAAAGCCATCACGCCGCACCCGCGGACGGGCTTTATTTGGTGAGGGTGAGCTATGACATCGAGAACGATCATCGCGCCGCGGAAGCGCGATGTGTTGACAGATGAGGCCGGTTGCGCTGGTATTCTCCGAATGCACCGCTCCCTCCTCCTGACCGCCACCCTCGCCCTCATGCTGCCCGCCGCATTGCAGGCCCGCAAGGGCGCGAACTATGAAGAAGAAAAAACCGGCGACTACACGCTGCCCGATCCGCTGCATCCCGCCGGCGGGAAACCGGTGCAGACGAAGGAGGCCTGGCAGGCGCATGGCCGCGCGGACACGCTGGCCTTGTTCCAGCAGCATGTGTACGGCAAAACGCCCGCCGGACCGTGGAAGCTGGTTTTTGAAACGCTCGACGAGAAAAAAGACGCGCTCGGCGGCAAAGCCACGCGCCGGCTCATCCAGGTCCGCCTGGAGGACGCGCCCGCTTGGCCGGGGATGCAGGTCATGGTGTACTCGCCGAACAACGCTGCCGGACCCGTACCCGCTTTTCTCTGTCTGAGCTTCGGCGGCAACCACGCCGCCAGCCTGGAGCCGGACATCCCGATCTCGGAGCGCTGGCAGCGCCCGAACAAGGAAAAAGGCATCGTCAACAACCGCGCCACCGAAGCCTCGCGCGGCACCGAGAGCGGACGTTTCCCGCTCGACCTCATCCTCGACCGCGGCTACGCGGTAGCCACCGCCTACTGCGGCGATCTCGAGCCGGACCACGCCGAAGGCTGGAAGGACGGCCTGCGCGGCGCCTTAAATCCAGGCAAAAACGAATGGACCGAGGGCGAGTGGGGCTGCATCGGCGCGTGGGCCTGGGGCATGAGCCGGATTCTCGACTGCCTGGAGACGTTGCCGGACATTGACGCCAAACGCTGCGCCAGCGTCGGCCATTCCCGCCTCGGCAAGACCTCGCTCTGGGCCGGCGCGCAGGACGAGCGCATCGCCATCGTCATCTCCAACAACTCCGGCGAGGGCGGCGCGGCCTTGAAGTATCGCGACTTCGGCGAGACTCCCGCCATCATCACCACCAGCTTCCCGCATTGGTTCACCGCCACTTACAAAAGCTACGGCCCGGACCCGAAGACCTGCCCGGTGGACCAGCACCAACTCATCGCCCTCATGGCGCCGCGCCCTGTCTATGTGGCCAGCGCCACCGAGGACCAATGGGCGGATCCGAAGGGCGAATTCCTCTCCGCCAAAAACGCGGAGCCCGTCTATGCGCTTTTTGGCAAGACCGGCCTCACCGTCGGCAGCCAGCCGCCGCCGGATGCCCCTGTTGGCGAAAACATCGGCTACCACCTGCGCACCGGCAAGCACGACATCAACGCCTACGACTGGGCGCAGTACCTCGACTTCGC
>CAZNKC010000324.1:0-4122 GCA_964573315.1 uncultured Verrucomicrobiaceae bacterium | reverse complement strand
TCTTTCCGGCGAGGACGCCGGAAAGAGCACGCGGGACGCGTGCGCTCCATGCGCGCAGCCCTGCTGTCACCCGCGCTCCATTAACCCCGGCCTTGCAAGCTCCGCCCGGCGTTTCACTATGAGGGAAACCCCAACATGAGCGATTTTGCATTTTTCAGGCTGCCCGGCGGCCGGGCCTGGCTCGGCGAGGGGCCGTTCACCGGCCTGCCGACGCCCCCGGCGGATGGGCCGGTGTTTTATTGGAACGACTTCGATCTTTCCGATCCCAACCCGTGGAAACGCCCCGCCCGCGTCGTGGAACTCGCGCCGGCCGACACCCCGCCTTGGCGCGGGCTGGACTGGCCTCGCGTCACCTGGACGCACCCCTCTACTGAGTACTTCGAGATGGCCTTCCGCCGCATCCGCCGGGATGTCATCGCCCGCCGCCTGGAAAAAATGGTGCCCGTGCTCACCGAGCATGGCCGCCTGCTGGGCGGGAACTGGGAGCGGCTGCTGGACCGGGTGATCGCGGCGCCGGAGGGATTCTGGGGTTATGGCCGCGTCGAGGGCGGGCACGGCTTCGCGGGCGCCACGCCGGAACTGCTTTTCCGCAGCGAGGACAACCGCCTCGAAACGATGGCGCTGGCCGGCACCGCCAAGCCCGGCGACAGCGCGGCTTTTTTCGAGGACATCAAGGAGATCGATGAGCACGAACTGGTCGTCGGTTATTTGGAAAGCCGGCTCGCCGAGCTGGGACAGGTGGAGCGCGGCACGCGCGGTGTCTGCCAGGCCGGCAGCCTCACGCATTTCCAAACCCATTTTCACGTCACCCTGCCCGGCCCCGCCGATCCCGCCGCGCTCGTGCCCTGGCTGCATCCCACACCCGCCGTCGGCTGCCTGCCGCGCCAGGAGCAGTGGCTCGACCGCTTGCGCGAGTATCGCCACCTGCTGCAAGTGCCGGATTTCTTCGGCTCGCCCTTCGGCTTCATGCAGGACGGTGTCTGCCACATGGTTGTCGGCATCCGCGGCGTGTCCTGGGACGGCGAGCACGGCTTCCTGCCCTCCGGCTGCGGCATCGTCGGCGGCAGCGCCTACGACCACGAATGGCGCGAGTTGCGCCTCAAACGGGAGGCCGTCATGCACATGCTCGGTCTCGCCAAACCATGACCCTAAAAACGGAGTTGATAGTTGAGGGTTGAAAGTTGATAGACTGAAAATGAGCGGCTTGCGTCGCCATCAGGACTCACCCTTCGGGTGAATGGAGCTTTCGGCGTCAGCCGCTGATTTGGAACTCTCAACACTCAACTATCGACTCTCAACTTCCTTTTTCGGATGACTCAAAGCGATCTGATCCAGGAGGTGTTGCGACTGCTCGCCGGACTCGGCGTGCGCGAGTGCTGCGTGGCTGCGGGCGCGCGCAACGCCCCGGTCATCGCCGCGCTGCTGGCCAGCCGGAACGTCGAGGTCCGCCATTTCTTCGAGGAACGCAGCGCCGCCTTCTTCGCCCTGGGCCGCGTCATGGATACACGGCGTCCGGTCGTCGTGCTCACCACCTCCGGCACCGCCGCCGCCGAGTTGCTGCCGGCGGTCATCGAAGCGCATTACCAAGCGCTCCCGCTCATCGCCCTCACCGCCGACCGGCCCCGGCATTATCGCGGCAGCGGCGCGCCGCAGAGCATCGAGCAACCCGCTTTATTCGGGCCTTATGTTTCGGCGGTCTTGGATATCGATGCCGCCAACGTGGAGCAAGCCGCCGACTTGCTCCGCTCAGCAAGCGCGACCGGGCCGGTCGCGCCACACAGCGTGGGGCGAGCCGCTGGCTCGCCAGTCCCGCCGGGTGCGACCGAGCCGGTCGCACCACGCTTGCCGCTCGACCGCCCGCTTCATCTCAACCTCTGCCTCGACGAACCGCTCGCCACCGGCATCCCCGGCATCGACTTCGCGAAAGTGGAGCAAGCCGCCGGCTTGCTCCGCTCAGCAAGCGCGACCGAGCCGGTCGCACCACGACTGGCCGCTTTCAGCCAAACCCCCCGCCCTGCCGTGCTCGCCGCCGGTCTCACTCCAGCGGACGCGGCGCGCATCAAACCCCTGCTGCTCGCCCTGCACGCGCCCGTGCTGGCCGAGGCCACTTCCAATCTCTGGAGCGCGCCCATCTTCGATGCCGCGCTCGCGCCGCTGTTGCTCGCCGCCACGGATGACGTTTTCCACACACTCAACCCCAGCCATCTCTTGCGGCTCGGCAGCGTGCCCACCCTGCGCGCGTGGCGTGATCTGGAAGACCTCCCCGGCATCCCCGTCCTGCATTTCAGCCGCGCGCCTTTTCCCGGTCTCGCCAGACAAGAAAACAGCATCCTGCATCCCTGGAACGCGCTCCCCTCCAGCGCGCCCGCCTGTGCCGCGCCGTTGCCGCCCGCCGTACCGCCGCCGGTTTTTTCGCATCATCCCAACAGCGAACCCGCCCTGCTGCAATCCCTGAGCCTACAGTTCACCCCCGGCTCCCGCGTTTTCCTCGGCAACAGCCTGCCCATTCGCGAGATGAACCAAGTCATCGCATCCCAGCCACCCGGCGTCGTCTTCCACGCCAACCGCGGCGCCAACGGCATCGATGGCCTCGTCTCCACTTGGCTCGGACTCGACGCCGGACCCGGCGGCGACAGTTGGATCATCCTCGGCGATCTCTCCGCGCTCTACGACCTCGCCGCGCCTTGGATTCTGCCGCAGCTCGCCCCGCGCCGCCGCTTTCTCGTCGTCATCAACAACGGCGGCGGCCGCATTTTCAGCCGCGTGCCCGGCCTGCGCGCCCTGCCGGACGCCGCGCGCACCTTGATCGAAAATCGCCACGCGCTCAGCTTCCGCCCATTCGCCGAACTCTGGAACATGACGCACACCCTCATCACCGAGGCCGGCCGCCAGCTCGCCACACTGCAAGACCTCCCCACCGGCACGCATTGCATCGAAATCAGGCCCGGCACGGCGGAATACATATGACCGGAGGGCCGGATTCTATTCCGGCCCACTTTTTCGAGGGCGGAGGCGGGGCGGAGCTTGGGGGCAGCGGGGGAACTCGGTTGACCGGCTGAAGCCTGCACACCAGCGGCTCCGCCTCCGCCCGCAAACAAATGGGCGGGAACAGAGCCCCGCCCTCCAAAAGGCAGGCGCTCCCAAAGCGCCTCTCCTTGATTGCCCCGCATCTTTGCCTTGGCAGATTGAAAGAGCCGCGCCATCATGCCGTTTCGATCCATCCTGCCATGAAACCTGCCCTTTTCGCCCTGCTGCCTTTTGCCGTCATGTCCATCTCGACCGCTCCCGCCCAAGAAGAGCCGGAGAAGCCCTCGCCCATTGGGTACTCGGACACGCCGGTCATCCCGGGCACGCAATGGCGCGTGCATGACATCGACCGCCCCGCGCCGCCGGAAGTCGCGCCCGGCAAAAAGCCCGGCGATCCGCCCGCCGACGCCATCATCATCTTCAATGGTTCCAACACAGACACGCTGAAATCGAAGATCAAAGGCCCCGACGGCAAGCCCACGGACCAGTTCGGGCCGTGCGAATGGAAGATCGAAAAAGGCGAGCTGCTGGTCGATGGCGGCGACTCCTGGACGAAGGAAGAGTTCGGCTCCTGCCAGTTTCACATCGAATGGAAAAGCGAACCGCACACCAAGGGCAACAGCCAGAAAAAAGGCAACGGCGGCGTCTTCTTCATGGATCTTTACGAGAGCCAGATCGTGGACTGCCACAACAACCCCACCTACGCCGACGGCATCACCGGCGCCATCTACGGTCAGACTCCGCCACTGGTGAACGCCATCAAACCCGCCGGCCAATGGCAGACCTACGACATCATCTTCACCGCGCCGAAGCTCGATGACGGCAAGGTCGTCGAGCCGGCCTACATCACCACCTTCGTCAACGGCGTCTGCGTGCAAAACCACACCGCCATCATGGGGCCGACGAGACATAAAAACACGACCAGCTACGAGGAAGGCGAATTCCCCGCCGCCGCGTCGATCCGTATCCAAGACCACAAAAACGTTCCTCCGCTCCGCCTCCGCAACGTCTGGGTACGTCGCTTGCCCGAGCCGTAACCTTCAAAACGGAAATGAGGAAGGCAGGAAATCAAGAAAAGGAGTGGGAAGACAAGCG
>CAZNKC010000323.1:0-4146 GCA_964573315.1 uncultured Verrucomicrobiaceae bacterium | reverse complement strand
TGCTTATTTTCAGTCTATCAACCATCAACTTTCAACCATCAACCCCGCTTTTAGGCTAAAAGCCTGCATGACACGACTCAGGCAGGATGCCTGAGCTACACGGCGCGCATCAGCGCCTCGATCTCCTCCGCCTCGATGGGGGTGTCCGCCATGAGATCGGTGTTGCCGTGCTCGCCGATGAGCAGGTTGTTTTCCAGGCGGATGCCGAGGCCTTCCTCGCGGATGTAGATGCCGGGCTCGACGGTGAAGACCATGCCGGCCTGCACCGGTTGCCAAGCCGGACCCACGTCATGCACGTCGATCCCGAGGTGGTGCGAGGTGCCGTGCATGAAGTACTTTTTGTACAACGGTTTCTCCGGGTCTTGATCGGCCACCGCCTTGGCGTCCAGCAGGCCGAGGCGGATCAGTTCATCCGTCATCAGCTCGCCCACTTGCTCCTGATACTCGCGCAGGATCACGCCGGGCTTCAGCATCGTGCAACAGGCGCGCAGCACGCGCAGCACGGCGTCGTACACGGCGCGCTGGCGCTCGTTGAAACGGCCGTTCACGGGGATGGTGCGGGTGAGATCGGCGTTGTAGTTGGCGTATTTGGCGGCGACGTCGAGCAGCAGCAGGCCGCCGTCCCGACATTCGTCGTGGTTGGTGACGTAGTGCAGCACGCAGGCGTTGGGGCCGGCGGCAATGATGGGCGGGTAGGCGAAGCCGCCGGCGCGGCGGCGGATGAACTCATGCGCCAGCTCGGCCTCCACCTCGAACTCATGCACACCGGGTTTCACGAAACGCAGCACGCGCAGGAAACCCTCGCGCGTGATGCGCACCGCCTCGCGGATGAGATCCAGTTCCGCCGCGCTTTTCACCGCGCGCAATTCGTACAGCAGCGGCGCCAGGCGCTCATAACGATGCAGCGGATACTCATGGCGGCAGCGGCGCGCGAAGCGCAGTTCGCGCGATTCCACGGTGACGCTGGCGCGCGGGTGTTCGTTGCCGTTGAGATAGACGACGGACGCCTGGCACATGAGCTGGCGGAACTGCGTCTCGAACTCGGATGTCCACACCACGCGCTGGATGCCGGAGCGTTCGCGTGCCTGTTCCTCCGTGAGTTTTTGCCCCTCCCAAATGGCGATGTGCTCGGAGGTCTCGCGCACGAGCAAGATCTCCCGCTGCTTCGGGTCCGGCGCGTCCGGGAACAGCAGCAGCACGCTCTCTTCCTGGTCGATGCCGGTGAGGTAATAGAGATCGCTGTTTTGGACGAAGCCCATGACGCCGTCGGCGTTGGCGGGCATGACGTCGTTGGCCTGCAGAATGACCAGCGCGCCCGGCGGCAGGCGCTCGCTGAGACGGCGGCGGTTTTCGATGAAGAGTTCGGCGGGAGCGGGTTGATAACGCATGGCGGGTTGTGTCAGATCAATGCCATCTGGCAGGGCGGCGGCGGTTCCGCGGCGGCGAAGGTGATGGGCGGGCGCGGGCGGCGCGCGCATTCCACGGTGGGCGTCACCTCGCGGCGGCCGGCGCAGCGCACCTGGGTCTGGGACAGGCCCTTGCGATCCAGCACCTCGCGGACGTAGCGCACGGCGAGCGCGGGATCGTTGCAATCGTCGCTGAGATGGCCGAGCACGACGTGATGCAGGCCGGGGTGCGCCAATTCGTCGATGAGCGCGGCGGTTTGCTGGTTGGAAAGGTGGCCGTGGTTGCTGCTGATGCGCTGCTTGATGGGCCAGGGCCGCCGCGTGTCCGCCTCCAGCAGCCGGGTGTCGTAATTGGCCTCCACGAACAAGCTGTCCGCCCCGGCCAGCCGGTCGCGGATGAGGTTGGTGATGTGGCCGACGTCGCTGAGAAATCCGAGGCGGGATTCCATGTCCGCGATGGCATAGCCGACCGGGTCCACCGCGTCATGCGGCACCGGAAAGCATTCGATCTCCAGGTCACGAAACGTGAAGCGGCTGCCGGTCTGCATCACCTTCCACACCGGCGCGGCGCGGAAGCGGATCTCCCGCGCCAGCGTCTCCCGCGTCAGCGCGGTGCAAAGCAGCGGGATGGCGCGGTTTTGGCAAAAAATCTCCAGCCCGCGCGTGTGATCCTGGTGCTCGTGGGTGATGACGATGCCGTTCAGCCGCTCCAGGGAAAACCCGGCCGCCTCCAGCCGCAGGCAGATTTGCCGCGCGCTGAGGCCCGCGTCCAGCAGCAGCGTGGTTTCACCCGTGGACACCACCGCGCAGTTGCCCGAACTGCCGCTGCCAAGAACCGTGAGACGCACCATGCGCTATACTAGAAGCAAGGCACGGCGGCGTTCAAGCGGCATCTTGGAAAGTACCACGCCTCTCCGAGGCGTGTGTCCCCCCCGTGGCTCGCCCGGCCCGGTTGCGCTCTCGCGGTATTTTTGATTCCGGGCGAGCCGGCGGCTCGCCCCACTCACTCCACATTCTGTGTTTGCTCGCGGATTTTCTCCAGCTCCGTTTTCGCCTCCACCACCAGATGCGCCAGCGGCGCATGGTTCGCCTTCGCGCCCATCGTGTTGAACTCACGGAAAAACTCCTGGGTGAGAAAATCCAGCGACCGCCCCACCGCGCCGCCTCCGGCCAAGCTCTGCCGGAACTGCTGCAAATGACTGCCCGCGCGCGCGATCTCCTCCGAGATGTCGCAGCGATCCGCGAACAACGCCACCTCCTTCACCAGCCGCTCGTCGTCCAGCGGCAAATCCAGCCCCGCCTCGCGCAGCCGTTGCTGCAATGCCCCGCGTTGTTTTTCCACCACTTGCGGCGCCAGCGCGTTGATCTCGCCCAGCAGCGTCTCGATCCGGTCCAGCCGCGCCGTCACATCCGCCAGCAAGTGCGCGCCCTCCGCCTCCCGCATCGCGATCATGGCCGTCAACGCCGCGTCCAGCGCCTGCCAAACCGGCGCGGGATCGAAATCCTCCCCGCTGCCGTTCTCTTCCATGCCCCCCGACTGCGCCACGCCCGGCAGCCGCAGCAGATCGGCCAGGGTCAGTTCCCCGCCCACGCCCAACGTTTTCCCCAAAGCCCGCGCCTGCTCCAGATAAGCCGCCGCCAGCGTCGCGTCCAAGCGCGCTCCCGCCGTCACCTCGCCCGCCGCTGCTGATCGGACCTGCACCTGCACCCGACCGCGCGCCACCCGCGCCTGCACCCGCTGGCGCAACTCCGGCTCCAGCACCGCCGCCGGCAACTCGCGCGGCAGGGACACCACCACCTCCAGATGCTTGCGGTTCACCGCGGCGCATTCCACCGCCCAGCCGCCGCCCGCCGTTGCCGCCGCCTCGCCGCGTCCGAATCCCGTCATGCTTCGTATCATGCCGCCACCTTCGGCGGATTCCCGGCCAAGCCAAGCGAAAGAAGCGCACGCCTCGGAGAGGCGTGGTACTTTTGACCCGACACTTCGGAGCGAGAGGCGGGCAGGATGGCACGCAAAGGCGCAAAGGAATGGATTTTTTTGCGCCTTTGCGCCTTTGCGTGAGACTGTCTGCTTTCACGCAAAGTCGCGCTTTCACCAGCGTATAAAACCTTTCATGCGCCACCGCTCACGATCCTGGATTCCGCTTTGCTCCCTGCTCCTCAGCACGGGCGGCATCGGCGCGGCGCAGCCCCGGATCGAATTCAACCGCGATGTGCGCCCCGTCCTAGCCGCCAAGTGCTACGCCTGCCACGGGCCGGACGAAGACAAACGCGAGGCCGGCCTCCGCCTCGACGTGCGCGCCGAGGCCGTGCGCGAGGTTATCGTGCCCGGCAAACCGGAGGAAAGCGAGTTTTGGAAACGCATCACCGCCAGCGATCCCCACGACGTGATGCCGCCGCCTTCCTCGCCCAAACCGCTCACCGCCTCCGAGCGCGACCTGTTCCGCCGCTGGATCGCCCAAGGCGCCGAGTATCAGGAGCATTGGTCGTTCAAAAAAATCAGCCGCCCCGCGCTGCCCAAGCCCGAAGTCCGAAATCCGAAATCCGAAACCGGCAATCCCATTGATCTTTTCATCCGCCACGAGCTGGCGAAGCACGGCCTCCAGCCTGCCCCCGAAGCCGATCCCGCCACCCTCATCCGCCGCGTCTCGCTCGACCTCACCGGCTTGCCGCCCGCGCCCGAGGAAGTCGCCGCCTTCAAACAATCCGCAATCCACAATCCGCAATCCGCAATCGAAGC
>CAZNKC010000322.1:0-4200 GCA_964573315.1 uncultured Verrucomicrobiaceae bacterium | reverse complement strand
TAATTTCCAAAAGTACAGAAATTATAACTTAATGGCATTGCGGCTAAAGCCTTTATTCCAACTGCTCCGCGCCGCCTCCGCCCGCAAGGAAGTGGGCGGGAATAGAATCCCGCCCTCCGGGGGGCGGGCGCCATCGCCCGCCGGGTTGCGGTCGGGCGTTAATGCTCGTGTTCGTCTTCTTCCTCGCCGCCGGTGGATTTGACGAAACCGCCGAAGAAGAGGGCGTTGGCGAGGAGTTTTTCGGTGCCGAGCCAGTGGCCGCGGAAGACGGGGTTGTCGGTGAAGAGGACGACGCGGCCGGAGTCCACCACTTTCACCTGCACGGGCGTGGCGCCTTTCATGGCGTTTTGGTTTGCTCTCGATGCGGAGCCGGAGACGAGCGGGGCGTCGGTGTATTGGATGGGATTCAAATAGCTGCTGGCGGCGGGTTTGAGGTAGGTGGTGCCATCGCGCATGAGCTGGAGGAACGGCCTGCTGCCGAGGCCGTAGGCCAGCGGGTGGGTGCGGTCATAGACGGCTTCGACGATGACGCCGTTGACTTCCCGGGCGGTGCGGCGTTCGTCGGCTTGGTCGTAGGGCAGTGATTCCTGAGTGGGTTTGTCTTTCGGCGGGAGCGGGGTGGCGGTTTTGGCCAGATCCACCTTGCACCATGTCTGCGCGGCCAGCGAGGAGGCGGAGGAACCGATGCCGATGAGCACGCCGCCACGCGAGACCCAGCCTTGCAGGGCGCTCTTCGCGCTGGCGGGCAGGCTGGTGAAGGAGGTGCTGGCGAGGATGACGGTGGAGAAGGAGTTCAAGAGTGAAGTGCTCAACTGCGAGGTTTCCGCCATCGTCAGCGGCGTCTGCCATACTTGGTCGAACTGGTGCCACACATCGCCGGCGGTGGTGGAGCCGACGCCGGGGCCGACGACGAGCAGTATGCCGTCGTTCGTCACCGGCTGGAAGGTGGGGCTGCCGAGATCGGGCACGCTGCCGTTGTAGCCGGTGCCCAGTGCTTGGACTTGGAGGGCGTCTTCGGTCGCGATTTTTTGCATGAGCCGGTGCAGTTTGTCCGGCGTGATTTTGTCCTGCGGTCCCACGGGCACGACGATGCTGCCGTGCGGGTAACCGGTCTTGCCGCCGTCCGTTTTGGCGGTGAAAGCGCGGGTGGCGGCCCAGGGGCGGACGTTGGCGTTCAAGAGGCGGAAAAGCGCGCGCGGGGCGTGGCGGGGTTCCCAGGAGAAGACATAGGCGTAGGGCTTCTCAGGACCGGTGAGGGCGCCTTCGGCTTTCACGGCGGGGTCGCCCGCCGCGGCTTCGGGCACGGTTTCCAACTCCGCGTGCAGCAGTCCGTAAGCGGAGGGCAGATGCCAGGCGGACACGTCGTAGAAGATGTTGCTGGCAAACTTGGTGCGAGTCTCGAACATGGCGGTGAGCAGGCGGAACTGGCGCTGCTTTACGGGCACGACGATGGAGTCCGCGGCGGCGAAGGTTTGCTCGCCCGCGGTCACGTCCGAGGCCGGGCGATGGGATTGGATGCGATGCCGCGCCAGCAGTGTTTGAAAGGCTTCCAAGCGCGATGTGTCGCCGGAGGCGGAGAAGACATAAGCCTGGGTCTTCGCCGCGGCGGCTTCCTTCAGGGCCTCGCGGTAGAAGTTCTGCTGGTAGGTGAGAAATTCCGTCCGCAGCGCCTGGGCGGAGCGCAAGGTGGAAAGGGAAGTGGTGAGCTGGTTGCGGATGGTGAAGGGGAAGGTCAGGCGTCCGTGCTCGGTGTCCTGATGGTAGCCGCGCGAGCTGGCCTGTTCGAAGAGCACGCCGACGGAGCCGTTTACGTCCGGATAGGTGGAGCCTTTGCCGATGTAGTAGTCGTCATAGGACTCGCCGGTGTAGTAGAGCGAGCCGATGGCGTCCAGCACCTTGGCGTGCTCTTGCGCCATTTTTTCGGTGAGCGTCTGGTTTTGCTTCGGCGTGAGCGGATGCACCATCTTGGCGATGCCGGGCTGGAAAAAGTAACTGCGGTTGACGTTGCCCATCTCGTGGTAGTCGGTGACGATGTTCGGCTGCCAGTCGTGGAAAACTTGGAGGCGGCCCTGGGATTCGGGATGCACGGCGGGCAGCCAGTCGCGGTTGAGGTCGAACCAGTAGTAGTTCGAGCGCCCGGTGGGCCAGCCTTCCTGGTGCTCGCGGTCGGCGCGGCGCGCGCTCGGATGCTGGCCGCGGTGGCTGTTGGTCCAGTCGGCGAAGCGTTCGAGACCGTCCGGGTTCAAGCAGGGCTCCAGCAGGATGACGGCGTTTTTCAGCAGGTCGAGCGTGGCTTTGTCCTGCGCGGCGGCGAGGTGATAGGCGAGCAGCACGGCGCAGTTGGCGGCGCTGGGTTCATTGCCGTGGACGCTGTAACCCATCCAGACGACGATGGGCGCGCCAGAGACGCCGGCTTCTTTTTCCGGTGATTCGACACGGGCGACGTGGGCCTTGCGGATGTCTTCCAGCCGGGCGTGATTTTCCGGCGCGGTGATGGTCAGATAAATCAACGGGCGGCGGCCATGCGAGCGGGCGTATTCGGTGAAGGTGACGCGGCCGGATTTCTCCGCGATCTGCCGCAGGTAATCCACCAGCTCGTGATGATGCAGATGCCATTCGCCGATTTGGAAACCGAGCGCTTGTTGCGGCGTGGGCACGGCAGGATCGTAGTTGGCGCTCTGCACCGGCAGGTAGTAATCGAGCGGCACTGGCTCGACGGCGGCAAGAGGGGCGCGGCAGACGAGCAGGAGGAGGAGCGAGGACAGGACGGGAGTGAGGCGCATGACGGGATGAGATGAGAGGGAAAGAAGTATGCGCGGGAACGCCCGTATCTTTCCGGTTTTTGCGGCCTGAAGCATTGGGAGTCCGAAATCCGAATGGACTTCTTTCATAGTCATCCCACGGGGAAGCGGTCTGAACGTAGGCCGGGTGTGGCGCAGCCCGCCCGGCTGGGGAGACGTGTCCGCCGCGCCAAAGCCGGGCGCCCTGCAGATGCGGACACGATGCCGGAGGCATCGCAGCCATTAGCCGGTGGTGGAGCGAGGCACGAGCGACACCACCGGTCTGGTGGCAAGAACCCGCCATGCCAAGGCCGCACGCCGGAGGCGTGCCAGCGAGAACTGGTGGCGGCATGGCTGGCACGCCTCCGGCGTGCGAGGACCGGTTGATCCGGGATTCACCCGGATTCCGGTGGTGTCGCTGCGCTCCACCACCGGCTAATGGCTGGCAACCCTCCGGGTTGGCTCCGGCCCGCCGGGTTGCTTCCATGCGGACTTCGGATTTCGGGCTTTCACTCCATCCACGGGGATCAGCTTGCCCTGCTGTCAAAGCCCGCTAGGATTCGCGCATGGAGGAATATCATCGTTTGTTGCGCAAGGTGCTGGAACACGGGAGCTACCGTGAGGATCGCACCGGCGTGGGGGCGTATGCGGTGTTTGGTGAGCAGAGCCGCTATGACTTGGCGGAGACCTTTCCGCTGGTGACGACGAAGAAGCTGCACCTGCGCTCGATCATCCACGAGCTGCTGTGGTTTCTGAAGGGCGACACCAACGTGCGTTATCTGCGGGAAAACAAGGTGACGATCTGGGACGAGTGGGCGGATGCAGACGGCGACTTGGGGCCGGTCTATGGCGCGCAATGGCGGCGCTGGCAGGGCGCGGCGGACGCGGAGCCGGTGGACCAGATCGCGCGGTTGATCGCGGGGTTGAAAACGGACCCGCACAGCAGGCGGCACATCGTCAGCGCGTGGAACGTGGCGCGTATCGGAGAGATGGCGCTGCCGCCCTGCCATTGTTTGTTTCAGTTTTTTGTCGCGGACGGGCGGCTGAGTTGCCAGCTCTACCAGCGCAGCGCGGATTTGTTTCTCGGCGTACCGTTCAACATCGCTTCCTACAGCCTGCTGACACTGATGGTGGCGCAGGTGTGCGATTTGCAGCCCGGCGAGTTCGTGCATACTTTTGGCGACCTGCATCTCTACGCGAACCACCTCGATCAAGCGCGGCTGCAACTGACGCGGGAGCCGCGCCCCCTGCCGGTGATGCGGCTGAACCCGGAGGTGCGCGAGATCGACGGGTTTCGCTATGAAGACTTTACCTTGGAAGGCTACGACCCGTGGCCGTCGATCAAGGCGGAGATTGCGGTGTGACCGGGCGACGTGGAGCGAGCCGCTGGCTCGCCGCGTTGGAGTCAAGGCTTTAGCCG
>CAZNKC010000321.1:3108-4210 GCA_964573315.1 uncultured Verrucomicrobiaceae bacterium | reverse complement strand
CATTCGTCATTCTGCATTCGTCATTCCATCACTCCGCCTCCCGCGCCGGTGTCAGCACCTGCTCCAGCAGCTTGTCGATCAAATCATCCACCTTCACCTGCTGCGCTTCGCCCTCGAAGTTCAGGATGATGCGATGCCGCAGCGCCACATGCGCCAGCGCGCGCACGTCGTCGGTGGCCACGGTCGTGGCTTGGTTCATCGCCGCCCACACGCGCGCGCCGCGGATCAGCGATTGCAGGCCGCGCGGGCTGGCGCCGTAGGACACGTAGCGTTTCACCTCCGGCAGCGCGTCCGGCTGCTCCGGGTGCGTCGCCAGGATCAGGCGGGAGGCGTAATGCGCCACCGGGTCCGGCACCGGCATCTGTGCCAGTTGCTTCTGCCATTTGATAAGCTGCTTGCCGGTCAGCACCGGCTTCAATTTCGGCTCGTCGAAGCCCGTGGTGCGCCGCGAGATTTCCACCAGACTGGTGATGTCCGGGAACGGCACTTTCACCTTGAACAGGAAGCGGTCGAGCTGCGCCTCCGGCAGCGGATAGGTACCCTCCATCTCCATCGGGTTTTGCGTCGCCAGCACAAAGAACGGTTCCGGCAGCGCATGGCGCTCGCCGCCGGTGGTCACGCCGTGCTCCTGCATCACCTCCAGCAGCGCCGCCTGCGTCTTCGGCGTGGCCCGGTTGATCTCGTCCACCAGCAGCAGGTTTTTGAAGACCGGTCCGTGCTCGAAACGCAGCACGCGCCGCCCGTTCTCGTCCTCGCTGACGATGTGCGTACCGAGGATGTCCGCCGGCATCAGGTCCGGCGTACATTGCACCCGGCCGGACTCCAGCCCCACCACTTGGGACAGAACGCGCACCAGGAAGGTCTTGCCCAGCCCCGGCACGCCCTCCAGCAGCACATGCCCGCCGGAAAAAACCGCCACCAGCACGTCCTTGAGCAGCTCGTCGTAACCCACGATCGCCTTTTGCATTTCGGCGCGCAGCCCCAGGAACACGTCAGGAAAAGAATCAGCCATGATGAAACCCCACTGAAGCCAAGCCCCGCGCCAAACACAACCGCTTCTTCCCGTTTTCTTCGCGCCCGCTCGTCCCTTGACCCCTTGACC
>CAZNKC010000321.1:0-3008 GCA_964573315.1 uncultured Verrucomicrobiaceae bacterium | reverse complement strand
CCTTGACCCCTTGACCATCTCTTGACTCCTTGACCTTCCTGACTCCCTTGCCCCCCATGCTCCTCCACCGCACCACCACCGGCATCCTCGTCCACCACAACGACTCCTGGCACGCCGTCCCTGCCGCCGATTGGGACGAGCTTTTCAAAGCCCCGGACCTCGAAGCCCGCGCCGCCGCCGCGCTCGCCACACCCGCCGTCCCCGCTCCCGCCGCGTCCGGCATCCTCGCCCCCATCGGCAGCCAGGAAGTCTGGGCCGCCGGCGTCACCTACTTCCGCAGCCGCACCGCCCGCATGGAGGAGAGCAAGGACGCCGGCGGCGGCAGCTTTTACGACCGCGTCTATGACGCTGAGCGCCCGGAGATTTTCTTCAAAGCCACTCCGCAGCGCGTCGTCGGCCCCGGCGGCGCCCTGCATCTGCGCTCCGACTCGAAGTGGATGGTGCCGGAGCCCGAACTCACGCTCGCCATCAACGCCCGCGGCGAGATCATCGGCGTCACCATCGGCAACGACCTGTCCTGCCGCGACATCGAAGGCGAAAACCCGCTCTACCTGCCCCAGGCCAAATGCTTCGCCCGCTGCGCCGGACTCGGCCCCGCCATCCTCCTGCGCCGCGAACCGCTGCCGCCGGAAACCACCGTCACCTGCGAAATCCACCGCGCCGGAGCCATCGTCTTCCAAGGCAGCACCACCCTCTCCCAACTCAAACGCACCCCGTCCGAACTCGCCGGCTTCCTCTACCGCGACAACACCTTCCCCGCCGGAGCCTTCCTCATGACCGGCACCGGCATCGTCCCGCCCGACGACTTCACCCTCCAGCCCGGCGACGAAGTCCGCATCACCATCCAGTCCATCGGCACCCTCGCCAACGTGATCGGTTGATGCGTGGGTGGAACATTCCTTGCACCCGTCTCCTGCGTCTGACATATTCCTGTCATGAGCAACCGCGAAATCGTCCTCGACCTCGTGAATCGTCTCCCGGAGGAAGCCTCCCTCCACGAGATCGCCCGCGAAATTGAGTTTATCGCCGGAGTCAACGAAGGCTTCGCGGAGATTCAAGACGGCAAAGGCGTGCCCATCCAGGAACTTCGTGATTTGATGACCACATGGCTTGCCGAGTAATCGTCTCTCCCTCCGCCATTCAGGATCTCAAGGAGATTGTCACTTACATCGCCCGTGATGATGCTGAAACGGCCCGCCGCTTTGGAGATCGGCTCATCGACAAAGCCATGTCCTTGTCCGCCCTTCCTGAACGAGGTCACTTCGTCCGCGAATTCTCGGATGGGCTTACTCGCGAGCTTATCATTGGCCCTTATCGCATCATCTATCGTTATTACCCCGATGAAAATGCCGTCCACATCGCCCGCTTCTGGCACGGCGCCCGCCTTCTAAGCGCCGACGAACTCGACCATTGAACACCCCGCCCAAGCCGCCCAAATGATGCCGCAGTGGAGCAAAGGGGCAGAGGACGCAGAGAAGATAAAAAGAACCTCCGTTTCAAAAACTCTGCCCCCTCTGCTCCTCCGCCCCTCTGCGGCAAAAAAATCGTCGCAAACAGGCCCACCCTTCGCCATAGAAGGACTGACCCTTTCCAATCCGCAATCCCAAATCCGCAATCCGCAATGCAAATCACCGGACACCACCTCATCGCCGGAGCCGAAGTCGCTCCCACCGGCCATCTTTTCCCCGCCACCCACACCGCCACCGGCGAGCCGCTCGAGCCGCAGTTCGGCGACGCCACCGCCGAGCACGCGCATGACGCCCTGCTCTCCGCCGACGCCGCCTTTGACGCCCTCCGCCTCTCCCCGCCGGAGATCCGAGCCGCCTTCCTGGAAACACTGGCCGAAGAAATCCTCGCCCTCGGCGATGCCCTGCTCGAACGCGCCCACCACGAGACCGCCCTGCCGCTCGCCCGCCTCACCGGCGAACGCGGCCGCGCCGTGAACCAGTGCAAAATGTTCGCCGCCCTGCTGCGGGAAGGCTCCTGGCTCCAGCCCAGCATCGACCGCGCCCAACCCGGCCGCCAGCCCCTGCCCAAGCCCGACGTGCGCAAAGTCCACGTCCCCATCGGCCCCGTCGTCGTCTTCGGCGCCAGCAACTTCCCCTTTGCCATCGGCGTCGTCGGCACGGACACCGTCTGCGCCCTCGCCGCCGGCTGCCCCGTCGTCGTCAAAGGCCACCCCGCGCATCCCGGCACCTGCGAGATGCTCGCCCGCGCCGTCTATGCCGCGCTGCTGAAGCACGGACTGCCCGCCGGCTGTTTCTCATTGCTGCAAGGCCGCGGCAACGACATCGGCATCGCCCTCGTCAAGCACCCGCTCACCCAGGCCGTCGCCTTCACCGGCTCCCTGCGCGGCGGACGCGCCTTGTTCGACGCCGCCAGCGCCCGCCCGCATCCCATCCCCGTTTATGCCGAGATGGGCTCCGTGAATCCCGTCTTCCTCCTCCCCGGCGCGCTGCGGGAACGCGGCGAAAAAATCGCCGAAGCCTACATCCAGTCCGTCAACATGGGCGTCGGCCAGTTCTGCACCAACCCCGCCATCGTGCTCGGACTCAAAGGCGCCGATCTGGAAAACTTCACCGTCAAAACCAGCAGCCTCGCCCAGGAAATCCCGCCCGCCAGCATGTTGCACCGCGGCATCTCCGAGGCGTATGAAGCCGGCACCGCCGTCTGGCACACCATCGACGGCCTGCAACAGATCGGCCAAAGCGACGCCGCCCCCGACCACGCCGCCTCCCAGGCCGCCTGCCGCATCTTCAAGACCACCCTCGAAGTCGTCGAGCAAAACGAGGAACTCCGCCGCGAAGTCTTCGGCCCCTGCTCCATCATCACCGAATGCGCGGACCTCGACGAACTGCTGCGCTTCGCCAACAGCCTCGAAGGCCAGCTCACCGCCGCCCTCCACGGCACTGAACAGGATCTCAAAGACTACGCCCCCCTCATCCGCGCCCTGGAGCGCAAAGTCGGCCGCATCATCTTCAACGGCTTCGGCACCGGCATCGAGCCCT
>CAZNKC010000320.1:1917-4220 GCA_964573315.1 uncultured Verrucomicrobiaceae bacterium | reverse complement strand
CAAAAGTACAGAAATTATAACTTAATGGCATTGCGGCTAAAGCCTCGACTCCAACCTTGACTCCAACGGGCGCGGAGGCAAAGCGCCAAGGAGGGGCGGTTTGCAACCGCCCCCTTCTCCGGCGCTTCCAAAGCGCCTCTCCTTGAGCACTCACACAGCACGGCAGGCAAAGGCACCGCACACCGGAAACTCCAAACCCATTCGCATTTCTGAAATAAAATTTTGTGAAAATTATTGTTTGTGCGGTGAAATATAAGTTATACCTTTAACAATGTTTGCTTCGATCGCCCTCTCCATCTTCGCCGTTTTCCGCAGACCGGGCGTTGCAACACAGACTAACGGAAAGGAGGCCTGGAGATGACAGTGATCCCTGAAATCCCGCGCATGGCGGATCGTCTGGTTGAAACTGAAGCCGGCAAGCCGCGCCCCGCATCCGCGCCGGACGGCTTGGCACTACGCTGGGTGCGGGACGGCCAGGCGCTGGCCGCGCTGGAGCCGCATTGGGACAGGCTGTTGGAGCGCAGCGAGACGCGCTCGCCCTTTATGCGTTGGGATTGGATGTGGAACTGGTGGCTGGCGCACGAGGATTTGTTCCGTCCGGCGGTGTGCGTGGCGGAGGAGGCGGGGGAAGTGGTGGGCATCGCGCCATTTGCTATCGGCAGAGAGGACCGCGGCAGCCGGCGCGGCATGGCGCAGCTTGGGTTCATGGCCGGCCTGGGAGAAGGGCAGGGGGAGCGGCTGAACGTGTTGATTCCACCGGAGCGGGTGGAGGATCTGGCGCCCGCGCTGCTCGGCAGGCTGCGGGATTTGCGCGGCGAATGGGACGCGGTGCGGCTGAACCGCGTCCCGGCGGAGTCGGCGGTGTTGCATCACCTGCTGCGGGCGCTGGGAGAGATCACCGAGCGCCCCGGTGTGTTGAACGCCACCTCGTGCCGGTATCTGCGCATGGAGCACGAAAGCTGGGAGGGCTTCGAGACCGCGCGCTCGCGCAACTGGCGGCGCAATGTGCGGCGGCTCAAAAAACAACTCGAGGACGAGCTGGCGGTCACTTATCACACGGGCGCGCTGTCCCCGGCGGGTGGAGACTTGTTCGAGGAGTTGGTGCGGCTGCACGCCACCCAGTTCACTGCGGAGGACAGTTATTTCATCTCGGAGCGGGCGTTGCGGCTGCACCGCCGGCTGATGCCGGAGTGGCTGGCGCAGGGCCGCGCGGACATGGCCTGCCTGATGTCCGGCGGTCGCGTCGTTTCCGCGGTGCTGTTTTTGCGTGAGGGCGCGGAAGCCTACGCCTTCCAGGTGGGGCGCGACACCGCCTGCGCGGAGGCCTCGGTGGGCCGGGCGGCTTTTGATCTGGCCGTGGAGCATGCCTTCAAAACCGGCGCTCGCTCGATGGATTTCCTGGCCGGAGACTACGAATACAAGCGCCGCTGGACCAGCGAGACGCGCACGCTCCTGGACCTGGAAGGCTACGCGCCGGGAAGCTGGCGCGCCAAGCTCTTCCTCGGCTTGCGCTGGTTTAAACGGCGGCTGGAGGACACGCCGCCTGACGCGGCCAACAGGGACAACCTTGACCTTTGACCCTCTGGCCATCCCTTGACCTTGGCTTTACCCCAGCGTGACACACTCCGGTAACCCCGCGCGCAGCCCCGCCCATGGCGCCTCGGCGGACACGTCCACGGGATCGGGCTGGGAGGCCTCGGGTTCGGGGAGTTTGGCCGGGGACAAAATCGCCAGGAACACCAGCGGCTCGGCGTGGGGATTGTAGGTGGCGTGAACCGTGCCGGGCGGGATGTGGGCCATCTCGCCGGCGGAGAGCAGGCGTTTCTCCATGCCCACCCATTGCTCGGCGCGGCCATAGAGCACGTAAATGATCTCCTCCCGGTGCGGGTGGCAGTGAAACGGATGGCAGTGGCCGGGCGCCATGTTGGCGCGGACGAGCAGCAGCTTCTCTGCCGCCACGAGGTCCGGCCGGCAGAGCCACTCGTTGTGGGTCCAGGCGTTGATCTCGCGGTCGGCGTCGGCGATTTGGATGAAGCGGTTGGCGGCGGGGTCGGTCATGGCGGTGGGTGGAATGCTCCAAAAAGGCCGTAAAACCCGCCCGCGCAAGCCCGGAGAGCGAGTGCCCTCACTCGCTGGAGAGCGGGTGCCCCCACTCGTTGTGCGACAGGGGAGGAAGACCCCGTCCTCCGAAGTCCGAATTTCGGATTCCAGACTTGGGATTTTTGCCCCCTCGCTGCCGTACGGCGGGTGAAGGCACCCGCGCTCCACGGTACAATTTGCAAAACCCCGCCTTTTCAGCGATA
>CAZNKC010000320.1:0-1907 GCA_964573315.1 uncultured Verrucomicrobiaceae bacterium | reverse complement strand
GTCTTTGTGCCTTTGTGTGAGCCTTTTTGGGGCAAGATTTTCATGCGTAAGCCCCGGGCTTCTGCTTTCTGATTTCCCATACAATTTGCAAAACCCCGCCTTTTCAGCGATAAAGGCGGCGGAAAGAACCAAAATCAGTGAGCAAACCAACGAAGGAAGACAAAAAACCCACGATGCTCGGACGCATCAAAGCCGGCGTGAAACGACTGCTCGGCGTGAAAGGGAAAAAAACGGACACCGCCGCGCCCGACACCGCGCCGCCGCGCCGCCGGCCCCGCTTTGAAGACCACGAAGGCCGTCCGCTGGACGAAGACCGCCCGCCGCGCGACCGCAGCAGGCGCGACCGCGACCGCCCGCCACGCAAACCCCGCGCCGCCGGCAGCAGCGAGGAAGGCGAGGCGCGCCCGCCGCGCCGCGAACGTGAGAGCCGCGAAGGCCGCGAGGGCGACAGCGAACGCCGCCACGAACGCGGAAGCCGCAGCCGCGGCGGACGCGACCGCGACCGCCGAGGGGGCGGGCGCGAGGACCGGGAGCCGCGCGAGCCGATCGTCAACGTCCCCCCGGAGCCGCCGCCCCCACCGCCGCCCGTGCCAGAGGGACCGTACCCAGAGAAGTTCGAAGTGCTCGGCCTCAGCGCCGCCGTGCTGGCGGGCATCAAGGAGACCGGCTACGAGACGCCCACGACCATCCAGGAGAAAGCCATCCCCGTCGTGCTGGAAGGGCGGGACGTGATCGGCGCCTCGCAGACCGGCACCGGCAAGACCGCCGCCTTCGCGCTGCCCACGTTGAGCCGGCTGGGCGCGCCCGGCGCCTTCCGCTGCCTGGTGCTGGAGCCGACCCGGGAACTGGCCGCGCAAGTGGTCGAGCAGTTTGAAAAATACGGCAAGCACACCGGCCAGCGTGTGCTTCTGGTGCATGGCGGCGTGGGTTATGAAAAACAGCGCCGCGGCCTGCAGCAGGGCGTTGATATCGTGGTGGCCACGCCGGGCCGGCTGTTGGACTTCATGAAGGACGGCACCGCCAACCTGAGCGGCGTGGAAGTGCTCATCCTCGACGAAGTGGACCGGATGCTCGACATGGGTTTCCTGCCGGACGTGCGGCGCATCGTGGAAAAAACACCGCCTGCGCGCCAGACGTTGTTTTTCTCCGCCACCATGCCGCCGCAGATTCAGAATTTGGCGGACTTCGCGCTCAAAGACCCTATCAGCATCGAGATCGGCATCCGCTTCTCCCCGGCGGAGACCGTCAGCCACTACGTCTATCCCGTGGCCGGCGACCAGCGCCAGGAGCTGCTGCTGGCCATCTTGAAGCAGACGCACTTCAACAGCCTCATGATCTTCACCCGCACCAAGGCGCAGGCGGACCAGCTTTACGCCGCGTTGCAGCAGGAGGGCGAATACAAAGCGGCCGTCATGCACTCCGACATCCGCCAGAGCGAGCGCGAGCGCGCGTTGAAAGGCTTCCGCGACGGCGAGTTCGAGGTCATCGTCGCCACCGACCTCGCCGCGCGCGGGCTGGACATCAGCGGCGTCACCCACGTCATCAACTACATGGTGCCGGAGAACTCCGAAGACTACGTCCACCGCATCGGCCGCACGGGTCGCGCGCAGAAGGAAGGGGACGCCTACACCCTCTTCTCCGCCGAGGAACTGCCGAACGTCGAATCCGTCGAGCGCCTCATCAATCAAAAGATCGAGCGCCGCAAGCTGGACGGCTTCTCGTACAAATACACCACCGTCCTCGACGACGAAGCCCGCGCCAAAGCCATCCTCACCGGCCGCGCCAAGAAAAAAGGCCGCCGCCGCTGAAGCACTCAAGGAGGGGCGCTTTGCAAGCGCCCAGCCCCGCACACCCAAGGAGAGGCGGTTTGTAACCGCCTGCCTTTCCGGAGGGCGGGATTGTATTCC
>CAZNKC010000319.1:1895-4280 GCA_964573315.1 uncultured Verrucomicrobiaceae bacterium | reverse complement strand
CGGCTAAAGCCTTTACTCCAGCCTTTGCTCCAACTGAAATGCGCGGCGAAGGCCTCGGTGTCGATGGTGGCGGAGGTGACGATGAGCTTCAAATCCGGCCGCCGTGGCAGCAGCTCTTTGAGGTAGCCGAGCAGGAAGTCGATGTTCAACGAGCGTTCGTGCGCTTCGTCGAGGATGAGCATGGAGTAGGCGCGCAGCAGGGGATCGCTCTGGATTTCCGCCAGCAGGATGCCGTCGGTCATGAATTTGATCTTGGTGTCACGGCGGGTGTCGTCGCTGAAGCGCATCTTGCAGCCGACCTCGTTCCCCCAGGCCACGCCGATTTCCTCCGCCACGCGGCGGGACACGGACATGGCGGCGACGCGGCGCGGCTGGGTGCAGCCGATCTGCCCGCGCAGGTTTTCCCCGGCGGCTTCCAGGCACATCTTCGGGAGTTGCGTCGTTTTGCCGGAGCCGGTCTCGCCCGCCAGGATGAGCACCTGATGCCGCCGGATCGCCGCGATGATCTCGTCCTTGCGCGCGGTGATGGGCAGGTCGGCAGGGTAGCGGATCGGGGCGGGAAATGGCATGAAACAAGCTGGCCGGACAAAATAGCGCGGAAAGGCCGGGAAGGAAACCCGAGGTCTGAAAGTGACAATTTAACTAAACTTAACAAATCTCTTGCCATTGCCGGATTTTTTGCGCAAAATCGGAACTGCTGTGATTCACCCTAATAATCACAAAAGCCGTTTGATCCCCTTGGTCCAGCCACGGGCGAAGAAAAGACGGCTCGACTGGCGCGGCCAAACGCCGCTCTTCACCCCCAACCCCACCCACCGCACCCTCATGGATCGCGACGATCATACCGCGTTGACCGCCCCCACCCTCATTCCGGCCCAGGAGTTTTCCCGCGTCGAAACCTTGTCCGCCGCCGGCAAGCAGCCCCATTCCCGCCGGAAAAAAAGCGGCGCCTCGCCAGCCAGGGCCAGCCGCCGCGCCGGGCTGCGGACCTTTGTGCTGGACACGAACGTGCTGCTGCACGACCCGGCCTGCATCGACCGCTTCGCCGAGCACGAGGTGTGCATCCCGGTGGACGTGCTCAGCGAGTTGGACCGTTTTAAGAACGAGATGACCGAGCGCGGCGCGAACGCGCGCGAGGTGCATCGCACGCTGATGAAGGTCTTCGGCGCGGACGGCGCGTCCGTGACGCGGGGGGCGGTGACGCCCGGCGGCGGCACCGTGCGCGTGGTGGTTTATGATCCGGCGCGGGCCACGCGGACGCCGAGCGTGCTGGAGTTTGGCCGTATTTTTCCGGGGCTGGACAAGATGGACCACCGCATCCTGGCCTGCACGCTGTGGCTGCGGGAGCAGTTGGGAGACGAGGTGACGCTGGTCTCCAAGGATCTCAACATGCAGCTCAAGGCGCGCGCTGTGGGCATCGACTGCGAGGACTACCTGCACGACAAGGTGGAGCCGCGCGAGGTGGCGAATTTCGACATCGTGCGCCTGGAGGTCAGCGCGCACGAGATGCAGCGCTTCGCCAGCTCCGGCGTGCTGCGGCTGGCCGAGGCGCGCACCGCCGGCATGGTGGTGAATGAATACGCGCTGCTGATGGCGGGTGAAAAAGCGACGATGCCCGCGAAGATGAACGCGGCGGGCGAGCTGGCGCGGCTGCCATTCATCCCGGAATCCCTGCGCGCCGGCAATGGCCGCGCCGTCAAGCCGATGAATCTCGGCCAAGCCTGCCTGCTGGACGCGCTGCTGGACCCGGAGATCAGCCTCGTCACCTGCTACGGCCAGGCCGGCACGGGCAAGACCCTGCTGGCGGTGGCGGCGGGGCTGCATCAGGTGATGAATCACACGTTCAACGGCATGACCGTGAGCCGTCCCATCGTGGCGATGGGGCAGACTGTCGGCTTCCTGCCCGGCAGCTTGCAGGAAAAGATGCGGCCTTGGTTGCAGCCGATCTATGACGCGCTGGACCTGCTCATGCGCCCCGCCTCCAAAGCCACGCCCACCGGCGGCCAGAAAAAACAGCGGCCGCGTGCGCTCACCGAGCCGGAAGCCGGGACAGCCGCCGCGCCCTACGATCACCTCATCCAGCAGGGCGTCATCGAGATCGAGGCGCTGTGTTACATCCGCGGGCGCTCCATCCCGGATCGTTTCTTTGTGCTCGATGAAGCGCAGCAGCTCACGCCGCTGGAGGCGAAGACCGTGGTCACCCGCATGTCGCGCGGCTCGAAGCTCGTGCTCGTCGGCGATCCCGCGCAGATCGACAACCCCTACGTGGACAGCCGCAGCAACGGCCTCGTCTATACCCGGCAGCGGATGCGCGGCCAGCCCTTCGCCGCGCATGTGCCGCTGGTGAAAGGCGAGCGTAGCGCGCTGGCGGAGGCCGCGGCGCGG
>CAZNKC010000319.1:0-1795 GCA_964573315.1 uncultured Verrucomicrobiaceae bacterium | reverse complement strand
GGAACCAGATCGTTGTCAAAGCGCTGGCGGTTTTGCGACCACCAAGCGCGCGCCTCGGAGGCGTTGGAAAATTCTTGCTCGATCAAAAACTCAACGACAAACCGGGCCTCTTCCCGGACCTCCGGCACGGCGGAGTCGAGGGCTTGGAACAATATCTCCAGGGAGCGCCGCGTGGACTCCACTTGCAGATCGCCGATGGCCATCTCCTGCACATCGCCGTGCCGGGACTTGAGCGCTCGGTCCAGGATGTTCAGGCGCTGCGCCGGGCGCTGCTCGTCGAGGGAGGACATGCCGGTCAGGCGCACGTCCTCGGCTGGGTCGTCAAACACTTTGCCGAAGAAATCCACCACCTTCGGGTTGGTGACGTGGCCGGCGGCGGCTGCGGCGGCTTGGCGCACCTCCTCGGAGGGCGAGGCCAGCGCGTCATCGAGCGCGGGCAGGATGTCGGCGGAGGTGTTGCCGGACAGCATCTCGACGGCGGCGAGGCTCAGGTCGGGATCGCCCAGCGCCAGCACCTCGCGCGCGAACGCCGCCAGCTCCCGGCCGGGAAAGGCTTCTCCGATGCGCTCCAGCAGGTCGAGCCGCCGGTCTTTGTCATCGGTTTGGTGGAATGCCTGCAACAACTGCTCCAACTCGACGCGATCCTCCGGGGACAGTGTGGTGAAGTCCCAGGCATCGCGCGGAGTCGGGATCATGCCGGGAAGCTGGGACACGGTCGCGGCCTCAACCGGAGCGCCGTCCGGCGGAGCCGCCGCCGCGGGGCCGGTCTCAACCTTTTCCCGGCATCCGGCGCAGCAGCCCATGAGCAGCGCGAGGAGCACCGTGCCGGAGCGGACGGCCGGGCGTTTGAGTTCGGGGCGTGCGGGCGGTTTCATGCGGAATGGTATAATGCCAGCCGGAGGGCGCAAGGAATACCAAGCCGCCAAACTCATGTTCATGCGGATGAATCAGCCAGTTGCTTCAAATTTTTTCTATTTCAGCTTGCCCGCAGCCTCAAAAAGGTTATGAGGAATTCCATGAGTACCTGGAAAAAACTTCTCGCCCTGATTGTCGGACTCGGATTGTATGGCGCTTGCGTCAGTTCCGCCGAGGCTCAAGTGAGGATTTACAAGGTGACTTTCAACGCCAAAGCGCGGGTTTCACCGAAGGCCGCTCCGAAAGGCTTCAGCTTCAAGCATACGGGCTACGTCATTTATGCGCCGATCTCCATAGGCGGCCCTGCTGCTCAGACGGTGGAGGTGTTCAAAAACAAGACCTTTCGAAGAAATGGCCCGATGTTGGACACGGTTACTCCCGGCATTGTCGGGCTGGCGCCCATCGACCGGGATGGCAATGGTGTCATTGACCATGAGTTTGCGTTTGCGGGTGCCAATGGCATGGCGCGCAGCTACCTCGGGAAAATACCCCGCAATGGCTTCCGGTTTAACGTCATCACGTTTTTGCAGACCGCCAAGTCCGTTGCTGGGAGAGGCAGTGTATTGGCGGCGGACCACTTTACTGTGACTGACAAGTGGACCATGGACAAGCTGTCCGGTGCAGGTCCGGCCAACACTGCTGCGGGCGTGGGGCTGGTGAAAGCCTTCCTAGAGGGCAAGAACTACACAGATGTGACACCGCCGTGACTCCGCGTGGGTATCCTGTTCTCGTTCCGAATCGAATCCGCTGGGTCCGGGTTGATGTCCGCAGTGACTAAAAAGCCATGAACGCCTGGAACAAACTGCTGGTCTTGGTCGCCGGACTCGGACTGTACGGCGCCAGCGCCGCTCCCGCCGAGGCGCAGGTGAGGATTTACAAG
>CAZNKC010000318.1:0-4288 GCA_964573315.1 uncultured Verrucomicrobiaceae bacterium | reverse complement strand
CCTTCTCTGGGGACTCTCCCTGCTCGACTGGCAAGCCGTCGCCCAAAAAGAACGCAACCTGCGAGATGCCGCAGCGAAGGCGCGGGAACTCACGGACTCCGCCCCCGAATCGGACGACGAATCATCCGCCGATGACGACGAAGACGACATTCCGCCCATCAACTGGCACGATGAGAACGAAGACCGCCAGCAAGTGATCCCATCGTCCTTCTACGCCTTGTTAAAGCTCTGCTTCCGCCGCAAAGACAAAGACGGCGCCGCCATCCCGCTCGTCCCCGCCATCCACCAGCGCGCCCGCATGGGCGATGGCCTCACCGCCTCCCGCCTCGCCGCGCGCAGGCTCCTCGCCTCCGGCGAAGCCCCGCTCGTGCGCGAGCTGGATGTCACGGCGGACACCGCCCGCCGCACGGCCGCCGCGCTTCTCTTCCCCATCCATCCGCGCGACATCAAGCTCCTAAAACTCATCCTTCAACACCAACCCAAAGAACAAAACACATGAACCTCACCATCCTCAAAGACCACCCCCGCCTTCTTCTTGAAGCCAAGCTCCAGCCTGTACAAGGCAGCCGCTTCCAGCCCACCGGGTTCCCCGACCTCGGAGCCGCCACCTTCGACGGTCCCGGCGGCGTCAAGATGCTTCTCGTTGAATCCGCCCAAAGCATGGCCAACCGCCTCGAAGCCGTCTGCTGGGACAGCGTGAACAACAACTGGGTCACACCGCTCAAGGGGCTGCCTGCCGTGCTCGTCATCGACAAGGACAAGAAACAGCTCACGAACTCCGTGCTGGAGGCGCACCGGCTCAACAGCCCTTACATCCTCGAAAGCAAAGACAAGACCTTTGCCGAAAAATTGCGTGCAGACCTTGCCATCGCTGACATCGGCCTCGTCGATCTGCGCAAGCTTACGACTGTGCTGCTCAACACCGACATCAACGCGCTTCTCCACGGTGTCTTTCTTGCCAAGAAGGAGATTGCTGGCGGACGCATGCGCCTGCCACGCGCACTCACCGCTTTCATCGAAGCAAGCTCGGTGACACCCGTGGCCAGCGGCGGTGTGAAGAATGATTCTGTGAATCCCTCCGGTGACACAGGCAAAGGTTTCGGCAACGTCCCCTTCCACCGCGAGGAGTTCACCGGCGAGATCACCGCCTACTTCAATCTTGATCTTGCCCTCATCCGCGGCTTTGGCCTCGGTGAAGACGTGGAGAACCTGCTCATCGCCATCGCTTTGTTCAAAATTCAGCGCTTCCTCCGCGACGGCCTGCGCCTCCGCACGGCCTGCGATCTGGAAGTCGTTAAAGACACCTTTGCAGTGAAGCGCCCAGAGGACTTCACCGTGCCTAGTCTCACCGAACTGGAAAAGGAACTGCCCGATCTCATCAAGAACGCCTTCAAGGACGAGAAACAAGCCCGCTTTACCACAACGATCTACATCGCTGGCAAAACCAAACCTGTGTCGATCGAATGGCCCGAATCTCCAACGATCCCCGAGGCTTTGAAGAAGCTGGTGAAGTGGAAGAGGGGCACGACGAAGAAACCAGCATCGCTTGAGTTCAGCCCCGACATCGAACTGACGCCCGAGGATGTGGCCAAACAACTCTTTCCCGATGATGCCCGGCAAGAGGCCCGAAACAAACTGTTCGAGGCCTACAAGGCTGCATTGGATGCTGATGAATCATCCTCCGATGAGGCCGAACAAAGCAAAGACGAGAACTCCGAATCGTAACCACCATGACCGTTCTCGAACTCCAGTTTCCCGCCGGTCGCTACCACGCGACGCCCTGGGGACGCCATGTAAACGAGGGCGCGGTCGAATGGCCACCCTCGCCGTGGCGCATCCTCCGCGCGCTGGTGGCGACATGGCATTGGAAGGCGCGCGAGACGAAGGAACTGGACGAGCCGCAGGTGCGCGCCCTCATCCACAGCCTCGCCTCCGCACAGCCATCCTTCCATCTGCCGCGCGCCACTTTGGGCCATACCCGGCACTACATGCCAGTCAATTCGTTGGATCCGAATAAGAAGCCCAAGGTCTTCGACACCTTCGTGCAGATCGCGCCTGATGATCCCATTCTCATCGCTTGGGATATTGACTTGCCCGAAGATCAACTTAGCACGTTGCAACTGCTGGCTGACCGCCTCGGCTACTTTGGCCGCGCGGAAAGCCTCGCCATCGCGCGAGTGAGCAGCAGTCTAAGCCAGCCCATCAACGCGCAACCGCTGCGCGATGACGAAGCCCTCGCCGACAAACAGGAACTCGTGCGACTGCTGCTGCCCTGCGTTCCTGAAAACTATGCAAGCTGGCGCTCCCAAGCCCAGGCAAAAGCCGAAGCCGCTCTTGGTCCAAGACCCACTGCCGCGCAAAGACGACGGCTGCCCAAGCTTCCCGAAGATGTCTTCGCCGCTCTGCACGCCGACACCGGCGACTTGCAAGCCGCTGGCTGGAATCTTCCACCCGGAGCCGTTTTTGCAAACTACTCACGCCCATCAGACGTCTTTGCGCCCGTGGCCCGCAAAGCCGTCGCCACTGGCAAGACTCAGCCCACCGTCGCCCGTTACCAGATCGTCAGCACCGTCGCTCCGCGCATCACGCAGGCCGTGTCCGTCGCGGATCGCGTGCATAAATCATTGTGCAAGTTCATGGAAGATCATCCCGAAAGCGCCCCGGTCTTCACCGGCAAAGATGCCGACACGGGCGAGCCACTCTCCGGCCGGCAACACGCGTTCATCTTCTGCGAAGCCAATGGCAAGCGTGATGAAATCACCCACCTCACCATCACCGCCGCCGCTGGATTCGACGAAAACGCCCGCAAAGCGCTGCGCCGCCTTAACAAAGTCTGGGGCTACGGCGGACACGATGTGCGGCTGGTGCTCGTCGGGCTTGGCGATGCCAAAACATTTCCCGACTGCAAGCTCTTCGCCGCCTCCAAGGTCTGGCGTTCACTCACGCCTGTCGTCTCCACGCGTCATACCAAAACCTTCCGCGATGGCCGCCCCAAACTCGACGAGCAGGGCCGTCCCATCGGAGGGGTCGCCCATGACTTGGAGCGCCTGCTTCAAGCTGATCCTCAATGCGCCAACGTGCAACCACATCGGGAGCGGCACATCACCCTGCCCAACGGCAGAACCCTGCGCTGCCTCCAATTTCAGAGCCGCCGCCCTGATGGCAACGGCGGCAGCCGCGGCAATGAGTCCGGAGCCTTCACTATCGAGTTCGAGCAAGAAACCCAAGGCCCGCTCGCCTTCGGCTACGGCTCCCACTTCGGGCTGGGACTTTTTGTCCCTGCTGCCTCACCAAAACCAGACACCAAAACACCATGAGCGAAGAACCTGAAGAACCCGAAACGGTGGGACACGGGGACCACTGGGCTGCCGTGGGACTCGCGGGCGAAGGGATTGTGAAGCTGTTGCCTGCCGTAATTCAGAACGCCAAGCTGGCGGGATCATTCGCCCCCCCTTGGCCGGATGAGGTTTTTGCGAAGCTATTTCAAGTGGAGGATTCGTATGATCCTTTGCAGATCGCTGTCCTAATCGGGCACAACGAAAAGGAGCAGACCAACGAGGTTATCAGCTTCTACCCTGTTTTGCCGGCAACCTCTGAATGGACACTTGACGTGCAGGAGATTTCCAACTGCTACGGGCCTTATGAAGGAGTGATTGTCGCCGAAACAGGCAGCGGTCTCACGCTGAAATGGTTTGCTCCCCGCTTCGGTCTTGAACTGGCGGACTGGAAGCGCGGAGGAAAGACCGTGGTCTCCCTTGCCGGACTGGCTCTGTCTTTGCAATATTATCCCGCCGAACCGATCATCATCAAGGAAGGTCCGATGATTGATCTGCGCCGCCAGGATCTGAGGAAAGAAGGCCGGGATGCCGAAGCCGATGATCCCGATTTGACTGTCACAGTTCTCACGGACAGCCTGCGCTCTTTGTTCTCCACATTTCACGATCATCATGAGTTTGTGGGCAAGGTATTGGAACTGGACGAGTTCGTTACGGCATCCGGTTTGCACGGCTGGCGGCTGGACGTGGCATGCATGCACAACGATGATGGCCCGGACAGCATCCTGCCGGTTTATGTTTTTTCCCACGCACTGGTGGATGGCTATACCCCACAAAAGGATGACCTCGTGTGCGGAGTGCTTTGGCTGCAAGGCTCACATCTCCGTCAGGCCTGAATTAAAACCCATGTTATGGCCGGACATCACTTCAAAATCCAACACGCTGGTTTCTCCGCCGACCTTATCTTCGGCGGGGAGCATTCGCTTTACGATCTCGCCGTTTTTCGAGCATCA
>CAZNKC010000317.1:0-4401 GCA_964573315.1 uncultured Verrucomicrobiaceae bacterium | reverse complement strand
GCGATATCCCCGTCGAGCTCATTCCCATTACTTAATGGCATTGCGGCTAAAGCCTGGACACCGGCGGCAGACCGGGCTGGAAGTTCGTTTTGACAGCGGCGGAGTTGCCCTTAGCCTGAGAAGGGAGAACGTGACGGCCACCCGCCGAGCCTCCCGTTTGTCAGAAGCACAATTTGCAGCCGCGCTGACCGGACTTCCCGGAGGCTGCCTGCGCATCCTTCAGCAGACATGACCACGCGCTCCTATCACGGCATCGATCATTTCGTCGGCAACACGCCGCTCGTCCGTCTCCACAAGCTTTCGGAGCTGACCGGCTGCGAGATTCTCGGCAAGGCGGAGTTCATGAATCCCGGCGGCTCGGTGAAGGATCGCGCGGCCTTCGGCATCATCACGGACGCGGAGAAACAAGGACTGCTCAAGCCGGGGGGCACCATCGTCGAGGGCACCGCGGGCAACACCGGCATCGGTCTGACCGTGATCGGCGCGGCGCGCGGGTACAAGACCGTCATCATTATCCCGGAGACGCAGGCGCCGGAAAAAATCGCCCTGCTGCGCGCGCTCGGCGCGGAGGTGCGGCCGGTGCCGGCGAAGCCTTACAGTGATCCGGACAACTACAACCACATCGCCCGCCGTCTGGCGGAGGAGAACGGCTGGTTTTGGGCCAATCAATTCGACAACACTGCCAATCGCGACGCCCATTACCGCAGCACGGGGCCGGAGATTTGGAAACAAACCAAGGGAACGCTGGGCGCCTTCGTCTCCGCCGTAGGCACCGGCGGCACATTGGCGGGCACGTCGCTCTATTTGAAGGAGCAAAGCGAACAGGTGGCGGTCGTCTGCGCCGATCCTTACGGCGCGGCCATGTGGTCCTGGTTCACCCATGGCCATACCGACATCGATGACGGTGACTCCATCGCCGAAGGCATCGGCCAGGGGCGTGTGACGCAAAACGTGGAGGGCATCCGCGTGGACAAAGCTTACCGCATTGATGACCAGACGGCGTTGAGCATCATCCACCATCTGCTGCGCGACGAAGGGCTTTTTCTCGGCCTCAGCAGCGGCATCAATCTCGGCGGCGCGGTGCGTTACGCGCTGGAGGCGGGCCGCAGCCAGACGGTTGTCACTCTTTTATGCGACAGCGGCCACAAGTACCAGTCGAAGCTGTTCAACCGCGACTGGTTGAAGAAAAACGGACTCGATCCCGATTTGCCGGTCGAGGCCGTGCTGGGGTGAACGACGGCAGGCGTCTGCTGTGCCACAGGGTATTTTTGAATAGCTGCCAGTATCCTACTTCCAGATGCTGCTCGTATTCCGTTCGAGTCCGATCGCGATGGTCTGTGCCAGCCGGTGGAGCGCGGCGGTGAGGAGCAGGTCTTCCTTAACGGTGTCGGCGCTGTCTTCGGGCTGTAGCATGGAACGGCCGTAGTCCAGGGCGATGTAAGCGCGGTTGTCGCGAAAGGCGAGATAAAGGGGCTTGCCGGAGCGTTCGCCGAGAGCGCGCACGGCGTCGCGGATCGGAGGCGTGAGCAGCAACTGCGCGTCGTTGGTGTCGGAGGTCAGGGCGTTGAACTTTTTACTGAAGTCAGGGTCGCCGAGGTCTGCCTTGCGAAGCCCCTTGCGGTCGCCCTCATGGAGGGATCGCATTTTCTTCGGCTGCACCAGGGTCGCGTGACGCAGTGTTTTTGGCAGATCAAGACGGTAAAACAAGCCTTGCAGCGAGCACTCCGTGCGGGAGTGGCCGTCGCTGTCTTGTGATAGCTCGAAGCTGAGGCTGGCGTTCACCACTGCGAAAGGCGTCCGGTTGACGAATCCTCTCACGTGGTTGTGAGAGAACGCGTCATTGTGATGGAAAAGCCCCGAGTGCGCGAAATCTTCCGGCCCGAAGTCCCGCATAAACGTGTAGTCGGCATCGGGAAAGATCGCTCGATAGGCTTCCGCGACGATTTCATCCCGGAGCCTCGAGCGCGCGCGCGTGTCCGCCTCCCTGCTCGGAAATATAAAGTGCTTCATGCCATACGCCGTCACCCAGACGGCAAGGGCAAAGGCGGCAACACTCGCCGCCACGCGCGGCAGCACGGTCATGTAGTTTCCGTAGAAGGCGAGGTGACCAAAGATCACCCACGCGATAAGAATGAGATACTTGCCGATCTGGCCGAGGCGTTTGCTTTTGTTGACCAAAGGGCGCATCTCCTCGATGCGCGGGCGGAGCCTGGTTTCAAAGAGCGTGATGAGTTCGTTGTCGGTGTTCATGAGCTGTGTGGCAAATCCGGTGGAAAAGAAATGCTCGATACTTCTGACAGGAAATTGCTTTTGCGGGCCGGACGCGGGTCAATGGGTGTGAGGGTCTGGTTGAATGATGTCTTCCCGTGGCCGGACAATGTGTATCACAAACAAATCTGTGGGTTTGTCAACGTCACTATATCCGACGAAAATGTTGCTTTTTGGCGGGTTTCTCAAGTCAGGGTGTGGCTTTATCCGCGTATCTGCACGCGAGCAGGGGCGCTCGCGCTACGGCTCACCACCAAAGGCGGCGGACTTTGAGTCCGAGGATGACGCCCGCCGTCATGGCGGCGGCGAAGACCCAGCCGCACAGGGACAGCGCGGTGATGCCGCTGAAGAGTTTGCCGACGGTGCAGCCCAGGGAGATCATGGCGCCGAAGCCGAGCAGCACACCGCCGCCGAGCGCGGACAGCGCGCGCCGCCAGGACGGGCGTTCGGGCGCGAAATGACCGCCCGCCAAAGCGGCGGCGAAGGATCCGGCGACCAAGGCCAGCACGAACAAGGCGTTGGGCGGCAGCGGCGCGGCGGTTTTTCCCGTGCGGCAGCCGCGCAATCCGTCCAGACCCTCCAGGCGCTCCGGCAGCCATTGCCAGGAATTGCCGAGCGCGCGCACGAGGCTGCCCAGCGCGCTGGTGACACCCAGCGGCTCGGTGCGCAGCAGGACGAACGCGCCCAGCGCCGCCATCAGCACCGCCGGCAGCAAAACCGGCCAGCGCCGCACCCAGAGCGCGTCCGTCAGGGAAACCGGAGCGGTGGCATTCGTTTCCACGTCCGCGTCATCGCCGGACACCGAGGGCTTGCGCTGCCAGAAGCGCCACAGCAGCCAGGCCAGCAGACCCAGCACGGCGAGCTGCAGGAGCAGGGCTCCGGCGAAGCCCAAATGAGCGGGCAGCCAAATCAACGGCGCGGTGCGGTAACCGGAAAGGTAGAGCGGATTCCAAACCTGGAACCCGGCCAGGAAACCGAGCGCCGCGCCGGCCAGCGCCAGCGGGGAGAGCAGTGATCCCTCGCCGAGCCGGTAGAGATGGGCGCTCACGCAGGAGCCGCTGAACGCCATGCCGAGGCCGAACGCCAGTCCGCCCAGGGCCAGCGGCCAGCCCACCGGACCGATGTTGCCGGAGGGCGGCAGATGCCCGGCTGAGGCGTCGGGAATCCAGGCGCCAAAGATCACCGCGACGCCGATCGTGCCAAAGCCCAGCGCCGCCAAAATGCCCAGCAGCGGCCGCACCTCGCGCTCCTCCACCGCCTCGCGCAAGATGCAGAAGTAACAGAAGCGGGCGCGCTGCAACAGCACGCCGAAGAAAGCGCCGCTGAGAAGCGAGAAGGAAGCCTCGCGGCCAAAGCCAGGCCGCTCGTGCAGGTGATAGGCCAAGCCCGCCAGCGCCGCCGCCAGCACCCAGGAAAGCGCCCGGCCTGCTAGCAGACCGGGCGCGGCTCTTTTTCCAGGGGTTGGTTGTTGTTGCTGTGGTTCCTGGTCCTCGCGGGCCGAAATCGCGCTCATTTATTTGCCGGTCCAGACCGTGCCGGAGGGATTGTCGATGGGCACGCCCACCGCGTTGCCGTATTCGGTCCAGGAACCGTCATACTGCTGTACCTTGTAACCGAGAATCTGGCTGAGGGCGAACCAGGAGTGGGCGGAGCGCTCGCCGATGCGGCAATAGACGATCACCGGCTTGCTGCCGTCCACGCCTTTCCCGGCGTAGATTTGCTTCAACTCCTCGGCGGACTTGAAGGTACCGTCCTCCTGGTTCACCGCCGTGCCCCAGGGCACGTTGACGGCGCCCGGCACATGACCGGCGCGGATGGACAACTCCTGGATGCCGGCGGGCGCGAAGACCTTGCCCGCGTATTCGTCCGGGGAGCGGATGTCGAGCAGGCTGGCCTGCTTCTCGCCGGCAGCCACCTGCACCACGTCCGCCAGCCGCGCGCGCAGTTCCGGGTTCACCTGGGTCACTTGGTAGGTGGTTGGCGTGAAGGCCGGCGTGGTGGTGTCCCAGGGGCGCTTCTCGGCCTCCCACTTGACCCTGCCACCGTCCAGCAGCTTGACGTTGTCGTGGCCGTAGAGTTTGAAAATCCACGCGCCCCAGGCGGCGAACCAGTTGTTGTTGTCGCCGTAGAGCA
>CAZNKC010000316.1:0-4422 GCA_964573315.1 uncultured Verrucomicrobiaceae bacterium | reverse complement strand
ACCCCGCCGGCGCGGGTGCTGCCCTGGTTCAACTCCCCCGGAGCGCCGACCACGAAGACTTTGCCGTCAAGCGCCACGGAGAGGCCGAAGTAGGCGTTGTTGGGCGCGTAAATGCTGGTCTTGCTGTGCAGAAACTCGCCGGTGGACACGTCAACGACGTGCGCGCTGCCCAGGTCCGCCGCACCGAAAACCATGTCGTAGGGCGCCCCGATGACGGCATGGCGTCCATTGATCGCCACCGCGGCGCCGAAGCCGCCGGCAGCGGACACCTGCGGGTGGGGATCGATCCGGCGCAGCAAGCGCCCGCTGGACAGCTCGAAGAGATAAGCCCGGCCACGACCGAAAGCGAAGCCCGGCGCGCCGATCAGCGCGCGGTCGCCGCTGATGGCCACGGCGGCGCCAAAGCGGTGCCCGGCCAGCGTGTCCGGCGCCAGCAGACGGCGCAGGTGGCGGCCGTTTTTGGCGTCAAACACATGCGCCGCTCCGGCCTGCGCGCCGCGAGTGCGGTTGCCGGGCTCGCCGACCAGCACAAAGCGGTCGGACAGCGCCGTGCTGGTTCCGAACTGCAGGTGCGGGCCGGAGGCGGCCGCCGGGTTGGTGAGAGTCACGGGATTCGCCGCCAACGGCGAGCCCGCCGCGAGGATCACGGCGAGTAGAATGGCAGAGGTTTGCCTGAGATGGCTTTTCATAGGGTGATGAGGGATGAGTGAGTGTTGGGTATGATTCCCGCGGTCAGACCAGCGGGCAGGATCAGCCAACTCCGTTTCCTTCTCTTGCGCCATGCCTCGGCCGGGTCATAAATTCGTGTGCCTGCCGCGCCGGACATGCTTCTTTCGTGGTATGGCAGCATCGGTGTCCGTCTGCCATGATTCCGCGCTCATGAAATCACCGCGCCGCCAGTCCTTGTCTCGCCGCACCCTGCTCCGTATCGCCGTGGCGGCGGGAGTGGGCATCCTCGCGACCACGCTGGCCACCTATCGCATCACCTACGACGCCATCGAGAAAACGCGGCTCGAACTGCTCAGCCAGTACGTGATCGAGCGCGCCCGCCGGGAGGAGCAGCGCTTTCTGCTCGCCGAGTCCAACCTGAAGGTCATGCGCGACGTCTTCGTGGAAAAGCTCGCTCATCTTGAGCGCTACGCTGATGATGGCTGGTTCGACCGCCTCATCGCCAAAGGCGAGGACGGCGCCTACCGCACGCGGCGCGAACTCGTGGACCCCACCCGCGAAAGCAATACTTGGATCCGTACCGGGGCGGAAGTGACGCCGGAGATGAAAAGCCTCATCCGGCTCTCCCAGGAATTATGCGACCAGTTTTTCCACATCTGGCGCGAGCAGACCGCCAGCCTCTATGTGACCTCGCCGCTGCTGTTCAACAGCGGCATCGCCCCAGGCCTGCCGGACTGGGTCTGGGACATCGCGGCGGACTTTGATCAGAACCAGCATGAATGGATCATCTTGGGCAGAGTCGAGGTCAACCCCGAACGCCAGCCGCGATGGACGGGCATGATCTTCGACGTGTCCACGACGGAAAAAAACAAGGAGATCGCCTTCGTCACCCTCTGCCTGCCGGTGGACCACGAGGGGCGTCATTACGTCAACCTGCATCAGGATGTTTCTTTCAACGAACTGTTGGAAAGCACACTGATCCCCGAACGGCCCGGAGTGACGCATCTTTTGTTTCGCGACGACGGCCGCTTGATCGCGCATCCGGCCTTGTGGGATGAGCTGGTCGCCAAACAGGGTCAGTATTTTCTCCAAGACTGTCCGCTCAAGGAATTGCGCAGCATTCACGCCATCACGTCCGCCCTGCCGGAGGCGACCGGCTCCGGTTACGATCCGGCCAGCGATCTTTATTTTGCCGCCAGCCGCCTGCGGGGGCCGGACTGGTGGTTTGTCTCCCTGCTGCCGCGCGCGCAAGTCCGCCAGGAAGCCTCGCGCCAGGCGCAGTGGGTGCTGTGGATCGGCCTCGCCGCTGTGAGCTTGGTGCTCGTGGCGCTGGCCTTCATCCTGCGCTCCCAAATCGCGCGCCCGTTGAGTGATCTGCTCGCCGCCACCCAAACCCTCGCCGCCGGCGGGCCGGTGCGGGATCTCCCAGCGGTCGCCCGTTCCGACGAACTCGGCAGTCTGGCCGCGGCTTTCAACGAAATGGCGCACAAAGTCACCGAGCGCGACGCCTCGCTGCGCGCGGAAAAATCCAGCCTTGAGCAGCGTGTGGCGGAGCGCACCGCCAAACTGCAGGAAGCGCTGGCCCAGGCGCGCGAACTGGCCCGGTTGAAAAGCAACTTCATCTCCATGGTTTCCCACGAATACCGCACCCCGTTGGGCGTGATCGTCACCAGCTCGGACATCCTGGAGCGCTATCTGGAGCGCCTCACCCCGGAGGAAAAAAACGAGCATGTGGGCGCCATCAAGAGAGCCGTCAAACGCATGGCCGGCATGATGGACGACGTGCTGCTGCTCGGCCGGCTGGAGAATGAAATCGCCGTCTGCAAACCCGACGACCTGCACTTGGTTTCCTTCTGCCGCCGCCTGGCCGGGGAGACGCTGTCCGCGCTGGGCAGCCAAATTTCGATCCAAACCGAGTTCGACGCGGACCTGCCCCTCGCCCGCGCCGACGAGCGCCTGCTGCGCCACATCCTCGTCAACCTGCTGTCCAACGCGGTGAAGTATTCGCCCGAGGGAAAATCCGTGATCTTTCGCCTGCATCGGGAGGCCGGTGACGCAGTTTTTGAAATCATTGACCAAGGCCTGGGCATCCCCGCCGCCGACCAACCGCATCTCTTTGAGGCCTTCCACCGCGCCGCCAATGTCGAAAACATTCCCGGCACCGGCCTCGGCTTGGTGATCGTGAAACGCTGCGCCGATCTTCACGGCGGCAGCGTCACTTTTGTCAGCGAGGAAGGCCGGGGAACGGCCTTCACCGTGCGCCTGCCCCTTTTTCAATGAACCCCGCGCCGCGAACGTGTCATGAAAACCATCCTCATCATCGAAGACGACGAGCAAACCCGCCGCAATCTCGCCACCATCCTGCGCATGGAAGGCTATGAAGCGCTGGCCGCTCCAGACGGCGCCACCGGCCTCGCCGCCGCGCGCGCGCGACCTCCGCATCTCATCCTCTGCGATGTCATGATGCCCGGCCTCGACGGCCACGACGTGCTCGCCGACCTGCGCGCGGACCCGGTCACCGCCGCCATCCCGTTCATCTTCCTGACCGCGCGCGGCGAGCGCGCCGACCTGCGCGCGGGGATGAATCTCGGCGCCGACGACTACTTGGTGAAGCCGGCCACCGCCAGCGAGTTGCTGGCGGCCGTCGAGGCCAGATTGAGGCGTGAGGCGCAGCGGCCCGCCGCCGGTTTCGCGCCGGACTTTTCCTCAGCCACTCCGCTGGAATCCCTCGGCCTCACTCCGCGCGAGGCCGAGGTGCTGCTCTGGGTGGCGCAAGGCAAGAGCAACGGCGAGATCGCGCTCATCCTTGGGGCGGCGGAGAACACGATCAAAAAACACCTGCTGCACACTTTTGAAAAAATGGGCGTGGACAGTCGGAACGCCGCGACGGTGGCAGCACTGGAGGTGTTGAGCCGGACCGGATCAAGCGCTGTCGCGGGCTCGCCGCGCTGATATGAAGTGCCGGCGACTCGCCGACACTCCGGATGCTCAGGGGGCTTGGTAGCCCTCCGGGATGGCGAAGCGGGCGGTGTCCACCGGGTCGGTGCTGAGGCTGATGAGCCGGGTGGTGAACTTCAGCCCCTGCTGCTCAAACTCGGTCTTCACGGCGATGCCGGGCACGTCGGGTTGCTTGGGGGCGTTGGGAGCGGCCATTTTGGCGAGGACTTTCATCTCCTCGCGCAGCTTTTCCTGGTTCGGGTAGTCCTTGGCCACCCACATCTTCACCACCATGCCCTGGTTCTCGCTGAGGTAGATCTCGCAGTCGTGGCCGTCCACTTTTTCCCGCTGGCCGGTGGCGGTGATCTTGGAGACTTCGAGATTCTGCTCAGCGCCGCTGCCGGTCTGCGCAGCGAGTGCCTGGAGTTGTTTGGTGCCGGTCTTGATGATCATCTTTTGCTCATGCACCAGCGTGGTCATCTCGCCCGTGGCGGTGTCCATGATCACGGAGGAGGTGGTGTCGTTGTCGGTGCGGACTTTGTCCCCTTTGATCCACATGGTGGAGCGGGAGCTGACACCGTTGAGCAGGGTGTCCTGCACGAGGGTGATGTCGGCCAGCGCAGAGGCGGCGGTCAAGCAGGCGAGGGAGAGGATGAGGGCAGGGAGTGTGTTTTTCATGAGGCCTTACTCTTGCCCGCGACCGCGCGGTCGGCCATCGGACCTCCGTCCTAGGACGAAAGGCGGAGAAGCAAGTGTCAAGCGGTCAGGGAGCCGGGAGTCAAAGGTCAAAAGAGCCGGCTTAATACCGAAAACTTG
>CAZNKC010000315.1:0-4424 GCA_964573315.1 uncultured Verrucomicrobiaceae bacterium | reverse complement strand
ATCAAGCTCGCGACGATGGCTTTCCGGGCACTCCATGCCATCGAATTCGGCGGAAAAACTTCGCCAAATTTCATCCACAAGGCCCAGCTTCTCCCCGGGGGAAAGCGTTCGGATTTGGGGCAAATCGGACAGGATCATGGGCGGAATATAGCGCCAAATGAGAAGCAAGCCAAGGGTTCTTATTCCAGTTTCAGCCGGGGGCGGCAAGATCACTTGCCCTCGGGCGCGTTCTTGAGGCGTTTCGTGACGAAATCGGTGCCGGCGTAACGGCGGTGGCAGTCCATGCACGACTCGATCTTGCCGCGGGCCGTCACCGCGCGGCGTCCGGCGTTCATGGTGAAAAACTCCCAGTCGCCGCAGTCGGGATTGAAGCCTTTCTCGCGCTTGAGCATGCCCGTGTAAAAATCCGCCTCCTCGGCGTCGAGCGTGGGAAACTTCTGCTTGAGAATCACGGTTCCGACCGGAAACACCGCCGCGGGTTCCTGAAATACCGTGGCAGCCGTGGCGGGCCACACATAGATGTGAATGCCCACGTCTCGACGGCCCACCACGTCGGCGTGATTGATGCCGACATCCGGCTCGCACAAATCGGAAAGCACGGCGGGGACGGCGATCCGTTGTTCGGTGACTCGCGTCAGTTCTTTGAGATCGGCCATGTGGGCCACAAGCCCCTGATTCGAGGGAGGGTCGTACGCGATCGCCACGGAGAAGGCGACGGGCAGCTAGAGCCAGAATCGTGTGAGTTTCATGACCAGCGAAATATAGCGTCAAATGGAGCGCAAGCCAAGATTTTCATGATTTGCTTCGGCGAGAAATCGCCACCGGCGCTTGATTCTGAGGCCGGGCTGGTGGCTGGTAATGGCCAGTCCATGCGGGCATGCGCCTCATGAGCGTCTTACAAGGTTCCAATTTCGACAAGAACCTCCCCCTCGTTCAAAAGCCGGACAGCCTCGTCCAAATGACGCAGTAGGATGGATTGAAGCACCGTCTCCGATGTGTTGCCGCATGTCAGCCAGATCACTTTGGGGGGACTGCCGAGGCGTTCGAGAAGAAGCAGAAAGTCGCTGTCCTTGGTTAGCACCACGGCATCCGCGGCCCCTGCAGCTTTGAAGATTTCCGCATCAGAGGCATCCCGGAGTCCGATATCACGGAGAGCGCAGGCGCGGAGTGGAAAATGAGTTTCAATCCACCGCGCAGTGCGGGGCGACAATTGCGCATCCACCCAGATCGTCATGCGGCCAGCATGGGATGGTCAATGCGACGGCGGGCGAAGAGCAGGCAGGCCGTCAAGTCGTCCGGCTCCAGGTCGGGCATCTCATCCAGAATCTGGGTCTGCGTCAGGCCGGCGGAAAACAGGTCAAGCACATCGATCACGCGAATCCGCATGCCACGCACGCAAGCGCGACCCCCGCACTGGTTGGGGTTAACGGTGATCCGGTCGAGCAACGAAGCCATGCGGATGTGTAGTGGATCGGAGCCTGAACATCAAATGAAATTCGGCACAACCAGGGGCTCGCGCTTGATTCTGAGGCCGGGCTGGTGGATGGAAAGGCGTCTCGTTTCCACGCAAAAACCCGCTCGCTTCTTCCATGTCCAAAAAACCTGTTGTTCTGATCATTCGCGACGGCTGGGGGATCAACCCCGGCGGCAAGGAAAAAGCGGCGGAAAACGGAGACGCCACGCTGCTGGCGCAGACGCCGTTTCACGACCATCTCTACACCGCCTGTCCGTGGAGCAAGGTATCCGGCTCCGGCGAGGACGTGGGGCTGCCGGAGGGGCAGATGGGCAACAGCGAGGTGGGCCACCTCAACCTGGGCGCGGGCCGCGTCGTCTATCAAGACCTCACCCGCATCAACAAGGCCATCCGCGACGGCGAGCTGGCGACCCAGTCGGTGATGCAAGCGGCGTTTGCGGAGGCGCGGGGCCGGCGGCTGCACTTCCTGGGCCTCGTCTCCGACGGCGGCGTGCATAGCCATCAGGATCATCTGGCGGCGTTTTGCCACGCGGCAAAGGCGGCGGGCGTGACGGACATTTGCATCCACGCCATCACCGATGGCCGCGACACTTCGCCCACCGGCGGCGCGGGCTATCTGGCGAAGCTGGAAAAAGACCTGGAAGGCAGCGGCGCGAAGATCGTGACGGTCATCGGCCGCTACTTCGCCATGGACCGCGACAAACGCTGGGAGCGCAACAAGCTGGCCTGGGACGCCATCGTGCTGGGGCGCGGGGAAAAACGCGTGGACAGCCCCGCCGCCGCGGTTCAGGCGGCCTACGCGGGCGAGCCGCGCGGAGACGAGTTTTTACAGCCGATGATCTTCGATCTGGCAGAGGAACAACGCATCCGCGACGGCGACGTGGTTTTCTGGTTCAACTTCCGCGCCGACCGCGCCCGCCAGCTTTCCGAGGCCTTTCTCAAAACCGGCTTCGAGGGCTTCGACCGCGAAGTCCATCCGCGCACCGGCTACTACACGCTGACCGAGTACGACGCCACCTATGCCGAACTCGGCGCGAAGGTGGTGTTCGGACCTGAGAGCATGAAAAACATCCTGGGCGAGGTGATTTCCAACGCCGGCCTCAAGCAACTGCGCAGCGCCGAGACGGAGAAGTACCCGCATGTGACCTTCTTCTTCAACGGCGGCATCGAGACCCCCTTCCCCGGCGAGGACCGTTACCTCGCCATCAGCCCGAAGGAAGTGCCCACCTACGACCACAAACCGCAGATGAGCGGGCCGGACGTGGCCTTCGAGGTGCATCGCCGCCTGCCGGACTACGACTTGGTCATCATGAACTTCGCCAATCCGGACATGGTGGGCCACACCGGCGTGGTGCAGGCCGGCGTCCATGCCTGCGAGACCATCGACCTCGCCGTGCGGCTCATCGTGGAGCGCACCTTGGCGCTGGGCGGCAAATGCCTCATCACCGCCGACCACGGCAACTGCGAGCAGATGCGCAACCCGGACGGCTCCCCGCACACCGCGCACACCACGAACCTCGTGCATTGCATCTATGTGAGCGCGGACCAGGACGCAGTAACGCTGCGCGACGGCATCCTGGCGGACATCGCGCCGACGCTGCTGGACATGCTCGGCGTGGCGAAGCCGGCGGAGATGACGGGGACATCGCTGATCGTGCGGTAGCGCGTAGCATGGGCATTCTGCCCGTGACCAGTGATGCAGGCTTTCAGCCTGCATCCAAAGTGGGGCAAGCTTCCCAGCTTGCCCGAATTCCTTGGCGGCGATTTTTTTCGGGCAATCAAGATGATTGCCCCACTTTTCCCGTTTGACCCCCCCCAACCCTTGCGCCATGATGCGCGCCCCTCCAACTCAAAACCACGACATTCCCCATGGCAGCCAAAGTGATTACCGACAGTGAAGCCAGCACCGCCCCGCTGGAAGGAAAAATTTGCGCCGTGATCGGCTTCGGCTCCCAGGGCCACGCTCACGCGCTGAATCTCAAAGAAAGCGGCATCCAGGTCATCGTCGGCCTTTACCCCGGCTCCAAAAGCCGCGCCGCCGCCGCCGAGCGCGGGCTGGAGGTTCTCGACACCGCCGAGGCCGTGAAAAAAGCGGACGTCATCATGGTCGCCGTGCCGGACACCGTCATCCCGAAGGTTTATGAAGCGGACATCGCCCCCAACCTCACCCCCGGCAAGACCCTCCTGTTCAGCCACGGTTTCGCCGTTCATTTCAAGAGCATCACGCCGCCCACGGACGTGAACGTCATCATGGTCGCCCCCAAAGGCCCCGGCCACCTCGTCCGCCGCCAGTATCTGGAAGGCAAGGGCGTGCCCACCCTCATCGCCGTTCACAACGACGCCACCGGCAACGCCAAGGATCTCGCCCTCGCCTGGGCCAAAGGCATCGGCGGCACCCGCGGCGGTGTTTTTGAGACCGATTTCAAAGAGGAAACCGAGACCGACCTCTTCGGCGAGCAATGCGTGCTCTGCGGCGGCGCCTCCGCGCTCGTCAAAGCCGGGTTCGAGGTTCTCGTCGAGGCCGGTTACCAGCCGGAGATGGCCTACTTCGAGTGCCTGCACGAATTGAAGCTCATCGTCGATCTCATGTTCGAGTCCGGCATCGCCGGCATGAGGTTCTCCATCTCCGAGACCGCCGAGTACGGCGACGTCACCGTCGGCCCGAAAATCATCACCGCCGAGGTCAAGGAGAACATGCGTAAGCAGCTCAAAGCCATCCAAGACGGCGACTTCGCCCGCGAATGGATCGCCGAGTACAACGCCGGCCAGCCGAACTTCAACCGCATCCGCCAGGAGGAAGCCGCGCACCCCATCGAGGCAACCGGCAAGCACCTGCGCAGCCTTATGTCCTGGATCAAGCAGCGCGATCTCAGCGGCAGCCAGGCGGCCTACGAGTGAAGCGGCAGCATGTGAAACAGTAGCATGTGGAGCGAGCCGCTGGCTCGCTCCA
>CAZNKC010000314.1:0-4429 GCA_964573315.1 uncultured Verrucomicrobiaceae bacterium | reverse complement strand
GCACCGGCAAGCACGACATCAACGCCTACGACTGGGCGCAGTACCTCGACTTCGCAGACAAGCATTGGAAGTGATGATCCGGAAAAGGAAGTTGAGAGTTGAGTGTTGAGAGTTCCAAATCAGCGGCTTACGCCGAAAGCTCCATTCACCAGATGGGTGAGTCCCCCCTTGGCGACACAAGTCGCTCATTTCCAGCCTCTCAACTCTCAACCATCAACTCTCAACTTCTGTTTTTAGGATGACCGATGTACCCAGCGCCCCGGACAGAGAAACGGAGCGTGATCGCGACGCGGTGCCTCCGTTTCCGCCGGAAGCGCGGCCCTGGTTTTCACTGCCCGCGGTGTTCAGCTTGGCGTTCCTGGTGGCGTTGGCCTTCGCCGCCGCCACGGACCGGGTGTGGGAGGACTTTTACATCACCTACAAAAGCAGCAAAAACCTCGTCGCCGGCCACGGCCTCGTGTTTCATCCCGGCGAGCGGGTCCACACCTTCACCTCGCCGCTGGGCGTGCTGCTGCCCGCGCTCTGCAACGTCCTGACCTTCAACCACTCGGACAAAGCCGCCCTCTGGCTGTTCCGCCTGCTTAGCAGCGCCGCCTTTGCCGGCGGCGTTACCCTGATGTATGTCACCGCGCTCCGGCTGCGCTGGCATCGCGCCGCCGCCGGGCTGCTGGTGCTGTGGCTGGTGACGGATGCCAAGAGCGTGGACTTCAGCATCAACGGCATGGAAACGGGACTGCTGGTCTTGTGCGTCGCCTGGATTCTGTGGGTCATGTTCACCGCGCCGCGGCGGCAATGGCTGCATCTGGGGCTGGCCTGGGGCGCGTTGATGTGGACGCGGCCGGACGGATTCATTTACATTGGCGCATTGTCACTGGCGGGACTGATTTTTCACGACGGACGGACCACGGGAAAGACTCGCATGGACTGGATCAAAACTTGCCTGCTCGCCGGGCTGGTTTGCACGGCGGTGTATCTGCCGTGGTTCCTGACCGCGTGGTGGTACTATGGCACCCCGGTGCCGCATACGGTGACAGCCAAAGGCAACGCCGCCGGCGTCAAAACGCTCTGGGGCGCGCTGCAAACCTGGCTGCTGGTTCACTTGGCCTGCATCAAAAGCCTGGGCTCGGTGGACAGCGTGTTCATGCCGTCGGGTTTTTTTTACCGGGGCTGGCCGGAGAGTTTGCTGGTGGCCGCGCGCATCGTCGCCGGTTTCGCGGCGCTGCTGTGGCTGCTGCCGTTCATGCGGCGGGAGGTCCGCGTCGCCTCCTTCACCTTCGGCTGCTTGATGGCTTATCTCGGTTACTTCCCGGCCACGCTGCCCGCCGGTTGGTACCTGCCGGGACCGGCTTGGCTGGCGTTGTTCGCGCTCGGCGGATTTCTCGAGCGGCTGCTTGCGGCGGCGAACCGGCTCGCGCGGCGGACCGCGTTGACGGCCGGTTTCCTTTGGCTGGCGCTCAGCGTCTGGCTGCTGGTCGAGGTGGCGCGCATGAGCAAGGTGGAGCAGGAGTTTGTCGATGACGGCAACCGGCGTCAAATTGGGCTGTGGTTGAAAGAGAACTCCGCGCCGGGCGACAGCATGTTCATGGAGTGCCTCGGCTACTTCAGTTATTTTTCCGGGCTGAAGACTTATGATTATCCGGGCATGTCCTCGCCGGAAATCGTCGCCGCCTCCAAAAAGGTAGGCCTCGCCTGGCATGATCTCATCGCCGAACTCAAACCGACTTGGCTGGCATTGCGGCCCATGGAAGCGGCGCGCATCGCCAAAGCCGCGCCGGGCCTTCTCAATGGCGAGTACCGCGAGGCGCGCCTCTTCGATGTGAGCCCGCAAGTGGAACGCATGAATGTGCGCGGCCAGGGGCTGCTCGGTTTCGATTCCATTTTTATCATCTTCCGCCGTCAAGAACCGTGACCCCTTCCGCCATCGCCAATCCCCGGCCGCAACCGCCGTTGCTGTCCGCTCCGCTCGTGACCGCGGCGGCGCTGCTGTTTGCCAGCGCGCTCTACTGGCTGGCACAGCGCGCCTGCGTGGAGACGGATACCCTGTCTCCAGATCACGCCGCCATGCACTACTATCTGGGCGACTATCAAATGACGACGGGGCAGGCCGAAGACGCCGCCAAAAATTTCCGGCGCGCGATCGCCAACAACCCGCGCTCCTTCGCCGCGCACAACGGCCTCGGCAACGCGCTGGTCCGCCTCGGCAAACTGGACGAGGCGGCGGCATGCTACGAGACAGCGCTCGCCATCGAGCCGGACAACGCGGAGGCGCATTGCAACCTGGGCAACGTCCTGCTCAGCCGCGGCCAGACCGCCGAAGCCTGCGCGCACTACCGCCGCGCGCTGGAAACGGAGCCGGACGAAGTCTCGGTGCTCAACAACCTCGCCTGGATCATGGCCACCTCGACGGACGACGCATTGCGCGACGGCGCCCAAGCCGTGGAGCACGCGGAGCGCGTCTCGCAGATCCTTGAGAATAGCCATCCCACGATCCTGATGACCCTAGCCGCCGCCTACGCCGAAGCCGGCAGGTTCGCTGAAGCCGCGAAGACCGCTGAACGCTCCATCCAACTGGCGGAAGCCGCGTCGAACCACGCGCTGGCAAACGACGTCCGCATCCATTTGCAGGCCTACCGAAGCGGCAAACCCATCCGGATTCCGCATCAAAGGCAGTAAATATACGGATCACCTCACGGAATCCAAGCCACGCCAATAATTCTCCCTCAGATTCAGGGAAGCCCGCGGATAGAGAGATTTTAAAACCATCTGCGGGCCTCCCTGAATCTGTGGGAGCAACATTGGGGCAACCCAATCCCACCGTGCGTGGTGACATCGTCTCGTCACCACCTCAATTCGTCCCCCTACTCCTGCCCATCCCTCTGATGACATGAACCAGCAGGGTGGATTTTTGACACAAGCCGCGCCCGCCTCCGTTTTCATCACGCCATGAAAACGCTCTCCGCCCTCGTTCTCCTTTTCGCCTGCTGCGGGCTGACCCACGCCGCCGGCACCAGCCGCCCGAACATCATCTTTCTCATGGCCGACGACATGGGCTGGGGCCAGACCGGTTATTACAACCATCCCATCCTGAAAACCCCGAACCTCGACGCCATGGCCGCCAACGGCCTGCGCTTCGACCGCTTCTACGCCGGCAACCCCGTCTGCTCCCCCACCCGCGCCACAGTGCTCACCGGCCGCACCAACGATCGCGCCGGCGTCCTCAGTCACGGTTACGCCCTGCGCCTCCAGGAGAAAACCGTGGCCCAGGCGCTGCAAAAAGCCGGGTACGCCACCGGACACTTCGGCAAATGGCATCTCAACGGCTACAAAGGCCCCGGCGCGCCCGTCCTCGCCGACGATCCGCGCAGCCCCGAGGACTTCGGCTTCGACGAATACGTCTCCGCCACCAACTTCATCGACATGGACCCCTGGCTCGGCCGCAACGGCGTGCCGGAGCAGTTCGAGGGCGACTCCTCCGAGGTCGTCATCGCCGAGGCGCTCAAGTTTGCGGAGAAACAGCACGCCGCCGGCAAACCCTTCTTCGCCGTCGTCTGGTTCGGCACCCCGCACTCGCCCTTCAAAGCCCTCAATGCTGACAAAGCGCCCTTCGCCGGTCTCGACGACCTTTCCGCGCATCACCACGGCGAACTCGCCGCCATGGACCGCGGCATCGGCGCCCTGCGGCAAAAGCTGCGCGACCTCGGCATCGCCGATAACACGATGATCGTCTTCAACAGCGACAACGGTGGCCTGCCCGAGATCAAGCCCAACACCACCGGCGGCCTGCGCGGGTTCAAAGCCAGCGTCTATGAAGGCGGCCTGCGCGTGCCCGGCATCATCGAGTGGCCCGCCGTCATCGCGCCGCGCGTCACCAGCCATCCCGCCTGCACGATGGACCTGTTCCCCACCGTGGCCGAAATCGCCGGCCTGCCGGAGGACAGCTTCATCCAGCCGCTCGACGGCGTCAGTTTGAAACCGCTCTTCACCGGCGAGACCGGCCCGCGCGCCAAACCCATCCCGTTCCGCTACGGCGCCAAAGCCGCGCTCATTGACAACAACGTCAAAATCCTCACCAACGACCTCGCCCAAGGCCGCTTTGAGCTTTACGACCTGGAGGCCGATCCCCAGGAGACGCACAACCTCAGCGCCGACAAACCGGAGCTGTTTGAAAAGATGAAAAAAGCGCTGCTCGCCGCGGATGAAAGCATCGAGGCCAGCTTCGCCGGCCAGGACTACCCCGAAGGCGTCGTCAGCCCGCCCGATCCCGAATCCACGTTCTGGCACGAAGCCTCCCGCTACCAACCCTGGCTCGACCAATGGAAAGGCTACTGGGCCTACGAACTCTTCTTCGACCGCCAAGCCGCTGCCAACAAGGCCAAGGCGGGCAAAAAGAAGGGCGGGAAGAAATAAACCTAAATTCGGGAATGAGGAA
>CAZNKC010000313.1:0-4440 GCA_964573315.1 uncultured Verrucomicrobiaceae bacterium | reverse complement strand
CTGGTATTCCCACTCCTTTTCTTGATTTCCTGCCTTCCTCATTCCCGAATTTAGGGTTAGCGGTCAAGCGGTTCGTCCTCCCAGGAGGCGGGGTCGTTGAGGGGCTCGAGGTGGGTGAAGATGTGGCCCGCTGGCAGCACGGCGCGGAGGTCGGACTCGATCCGTTCCGACAGGTCGTGTCCCCGGCGCACCGTCCACTCATCAGGCACGAGGACATGGACCGCGACGAATTGGCGGGAGCCGGAGGCGCGCGTGCGCAGGGCGTGGAAGCGGATGCCGCTGCTCTCATGACGGCGCAGCACCTCGCGGATGGCGTCCAGGCTGGCGGCGGGCAGAGCACGGTCCAGCAGGCCGTGGACGGCGTTGCGCAGGAGGCGGATGCCCATGCGCAGAATGAATCCCGCGACGACGAGAGCGACGAGCGGGTCCAGGAAGTGCCACCCGGTGAGCCAGACCAAGCCGACGCCGAGAAGCACCCCGGCCGAGGTCCAAACATCGGTCAGCAAATGATGGCCGTCTGCTTCCAAAGCCGGGGAACCCGTGGAGCGGCCTTTCGCAATGAGGAGGCGGCCGACGCCCAGATTGACAAGGGCGGCCAGGGAGGAAAGGCATAGGCCGAGGCCGGGGACAGCCAAGGGCACGGGCACAAAGAGCCGGGGCAGCGCGGCCCAGATGATGGCGCCGGCCGCGGCCAGAATCAGCGCGCCTTCAAAGCCGCTGGCGAAGTATTCCGCCTTGTCATGGCCGAAAGCGTGCTCATCATCAGGCGGCAGCGCGGCGATGAGGACGGCGCCGAGCGTGGCCAGCGCGCCGGCGAGGTTGACGAAAGACTCCAGCGCATCGGAGAGCAGACCCACGGAGCCAGTCAGATGCCAGGCCATCAGCTTGAGGCCGATGGTGACAACAGCGGCGGCCACGGACAGCCAAGCGTAGTGATGCAGGGGGCGGTGGACGGCGCTCACATGCCACCTTTTGACCCGCGCGGCGGGCGGCGCAAACGAAAGCGCAGCCAAAGCCGGGCAGCCCCTCCTGATCGCGAAATTTGCCGGAAAACCGGTGCAAAAAATCCTTGCGGCCCTTGAATTAGCCTCTATTCTCTCCGCCCCTATGTCCAAAAATGCAGGCATCGCCAAAACCCGGAAAGCCGTCTCCAAACGGTTCAAGTTGACTGCAACAGGCAAAGTGCTGCGCCGCAAAAAAGGCAAGCGCCACCTGTTGCAGAACAAGAACCGCAAACGGAAACGGAACCTGGGCAAAGTGGCCCTTGTGGCCGAAGTGGACGTGCCCGCGATCAAAGCGAACATGCCGTTCGCCTGATCCGCGCCGCGCCCACGGTCCCCCTCCGGGACCACGACGTTCTGACCTGGATCGCCCCGCGCGGTCCTTCGAGAGGATGAGGTCAAACGTCGCTCCCCTAAAACAGTCCCCTCATTGACAAACCAACATGCCCAGAGCTACCAACGCCCCAGCCAGTCGCAAGCGCCGCAAGCGCACCCTCGCGAAAGCCAAAGGATACCGCGGCTTCCGCTCCAAAAACTTCCGCTACGCCAAAGACGCCGTGCGGAAAGCCCAGACCTACGCCTACCGCGACCGCAAGGTCCGCAAGCGCACCTTCCGCAACCTGTGGATTCAGCGCATCAACGCCGCCACCCGCGCCCACGGCCTGTCTTACAGCCGATTTATCGAAGGGCTCAACGCCGCCGGCATCGAGATCGACCGCAAAGTCCTCGCCGACCTCGCCGTCACCGATGAAGCCGCCGTCGAAGCCCTCATCGCCAAAGCCAAGGAAGCCCTCGAACAAAAGGCCTCCCAAGCCCAGGCCGCCTGAACCCCGGCTCCCACCCAAAAGTCCAATCACCAACCACAGCCGGGGCCACCACGCCCCGGCTGTCTTGTTTTTGAAATGACCGCCTCCATACTCAGAATAAGCAGGCAAGGATTCGTCCTGGTTGGCATTGGAGCCATGACATCATGCGGCAGCCCCACCACAAGCATTCCCCAAACCACCAATCCCATGCCCAATCTGTGGGCGGCGACCAGATCAAGCATTGAGCACTTGGAGAAAATCCAGGCGTCGGCATCGGAATGGGCGAAGGCAGCCGACTCGACCGAGGAGATTCATACGGAACGCGAACTCGATCATCTTGTATCCCATCTCAAATTGACCCGAAAAGAGAAAGCCCTTCTCAAACGTCGATTCTCCACAGCCAAGTCCGTTTCCCATTTCGGTTTCGAGTCAAATTATCATGCTCTAGTTTTCTTTGATGAAACCCAAAAGCCAACTCATGTCTTGAAGTGGTAATCCGGCGACTCTCCACACCTTCCCCAAATAATCCTGTCAATCCTGCTCATCCTGCCATCCTGTCCAAAAACAAAATCCTGTTAATCCTCCCAAAATCCCGTCAATCCTGTCAAAAAAATCTCCGATGCTCTCCAACCTCGCCCAACTCCACACCGAAGCCCTAGCCGCGCTCGCCGCCGCCGCGGATGAAGCCGCCCTCGAAGCCATCCGCATCGACTTCCTCGGCAAAAAAGGCAAGCTCACCGCCCTCAGCGCCGGCATGAAGGACGTGTCGCCCGACCAGAAAAAAGAAGTCGGCGCCAAGCTCAACGAAGTCCGCACCGCCATCACCGACGGCATCGCCACCCGCGCCGCCGCCTTTCAAGCCGCCAAGGATGCCGCCTCCGTCACCGGCCTCGATGTCACCCTGCCCGGACGCCCCGGCTCCGGCGCGGGCACGCTGCATCCGCTTACGCAAATCCGCGACCTCGCCGTGCGCACCCTGCGCCGCATGGGATTCGCCCTCGCCGAAGGCCCCGAGATCGAGACCGAGTGGCATTGCTTCGACGCCCTCAACACCCCCGCCGACCACCCCGCCCGCAACGAGAGCGACACCTTTTACCTCCACGACGGCCGCCTCCTGCGCACCCACACCTCCACCGTGCAGATCCGCACCATGGAATCCGTGAAAGAGCTGCCCGTCCGCATCATCGCCCCCGGCGCCGCCTACCGCCGGGACGAGATCGACGCCACCCACCTCAGCGTCTTCAACCAACTCGAAGGGCTTTACGTCGATAATGACGTCTCCCTAGCCGACCTCAAAGGCACGCTCGAATACTTCTTCCGCGAAATCTTCGGCCCCAAAACCGCCGTCCGTTTCCGCCCGCACTTCTTCCCCTTCACCGAACCCAGCTTCGAGATCGACGTCAAACTCGAAGCCAAGGGCAGGGAGGACCGCTGGATCGAAATCGCCGGTTGCGGCATGGTCGATCCCGCCGTGTTTGAGGCCGTCAGCCACACCCGCCAGGACACCCTTTTCGACCCCAAAACGATCACCGGCTTCGCCTTCGGCCTCGGCCTCGACCGCCTAGCCATGATCCTCCACGGTATCACCGACATCCGGCATTTGATCGAGAACGACCTGCGGTTTTTGAAGCAATTTTAACCTTCATCAGCAACGGCGCTTGTTCAGACAGGATTGACAGGATTTCAGGATTAACGGGATTGGGGTTATGAGCATGGACGAACTCACTCACAAGGTCATTGGCATGGCGATGGAAGTTCATCGTGAAATGGGCTCTGGATTTGTGGAGTCCATTTATCATCGTAGCATGGAATTGGAACTGGCAGCCGCCGGCATCCCTTTCGAATCCGAAATGCCGGTCAGTGTCTTTTACAAAGGCCACATCGTTGGCAAATTTGAGGCGGATATCGTCATCCTCGTCGATCAACGACTCCTGTTAGAACTCAAAGCCGTTGAGAACCTCACCAAAGCTCACGAAGTCCAAACCGTAAACTACCTCACCGCCACCAAGATCGATCACGGCCTCCTCCTCAATTTCGGCACCTCAAGCCTCCAATTCAAACACAAATACCGCCACTATAAAAAATCAGAATCCTGCCAAAAATCTCGTTAATCCTGAAATCCTGTCAATCCTGTCCAAAAAAACACCGCACGCCCATGCAAGTCTCCCTCTCCTGGCTTTCCACCCACATCGATCTCTCCCACCTCGCGCTCCCGCAGCTTTCCGATCTTCTCACCTTTGCCGGTATTGAAGTGGAAGGCATCGAGCAAAAGGGAGTGAACACCGATCTCATTGTCATCGGCCAAATCAAAGAATCCGTCCAGCATCCCGACGCCGAAAAACTCAGCGTCTGCCAAGTCGATGCCGGTGAACCCGCGCTGCGCCAGATCGTCTGCGGCGCCAAGAACTACAAGGTGGGGGACAAAGTTCCCGTCGCCCTGCCCGGCGCGGAATTGCCCGGCGGTTTCCAGATCAAGGAAGGCAAGCTGCGCGGCGTCGCCTCGCTCGGCATGATGTGCAGCGGGCGCGAACTCGGCCTCACCGACGACCACAGCGGCCTGCTTATCTTGGATGCCGATGCCCCCGTCGGCAAACCGTTCCGCGAAATCGTCGAGCAGGACATCCGGCTCGACG
>CAZNKC010000312.1:0-4459 GCA_964573315.1 uncultured Verrucomicrobiaceae bacterium | reverse complement strand
TCATCCTCTTCATCATCCTCATCGTCGTCGTCGTCATCATCCTCCAGGTCTTCAAAGAGCGTGTCGTCTCCGAACAACTCGTCTTCCAAGCCGCTCTCGTCTTCATCCTCCTCGTCATCGTCGTCTTCCTCACCGGCTTCGGCGCCGCCGGTTCCGCTCTCGTCCGCGTCGGCGGCTTGGAGGGCGCCTTGTTCCTCGATCTTGGCGAGCGTGGAGGAAACGTCCTCAACGTTGTCCCAGACTTCGCGCGCCACGAACACGGGCGCGCTCGCCTGGATGGCGAGGGCGATGCTGTCGCTGGGACGCGCGTCGATCTCCACCAGCTTGCGGGTGTGCAGCAGTTCGTTCTCGGCGGAAAGAATGAGGCGGGCGTGAAAAACGCTGCCCTCGATGCGGTTGATGACCACGCGCTCGACTTTGGCGCCGAATGCCAGCAGCAGATGGCCGATGAGATCGTGCGTCAGCGGCCGTGTCTTCGGCACGCCGCGCATGAACATGGAAATGGCCGTGCCGACGGTTCCATCGACATAAATGACGAAGGTTTTTTCCGGCGTGCCGAGAAACACGGCGGAGCTGCCCTCCTCCAGTGGAAAAACGGCGCGCACCTGCACCTCGATGACATCCTTGCTCATGATGGGGCTGAGTTAAGACGGCCTTTGCGGAAAAGGCAACTCTCTCAGGAAATGTTTTTGTGCGGCAGCAAGGGGCCGGATTGGAAACCCAACTCGCGGTAGCGCCGCGCCACCTCCACGTACTTGGCGGCGAGGCGCAGGTTGGCCGCGCGTTCCTCCGCGGACAGCAGGCGCGCCACCCGCGCCGGTGTGCCGATGAGGAGCGCTCCCTCCGGCGCCGCCATGCCCTTGGGCACCAGTGCGCCGGCGGCGACGATGGAGCCGGCGCCGATGCGGCAGCCGTCCAGCAGGATCGCGCCCATGCCGACGAGCACTCCGTCCCCCACCTCGCAGGCATGGACGATGGCGCGGTGGCCGACGGTCACGTCACAGCCGATGACGGCGGCGTGGTCGTCGCTCACATGCACCACGGCGCCATCCTGGATATTGCTGCGCGCGCCGACGAAAATCCGGTTGATGTCCCCCCGCAGCACCGCGCCGAACCACACGCTGCTGTGCTCCGCCAGCGCCACCGCGCCGGCCACCACCGCCCCCGGCGCGATGAAGACGGACTCCGCCACGGAGGGGTTTTCCTCGGAAATCAAGAAGTTCTTTAGCGAATCGGTGCCCATAAAATTCCTGTTGGTACAAAGGGTTTTGGTGTTTTTTGGTTTGACGTAGGAGGGCGCTTGGCTTCTAAATCAAGGGTAATTCCGCGGACCATGCGTGCGGAAAGTCGCAATACCACAACGAACAACAACCAACACACCCAACAACGATTATGGCAAACAAAGCTGAACTCCTCGAAATCGTCCAGAAAAACCTCGGCGCCGACGCCTCCAAGCGCGCCGCCAGCGACGCTCTGGAAGCCGTGCTCGACGCAATCTCCAAGGCCGTCAAAAAAGACGGCGCGGTCCAGTTGATCGGCTTCGGCACGTTCAAGGTGGCGAAGCGCGCCGCCCGCACCGGCCGCAATCCGAAGACCGGCGAAGCCCTGAAGATCAAGGCTTCCAAGTCCGTCCGCTTCGTCGCCTCCTCGGCGCTGAAGAAGACGCTGTAATCCGGATCCGCCTTGCAGCGATTCACCAGCCGCGTCCCTCGCAAGGGGACGCGGCTTTTTTGTGAGTAGCTCGGGCATCCTGCCTGAGAGGAGTCATTCAGGCTTCCAGCCTGAATTAGAAGCGCAACCTGCCAAGCTCCATTCCCCCGCTGGTGGAGCGCAAGACCGGGAAAAATGGGCGGGAACAGAGCCCCGCCCTCCGGGAAGCAGCTCAGGCATCCTTGCCTGAATCTTATCCGCCATCACACAATCCGCCAGCGGGCCTGCCGGAGCACGGCGTTTTCGCCTTTTTTCGGAGCCTCATACCAGACGGTGAGCAGCGAGCCGTCATCCAGCTCCACCGTGCTCGGATACCCCAGGTCGCCGTGCGTGCCGTCGCCGGAGACGATCATTGCCTCGCTCCAGGTCTTGCCGTGATCCTCGCTGATCCGCGCTTGGTTGCCGTAGGGCTTGCGCCGGTGGCCGTAGGACATGAGCAGGCGGCCGTCGCGCAAGCGCAGCAGATGCGAGGGCAGCCCCCACACGCCGATGGGATGCGGCTCGCTCCAGGTCTTGCCGCCGTCGCTGGATTCCGATTGCAGGGTCTCGCCTTTGTTCGCCGCGTTGTGATTGCGGATATGCACGATGAGCGTGCCGTCCGCCGCCTCCACCTGATGCAGTTCGTGGTAGCCTTCGATCGCGGAGTCGCCGGCGCGTGTTGGGATCTCCGCCAGCCATTGCCAAGTCTGTCCGTCGTCCTTGGACTCCGCCACGCCGATCATTTTCTTTCCCTTCCACAATTGCTTGCCCGCGTAGAGCAGGCGGCCGTCCTTGAGTTGCGCGGGGCCGTGCGGGCTGTTCGCGATCGTCGGGATGCGCGCCGACCAGGAGATGCCGCCGTCGGTGGAGCGCAGCGCCCACTGGCCGAGTTCCTTCCCGTGCTGTCCTTCCGGCAGCCAGCCATGCGCCGCCTGCCAGCGCCGCAGCCGCTCCGGCTCCCAAGCGGCCACCTTGTCCGGTTGGCTGAGGATGCGCTCGTGGTAGGCGAGGGAGGAAAACGTCGTCACCAGCAGCGTGCCTTTGGACGTCTCCAGCAGACCGGCGTCGCGGTCGTCCAGCGGTCCGTCATGCAGCACGCGGGGAAAGGACCAAGTGTTGCCTTCGTCGGTGGATTTCATGGCCTGAACTTGGCCGAACGGACAAACGTGCGCTTCGCGTCCGCCGGACCAAGCAACCCACAGTTCGCCATTCGCGCGCCGCGCCAGGGTGGACCAAGCGGCATAAAATTCCGGCTGCAGGGAAATGACACGGGTGTCCGCGATCTTGGCCGAGGGCGCGGCGGCGCGGGCGATCCAGGGGGCGGACAAAGCGGTCGTGGCCGTGGCGGCGAGGCCGCGGTTGAGGAAGGAACGGCGGGAGAGCGGGGTTGGGTTGGGTCGGGGCATTTTTTCAATACGCGGCGACCGGGCGGCGTGTTGCGACGGAGCGCGGGTGCCCCCACTCGCCGGGATTGCGGGTGCCCTGACCCGCATTCAATTCAGTGATCCGGGCAAGATGCCCGGATTACTCTTCACAGGCAGAATGCCTGTGCTACACTGCGCGGCATGAAAAACCGGGATAAAGCCGCCCTCTTCCGCGAGCTGGCCAAGCTTCTCAAAGCGGACTTCCATCTCGACCGCGGCCTTGACTTGCTGCTGGGCCAGCAACCACGTCCGGCGGTGGCGGCTTTTTTGCGTGGCGTCAAGGAGCGGCTCGGCGCGGGTTTGGGATTGACGGAGGCGATGCGCCAAAGCGGCAGCAAGGCTGTCACCGCGCTGGACTTGGCGCTCATCGGCGCGGGGGAGCACAGCGGCCGGATGGCGCAGAGCTTCGCGTTGCTGGCGGAGTATTACGGCAGGCTGGTGGAGAGCGTGCGGCGGGCGCGCGGCGCGTTGGTGTATCCGCTGCTGCTGGCGCACCTGGGCGTCATCCTGCCGGAGATTCCCGCCGCCATCACCGGCGGGGAGGCGGGCGCGCTGCCGGGGCGGATCGCGCTACGCTTGGGTGTGTTTTGGGCGGCGCTGCTCGCCGTGGGAATGGCATGGCGCGGCCTGTCGGCGCGTGCCGAGCGGTCGCCCGGCGTGGATGCGTTCCTGGGCCGGCTGCCTTTGCTCGGCGGGATGCGCGGGCACTGGGCGCTGGCGCGTTTCACACAGGCGGCGCACTCCGCGCTGCTGGCGGCGGTGCCGCCGCGCGAGTGGCTGCGGCTGGCGGGCGAGGCCTCCGGCAGCGGACGCTTCCTGGCCGGCTCCCGCGCCGCCGCCGGGTTGGTGGCCGAAGGACGGCCCGTGGCCGAGTCCCTGCGCGCCGGGGGCGGGTTCCCGAAGCTCTTTGTCGATGCGCTGGACACGGCGGAGGAATCCGGCACGCTGGACCACGAGTTAGAACGCTGGGCGCGGCTGGAGGCGGAGCAGGCGCGCGAGGCGATGGACCGCGTGGCCGCCTGGCTGCCGAAGGTATTGTATGTGCTCATCGTGCTCTACGTCGCCTGGCGCATCATCGGCATGGTTACCGGCGCCTACGCGCCGCTGCTGCGGGCGATGGAGGGGATTTGATTTTCAAAAAATTTGCCGCAGAGGGGCAAAGGGCGCGGAGATGGAATGAAATAATTTTCTGCGTCCTTTGCCCCTTTGCGGTAATGCAGGCGTACTTTCTGAATACAAAAGCAAGAACCGGATTTTTTTCGCCGTGGCGGTGTTCCAGGATAGGAGTGAAATGAAAACGAAATCCGAACCTTCAACAGCACTGGCACCCACCCGCTATGCCACCG
>CAZNKC010000311.1:0-4580 GCA_964573315.1 uncultured Verrucomicrobiaceae bacterium | reverse complement strand
GCGGAGCGGGAGGCAAAGCGCAGAGAGCAGGGCGCAAAGCGAAAACTCCGCGCCACCGCTGCCCCCAAACAAATGGGCGGGAATACAATCCCGCCCTCCGCATCACCCCGCCACCCGCAACAACTCCGCAATCACCTTCTCCACCGTGATCCCCTCCGCCTCCGCGCGATAATTCACCAAAATGCGATGACGCAACACCGGCGGCGCCATCGCGCGGATATCGTCCAGCGTCACATGCGCGCGTCCGGCCAGCAGCGCGCGCGTTTTGCCGCCGAGCACCAGGCACTGGCTGGCGCGCGTGCCCGCGCCCCAGCTCACCCACTCGTTCACGTAATCCGAAGAGCCGGGCCGTTTCGGACGGGACGCCGCCGCCAGCCGCACCGCGTAACGCGCCACATCCTCCGCCACCGGCACCTTGCGCACCAACTGATGGAAGCGCAGCAAATCCTCGCCCGTGAACAACGCATGCACCGGCTCGCCGCCGAAAGCGGTGGTTTGTGTCACCACGCCCACCTCCTCATCCTCGCTCAGGTAGTCGATCACGATGTTGAGCATGAAGCGGTCAAGCTGCGCCTCCGGCAGCGGATAGGTGCCCTCCATCTCGATGGGGTTCTGCGTGGCCAGCACGAAAAACGGCTCCTCCAGCACCAAGGTCTGTCCCGCCACCGTCACCTGGTGCTCCTGCATCGCCTCCAGCAGCGCCGCCTGCGTCTTCGGCGGCGTGCGGTTGATCTCGTCGGCCAGGATCATGTTGGCGAACACCGGTCCTTTTTTGAAGACCAGTTCCTTGCCGCGCTCGGTGTCCTCCAGCAGCTCGGTGCCCGTGATGTCGGACGGCATCAGGTCGGGCGTGAACTGGATGCGCTGAAAGCTGAGATCGAACACTCGCGCCACCGTCTTCACCAGCAGCGTCTTCGCCAGACCGGGCGCGCCGGTGATGAGGCAATGCCCGCCGGACAGCAGCGCCACCAGCATCTCCTCCACCACCGCCCGCTGCCCCACAATCACCTTGCCCACCTCAGCCATGATGCGCCCGCGCGCCTCCGCCAGTTGCGCCACCAGTTGTTCGTCGGAAAAATCGCTCATAAGATCAATTCACACCAACCGCCGCGCGCGCGCAATCTTTCGATTCATCTTCATTCAGCCTTTCGCCACCGCCTCGCGGCATTTCCGGCAAATTTCCTCCCCCTCCGCCGTCACGCGAAACTCCAACGCCGGATCATCCACCTCCGTCTTCTTGCAGACATGGCATTGGTGAAAAAAAGCCCCTTCCGGCAACTGCGCCGAATCGAACCGGCTCCGCCGCTCCATCGCCTTCGCCCGCTCCGCGCTTTGCTTCAGGAACGAGGGACCGAAGACAGCGAGGAAGTTCAAGTTGGCAAACAACACCTGCCAAAACATCCCCGGCGACGCCAACACCATGAAAGCCAGCATCGCCGCGCCGAAGATGGCCAGCCACTTCACCTTGATCGGGATCACGAAGAACAGCATGATCTCCTCATTCGGATAAAGCATCGCGAAAGCGAACAGCAGCGTCTGGAACAGGAACAACCCGTCGCCTTTATAGCCGAAGATCAGCGCCCCCGCCGTCAGGCCCAGCATCCCGCCGATCACGTAGAGGTTCACCCGGAACGGCCCCCATGCCTCGTCCAGCCCGCGCCCGATCCACATCAAAAAGATCGCCCCGATCAGCGCCCAGATCAGTTGAAACGAACGCGGGATGAAGATATAGGAAAACACCCGCCACACCTCCCCGCGCAGCAGCCGCTCCGGATCGAGTTCCAGAAACGCCACGAACGCCGCGCGCGCCTCCGCGTTGCTGGCATACACCAGCACCAAGGTCAGCAGTTGCAGCACCGCCACCACCTGCACCAGCCCCGGAATGGCAAACCGCCCAAACCGGCTCTCAAGACGCGAAACGAAATTCATAAACCCCGCATCAAGCCGCAAATTCAAGCCGGACGCAAACGGCAATCCACCAGGGCTTACGCATGAAAAAACAGGGACGCCGGCAACCCGTTGAGCATCTAGCGTGACGGGGGAAAGGGGGAACACTGACAGCCACTGATGGGAAGGAGGGAATGATGAATCTTTCAAATCTCTGTGTCCTCCGCGCCCTCCTGTAATGAAATCCTTTTTCAAACACAGGAGGGCACGGAGGACACAGAGGAATGAAGGAGAGAGCATGTTGTTCACGCTTCAGCATGATTCAGCCCCCACCGCAGCGTGAAACGCCCACCCTCAACAAGCTAAAGCTTGAGCAACAAACGATTCTGCGTTGCCGTTGCCGCCAAAATTTGGAATATCCATAAACACCCCCTCATTTCATGCGTAAGCCCTGGCAATCCTCGCCGTCAAGGATTGACTGCCCCGCAAGGATTCGAACCCGCTGAAAAAAGCGGAACCCCGCCCAAGAGTACGCGAAAGCAATGGCTGGACAAATTGTCCATTCCATGACATGCTTGGCAATGAGAGTCATCAAACCCGCCACGGTGCGCGAGTGGATGCGCCGGCATCCCACAGCCAAGCCGGGACTGGAATGGTGGCTGGAAGTGATGCGCGGCGGAAGCTGGGCCAATCTGGCCGGACTGCGGCGCACCTTTCCGGCCGCCGATCCCGTGAAGACGGCCAGCGGCAGGACGGTGATTGTCTTCAACATCGGCGGCAATGCCTTCCGGCTCATTGCCGCCCTGCATTTCAACACCGGCCACGCCTACGCGCTGGCCTTCGTGACTCACGCTGAATACTCCAAGAACCGCTGGAAAAGCACGCTATGAAAACCCGCGCCCCATCCCCCGCCCCCTCCTTTGCCGCGCTGCCAAGCAGCTATGCCACGCTCTGCCGCGCCGTCTGGTTGCCCCGCCCCATCCATGACAAAACGGAGCACGCGGCGGCGCTGGCAGCCATCGAACCGTTTTGGGGCCATGAAACCGGGATGAACGAAGATCAAGCCGACTGGTTCAAGCTGGTGGCCGATCTCATCGCGGACTACGAAGACCGCGCCGGGCCGAAGCGCAAGCCGCTGCCGCTGGCGCGGCGGCTGGCCGGGCTGCTGGAAGCACATGGCATGACGGCTGCGGACCTGGGACGCCTGCTGGACTTGGAAGCCAGCATGGGCAGCAAGATCATGAACGGCAGCCGCCAGCTTACAGCGGCGCACATTCGCAAGCTGGCGCGCCACTTCGCCCTGCCCGCGGATTACTTCCTCGCGGTGTGAATCCTAAAAACCGAAATGGTGGCCTACGGAACACGCGGAATACCCGGAATTTGAAGGATGGCGGCGCAAATGGGGTTTCACCCAAAAGGTGAGAGCCGTTTTCAGCAGGACCGGCTTTTCTTTCCGTTTATTCCGCGTATTCCGTAGGCTCTCATTTTCCTTTTCAGGTGAATCCAAGAGAATCAAAATCCATCAGCACTCCATGAAGCTGAATCCCTTGTCCCACAAGGCCAAAACCCGGATGGCTACCCCGCAAGGATTCGAACCTTGAATAAGAGAGTCAGAATCTCTGGTGTTACCGTTACACTACGGGGTAAAGCAGTCTGTTCGACGGGCACATCATACCCGCCGGCGGCGCGCAGTCAAAGTCAGACTTGCACACCCGCCTGTTTCCATTATTTTTCCTTTCAGACAAAGCGCCTCCGTAGCTCAGTTGGTAGAGCAGAAGACTCTTAATCTTTTGGTCCTTGGTTCGAATCCAAGCGGGGGTACCATTTGAGTGGGAAATCACCCCGGGAGAAAACGGATGCCGTGCTCCGCGCTGATCGCCAGCACCCGCTCCATGTCCGGCCCGCCCTCCTTGGCAAACTCCGCCGCGCAGCGTTCGAAGAAAATCTCAAAACCCGACGGCGCCGTGGTAATCAGCAGGCGAAGCGGAGCGCTGCCGTTGTTCTTGAACGTGTGCGGCACGCCTTTTGGAAAAAAAGCGCCGCCGCCGGGCTGCACGTCCTGCCACTCGCCATCCCTGAAAAAACTCACGGTGCCTTCCAGCACGAAAAACCATTCGTCCTCGTTTTCGTGGTAGTGCGGCGGCGGGCCGCCGCCCGGCGGCGTCACTTCCTCCCATTGCGTGTAGCGCCCGCCGGTCTCGGCTCCAGTCAGCAAAAACCGCGCCTGCTCACCGAAAGCGGAAACCACCCGGCCTGAATGCGCGGGAACGATGGTTGATTGCGGTGCCGCGGTGTCCTGCATGATTCTCCACTTTCCACCATGCCCGGCTTTTGGCGCAAGCGAAAAAGAGGTCAGCTTTGCCCATACAGCGCCCGCACCAAGCCGAGAGCCTTTTCCCCCGGCAGCACGCCCAGTTCCATCTGATTCATCACATAGGCAAACGCCACTCCGTGCTCGGGATCGGCAAAGGCCAGACTTCCGCCCGCTCCGGGATGCCCGAAGGCGCGGGTGGAGGGGCCGAACAGGGCGCGCGTCTTGCGGCCGGTCGCCGGATCGAGCGTGTCTTTCATCACGCCCGCGCCAAACGCCAGCCGACGGCACAACACCGCGTCATCGGCATCGCTGACGCTTTTTTCGAGCGCCTCGCGCACCCGCGCCGCGTCCGCCGCGCCTTGGCTGCCGCCGCGGGCCA
>CAZNKC010000310.1:0-4617 GCA_964573315.1 uncultured Verrucomicrobiaceae bacterium | reverse complement strand
GCTGGTTTTGAACTATCAACACTCAACTACCAACCATCAACTCGGTTTTTAGGGTCAAGGCTCGACCGCCCACGCCGGCACCACCTGTTCCACGTAACGCCTTTCCTGCTCCGCTTGGTCTTCCGGCCGGCAGGCGGGCGCGTGGGGATCGGTGATGGCGGTGGCGACGGATTCGACAAAAAATCCGGCCTCGTCCTGTTCCCGCGCGGCGGAACGGAAGCGGACGTAGCTGATGCCGTTCAGCGTTTTCTGCCGGAGCGGCAGGGTTCCAGCTGCGGCGCCATCGACGCGCAGGCGGCAGACCGCTGCATCCAGGTCCCACTCCAGCACCAATTCGTGCCATTTTCCCGGTTGCAACACCGCCTCTCCGAAACGGCCATCCGCACCCAAGGAGGCTTGGAAGACAGCGAAGTCTTCCCCGGCGTCGTTGACCGGATCGAAGAAGCGGTCGTTCAGAGAGACGACGCCTCCTCGACCGCCCTCCCGGATCATGACTCGCGCGGTCAGGGTTCCTTTCCAACCGTTCGGAAAATTCCACACGGCGCCATCGGGTGCCAGATCATCGGCCTTGCGCACATGCAGCACTTGCGCGTCCGCTTTGCCGGGATGCGGCTCCAGCCGGGCGCCCGGCGCGCGGCCCCGCCACCAGCGCGCCACCGGTCCGGTATGTTTGTAAACCGACCACTGCGCCAAGCCGTCGGAAAAATCGGTCCGCGCTTCGGTGGCCAAAATCCAAGCCGGATCGATGAGGATGGGGTTGCGCCCGCCCGCGCCTTGGCCGGCTATCATCACGATCTTGCCGTCCGCGGTGAACGCGCCCAGCGGGTAGGCCGTGCCGCGGTCTCCGCTCTTGGACGGGTTGTCGTCGCGGCGGTGATCGAGATAGATTTCCTGGAACCCGCGCCATGTCCGGCCATCGTCCTGCGAAACGGCGATATGGAGCGCATCGCGCCCTCCATAAACGCCCTGGCCCTCGTGACGGGGCGGCAGTTCGCAGTTGTTCCAAGCGACGATCAAGCTGCCGTCGCGGTGGCGCAGAATGTTGGGCGGTCCGGTGGAGGAATAAAACCGGCTGGCCCGCGCCGCCTCCCAAGTGGCGCCGTCGTCGTGGGAGAACGACTCGTAAAGAAACCCGGCCTGCGCGCGCATCAGCATCCAAATCCGCCCGTCCCGCAGCCGTTCGATGGCCGGTTCGCAAGCGCCTTCGTTGCTGCCGTTGTAGCCCTCATAACAAGGGGCGACCAGCTTGGAAGCGCTCTCCGTCCAAGTCTCTCCCTGGTCGTCGGAGTAGTTGATGACGACTTCGTGACGGCCATGCGGCGGCACGGCTTGGGCGTGGGCAATGAAGCTGCCGTGGGGAACGAGGAGGCGTCCGCTGGGCAGTTGCTCGTATTCCATCTGCGAGCCATTGTAACCCCGCCAAATGCGTTTGGCTTCGGAGACGTGCTCCGGTCCGGCCTTCCGCATCCAGACATCGAGGTAGCGCGGCAGACCGATGCGCGCGGCGGTTTCCTTGTCCAGCATCTCGGATTTCACGAATACACTGACGACCTCGCCGCGCGGCGTCAGGATCGCCTGTGTGTTGGCCAGGATGCGGCTGTCGAGGATGGCCCGGCTTTTCGCCAAATCCTCCGGCAGGGCCGGCAGCAGCGTGTGCTCGCGCCCGGCCCGGTCTTTCAAAGTGAGCGGCCCCACTCCCGGCCGGCCGCGGTCGTAGAAGGCGAAGCTTCCATCCGGCAGGCGCAGAATCGCAAAAGCGACGCTGGAACCACTGGCAACAGTCGGATCATGCTGCACTGCCTCCTCCTGCAAGAGCATGACCGGCGGCTCGGGAGCGGCTTGGACCGGGAAATCGAAAACGAAAAGAACGGCCGCAAGAGCGGTGGAGGGAGTCTTCATGGCGGGATATGTGGAAAAGAAACGGGGTCAGCGCGCCCATTTTGACATTTCCAACAATCTTCCTTTTTGGGTCGTGCCACGAAAGGGATTTATCGACTGGGAACCGAAGAAGTTCTTGCCAAAGCGCGCGTATTTTTTTCATCATGAGCGCATCCAATCCTCGCCACGCCATGCTGTCTGCACTTCATTGCTGTGTTTCAGCGGGATTGTGGATCGCGGTTGAGGCGAACGCGCAGACTGCGCCGGTGTGGACGGGAGAGGGAAAACATCGTTTGATCGTTGAAACGGCTGCGGTGGACATCGGGCGGCGCGGCGTGGATGAGTTGCCGGCGCGGGTGGCGCTTGATTTCGAGAGTTTGTTGTCCGGCGCGGGGCTCGCTGAACGCCGCGTTGATCTGGCATCACTGCAAGTGGCGCGCTTCGATCCGGCCACGGGCGAGCCGCTGGCGGCGGGGACACCGTTCCTTCATGCGCGCGGCGAATCCGACCGGGCATTCCGCTGGTATGACGCCGCCATTCCGTTCGACTTTCCCGAGACGATGTCGGCGATGAGCGCCACGAAGGACACGCTGCGCCGCGTGCCGCGCCGGCGCATGGGGCACATGTACAACACGCTCGGCGAGGGGATGCGCGGCGAACTGGCGTGGACGCACACGCAGGAGGGCGGCGCGGCCTCGCACTATGCGGTTTATTTCAACCTGCTTCCGCCCGGCAAGCGGATGCGCGAGATGCCACCCACCGGCTGGCTGGGCGACGGGATGCCGCGCGCCGACCGCTGGGGCGAGAGCAGCACCGGCAACGACCACACACGCGTCGCGCTCGACGATTGGGACGACGACGGCTTGATCGACATCATCTACGGCGAGGAGTACGGCCGGCTGTTCGTCTATCCCAACCAAGGGACGCGCGAGAAGCCCGAGTTCCCCTTCCGCCGGATGCTCTTCGACGCCGAGGGCCTGCCGCTCGATGCCGGCAATCTGGCCGCGCCGCTCGTGGTGGATTGGGACGGCGACGGGAACAAGGATTTGCTCGTCGGCGCTTACGCCAACCGGATCGGTTTTTTCAAAAACACGGGGAGCAATCGCGAACGAAAGCTGGTTTATCAAGGCGTGCTCAAGATCGACGGCGAGCCAGTCGAACTGCCGAAGCGTCCGATCATTGGCCGCAGTGAAAACGCGTTCGGCCACGAAATGTACCCCGTGCTGGAAGCGGTGGATTGGACGGGCAACGGACGGCTGGACTTGATCGCCGGCGGCTACGTCACCGGGCGGTTTTACCTGTATGAAAACCTCGGCCCCGGCGAGGACGGCCTGCCGCGTCTGGCGTTTCGCGGCCCGCTTGAGATCGACGGAAAACCGATCAACGTCGGCGACTGGTGCGCCGCTCCCACAGTCGCCGACTTCAACGGCGACGGGCTGCCTGACCTCATCTCCGGCAACATGAAACTGACACCGGAAAGCCTGCGTGACTCGCCTTTTCTGCGTTATTACCGGAACCGCGGCGAGCCGGGCCGGCCGCTGCTGGAGGAAATCCCCCTGCCGATACGCGGCCAGTTTCCCGCCGCCGCCACGATGGGCACGCCCCGCGCCGCTGATTTGAATGGAGACGGCCTGCTCGATCTGGTCGTCAGCGCCCGCAAGAACATCTACATCTTCTACAATGTGGGATCGCCCACCGAGCCGTTGTTCGAGATGCATGACCGGATTCTTCCCGCCGCCTGGGGCAACTCACCCCTGCCCTGGATGCGGCAGTTCGTTGATTTCAATGGCGACGGCTTGCCGGACATCGTCGAGGGTTACCGCTACAGCGTTCACCTCAACAGCGGCGCGGGCACGCCTTTCCGCTTCGAGCAAAAAGTCTCCGCGCTGCCATCCGGCGCGCACATTTCCCATCCCTCGGGCGTCGGCGACGATTGGTTCTGGCCTTACTTGAACGACTTCACCAGCAACGGACGGCTGGACGTGCTCTTCGGCGACTGGCACGGCCATATCTGGCTGCACCGCAATCTCAGCAGCGATGCCGGAACGCTTTTCGATCTGAAAGGCGAACGGCTCATGCTGGCCGGCGGAAAGCCGCTCAAGGTCGGGCCGCAACCCGTCGATGATCCCGCCAACGCCGACTTCACCACCATGCAGGGCGCGCGCACGGTCTTCACCGCCGGCGACTTCGACAAGGACGGGTGCAACGATTTGGTGGTGGGCGACACCTTCGGCATCGTGCGCTACTTCCGCAACACGGGAACCAACGAGCAACCCGTGTTCGACGAGCCGGTCGAGGTGGGCGATTTAAAAATCCGCTTGCAGGTGGACGCGGCAGACTGGGACGAGGACGGCCTGCTGGACATCATCGCCGTCGCCGACAACGGCCAGGCGCGGGTGTTCCGTAATCTCGGCGGTGAAGGTGCGACACCCTTCGACGAGGGAACCGACCTGGGCCTGCCGCCGTTGTATCCCGTCGGCGTCATGGCCGTGGACCTCAACGGCGATGGCGACCTGGATTTGTTCATCCCCGGCACGCAGGGTTCGATCTGGATCGAGCGGTCATTTCTCAAGCACGGTTACGCCGAGGGACGGGTGAAAGCGCTGGAGACGAGGCCATAGTGGGCGCTTTGCAACGCCTTTCCATGGGTGGCGCTTACAAAGCACGGCTTACGCATGGGCATTATCCTAAAAGCGGGGTTGATGGTTGAAAGTTGATGGTTGATAGACTGAAAATAAG
>CAZNKC010000309.1:0-4623 GCA_964573315.1 uncultured Verrucomicrobiaceae bacterium | reverse complement strand
GGCCTTTGTGGAAGCGGCCTGGGTGGCGGTGGGCTGCAGCGGGGAAACGGGGTCAGGGTGCAATTTCTTGACAAATCAGTCGTTCGGCGAAAGCTGGAGAATGGTTGCAGTCCTCCATTTTTGACGGGTTTTTGCAGTGAGGTTGCCGTGAACATTGAGGCACTTGAATGATAGATTTTTGGTGGAGGCGGGCAATTTTTATTCTCTTTGTCAATCTGTCGCGCCCCGCCCCTTCTCACAGCGGCTTCCAGCCGAAGTGCGCGGGCAGGTATTCCGCCAGCGCGTCCGCCAGCCGCGCGGCGAATTGTTTGCGGTTTTCCCCAGTGTCCCGCACGCCTTCCCATGGGCACTCCACTTGGATGGCGCTGACCGCGCCTTCGTCGTCGCGGGAGCCGTGCGCGGCGACGATGAAGGCGCCGTTGAAATACTCCGCGCCTGCGGCGGGATGCGGGCGCGCCGTACTGGGCAGCGTGCGCTGGCCGTTCATCTCCAACAGCGCACCGAGGCTGGCCGGGCCGCGCACCAGTTCGGCCAGCGGCTTGCCGGTGCGTTTCACCAGCCCGCGGATGGATGAGCGCGCCAGCAGCGCGGGATCACCGGAGAGTTGCGCGTCGGACAGGCGCAGGTCGTTGGAGCGCAGCAGGTAGCCCAGCTCGATGTTCGGCTCGGCGTGGCGATGCCCGTGCAGGTCCAGCAGCAGGCCCGCGCCGTGGCGCGCCGTCACCCGCTGCCGCGCCACGGCGCAGGCCGAGTGAAAACGCCGCCAGGCATCCTGCGCCACCGTGTCATCCTGCGCCGCTTCCTCGATCTCGCGGTTCGGGTCCAGCTTTGAGCGGTGGAGGCGGTTGATGATGAAATGCGCCGGGCCGCCCAGCCGGGCGCGCACCGCAGCGTCGATCTCCGCCGCCAGCTCCACGGTTTGCGCGTCCGCCATCGTCTTGCCGTAGGCGCGGTTCATCAGCCCCTGCGGCTTGAGAGAGCCGCCGTGCGGCACGGTGAAGATCAGCGGCAGCGCGCCCTCTTTGATCTCGATAAAATCCCGCGTGTCCGCGTCCGGAGCGGCGGTCTGCGCGCAGACCGCTGCGGGCGCCAGCAGCAGGCTGGCCGCAATCGTCCAAAATCGTGTCATCGCCCCATTCGTTCCCAAAGCCGGCTCCCTGTCAAGCCCGCAAAAATCGTCCTCGTCCTCGTCCTCGTCCTCGTCCTCGTCTTCGATGCTCGGTCGAGGACGAGGACGAATAGGAGGACGAGGGCGCAGATTCCACATCTTTGCCAATACAGGGTGGGTTCTGGCGCGCAAGCCCCGCCCGCAAGCCTTGAAAATAAAGGGATTCGCAAATAGCCGGGCGACCCGGCATTCCATCTGCTTGCAACCACCGCTGAACTCTGCATTTTATCCGCCCCCCGCGCCAGCAGGTCGTCTCCTGGAGCGGGGGGTTTTTCGCCTTATGAAACACCCTCTTTACGCTGAAAACATCCCCAACGAAGGCAGCCTGCATTTGATGGAGGCCGAGCGTGACGCCTGCGGCGTCGGCTTTGTGGCGAACATCCACGGCAAGCGCAGCCGGGACATCCTGGACATGGCTATCTGCGGCGTGTGCAGCGTGCAGCATCGCGGCGCGGTGGACGCCGACCGCGTCACGGGGGACGGCGCCGGCGTGCTGACGCAGATCCCGCACGAGGTGCTGCTGCCCGAGGTGGAAAAAATGGGCCACGCCCTGGATCACCCCATGGACCTTGCCGTCGGCGTCTTTTTCCTGCCGCACGATCCCATGCAGCGGATGAACATCCACATGATGACGGAGAGCATCCTGCGCTACCGCAAGATCCGCGTGCTCGGCTGGCGTGACGTGCCGGTGAACCCGAACGAACTCGGCGAAAAAGCGCGCCGCACCATGCCGCTCATCCAGCATCTCTTCCTGGAGCGCCCCGAGGAAATGGGGGACAACGAATTCGAGCGCACCCTTTACCTCGTCCGCCGCGAGCTGGCGATCAAAGCGCGCGAGCAGAAGCTCACGGATTTCTACGTCACCTCCCTGTCCCACCGCACCATCGTGTACAAGGCGCTGCTGCTGCCGTCCTCGCTGGAGAAATTTTACACCGACCTGCAGGACGACCTCTACGACACCTCGCTGGCGCTTTTCCACCAGCGCTTCTCCACCAACACCTTCCCCACTTGGCCGCTCAGCCATCCCTTCCGGATGCTGGCCCACAACGGCGAGATCAACACCGTGCGCGGCAACCGCAACTGGCTGGCCAGCCGCACCAGCGACTTCGAGCACGAATTCTGGATCAACGAGGAGCACCTGCTCAAGCGCCTGCTGGACGTGAACACCTCCGACTCCGCCAGCCTCGACCAAGCGCTGGAGCTGCTCGTGCTCAGCGGCCGCAGCCTCACCCACGCCATGGCCATGCTGGTGCCGAGCGCCTACGGCATCGATCCCACCACCTCGCCCGAGTTGAAGGCGTTTTACGAGTTCCACGAGTGTTTCAGCGAGCCCTGGGACGGCCCCGCCGCGCTCGTCTTCACCGACGGCATCCGCGTGGCCGCCAGCCTCGACCGCAACGGCCTGCGCCCCAGCCGCTGGAAACTCACCGAAGACGGCATCTTCGCCCTCGGCTCCGAAGTGGGCATCATCCACCTCGACGACGCCAAGGTCATCCGCAAAGGCCGCCTCGCCCCAGGCGAGATTTTGGAGGTGGACACTCATAAAGGCCAAGTCCGCTTCAACGACGAAATCAAAGCCGAACTGGCCGCGCGCCGCCCCTACGCTCAGTGGTTGAAAAACCGCACCCAGCTCACCGCACAGGCGCCGAACCCGCCCAAGGAAGACGTGGACGTGCTCGGCCTCTCGCAAAAACAAGCCTCCTTCGGCTGGACCAAGGAGGAGATCGACTTCGCGCTCACTCCGATGCTGCAAAAGGGCGAGGAACCCGTGTACTCGATGGGCGACGACGTGGCCCTTTCCATTCTCTCCACCCGTCCGCGCCTGCTGCCGGCCTACTTCAAGCAGACCTTCGCCCAAGTCACGAACCCGCCCATCGACCCCATCCGCGAGCGCGCCGTGATGAGCCTGGACGTCGTGCTGGGCTGGCAGCGCAACCTGCTGGACGAGACCCCGGATCACGCCAAGGTCGTCCACCTCACCTCGCCGTTCCTTTTTGAAAACGAACTGGAGACGCTCAAGCAACTGCCCGACTACAAGTGCCGAACCCTGGACATCACCTGGCCAGTGGCGGAGGGACCGGCGGGCCTGAAAAATGCTGTCGTCCGCTTTTGCCACGAAGCCGGTAATGCCGTCCAGGACGACGTGGACATCATCATCCTCAGCGACCGCGCCGTGGATCATGAGCGCGCCGCGGTCCCCGCGCTGCTCGCCGTCGGCGCCGTGCATCAGCACCTCAACCGCAAGCAAGTGCGCATGAGGCTCAGCCTCGTCGTGGACACCGCCGAGGCGCGCGACACCCATCAGATGGCCACGCTGTTCGGCTTCGGCGCCTCCGCCATCTGTCCCTACTTGGCCTATGACACCGTCCAGGAAGTGCTGGAGCAGGACAAAACCGCGCGCAAACCCGCGCTGACCGGCATGGATTACGCCAAGGCGCTGACGAACTACCGCAAAGCCCTCGAAAAAGGCGTGCTCAAAATCATGAGCAAAATGGGCATCTCCGTGCTCAGCAGCTACACCGGCGCGCAGATTTTCGAGGCCGTCGGCATCGGCAAGGAAGTGATCGATTTCTGCTTCAGCGGCACACCCTCGCAGATCGGCGGCATCGGTTTCGCCGAGATCGCGGAAGAGGCGTTGGCGCGCCACGCCGCCGGTTTCAGCCAGCCCGTGCCGGACGACGGCACGGACGCCGCCGCCTCGGCGGGCAAGCCGCTCGACCTCGGCGACCCCGGCTACTACCGCCCGCGGCAGAAGGGCGAGATGCACGCCATCAACGGCCCCGTCATCAAGAACTTCCACACCTTCGTCAAAACCGGCACGGCGGAGGATTATCAAAAATACGTCGCCGCCCAGCTTGAGAACACCCCGGTGGCGCTCAAAGACCTGCTGGAGTTCGTGCCCAGCAAGGAAGGCTCCATCCCGTTGGATGAAGTGGAGCCGATCGAGGACATCCGCGTGCGCTTCACCACCGCCGCCATGTCCCTCGGCGCCATTTCCCCGGAGGCGCACGAAGCCCTCGCCATCGCCATGAACCGCATCGGCGGCAAGTCCGACTCCGGCGAGGGCGGCGAGGATCCCAAGCGCTTCCGTCCTTATGAGAGCGGCGACTGGGCCAACTCCAAGATCAAACAAGTCGCCTCCGGCCGCTTCGGCGTCACCGCCGAGTACCTGAGCAGCGCCTGGGAGATCGAGATCAAAATGGCCCAGGGCGCCAAGCCCGGCGAGGGCGGCCAGCTCCCCGCCCACAAGGTCAACCGCATGATCGCCCGCCTGCGCAACACCACGCCCGGCGTCATGCTCATCAGCCCGCCGCCGCACCACGACATTTATTCCATCGAAGACCTCGCCCAACTCATCCACGACTTGAAAGAGGTCAACCCGCGCGCCCGCGTCTGCGTCAAGCTCGTCGCCGAAGCCGGCGTCGGCACCATCGCCGCCGGCGTCGCCAAGGCCA